>JAUQYZ010000321.1 GCA_030587475.1 Candidatus Sigynarchaeum calidifontis
CGGTTCGGTATTCGGAGGCTCTCGTGCATACCTTTCAAAAGCAAGGACGACGAGGATGACATGCCTGGGACGCACGGATT
Organism: Candidatus Sigynarchaeum calidifontis; assembly: GCA_030587475.1. GTDB lineage: Archaea > Asgardarchaeota > Lokiarchaeia > Sigyniarchaeales > Sigyniarchaeaceae > Sigyniarchaeum > Sigyniarchaeum tengchongense. The sequence goes on from JAUQYZ010000321.1 coordinate 81, forward strand.
CTGAAGAGCACGAGCGACATGTTACATGGATGTGCTTGGTCGCGGTTCAGCTAATCTTGTCGGGGGGAATTCAGGTCAAAACTGGCGACAAATAAGATGGATGCCTCAGGCAGCGTTCAACAAAAGCGACAAGTTAGATGGTCGAAATAGCGACATCCTAAGATGGATCATAACATATATCCTACCAGTAATTGTCGCTCGCGTGCAGCAATTTTTAGCATCTTGCTCGCTGATTTTAACGATCGGTAACTGCTACAATTACCGTGATACAATCTTGATCATGCCTCGCATTAAGATGCTTGGGCTCCCGGATTCGAAGCCAAAGGAGATGAGGATGCAGCCGGCTCTCTTTATGAGCAAGAGCAAATCCTTGGTGATGCTGTTCACACCCCCACTACATGCCCACAAGAAATGAAGTTTTTTCTGGAGGAAATGCTCGCAAATCCGCGTCACGTGTATAAGGGTGATAAAAAAGGCGGCATCGAAGAAAAAGATAATTATGACATCGTCTTTTTGTCAACTATTCTATCTCCACAACAACGTTTTCTAGACTCCTGAGCCCGCACACTTTCTTGTAGATCACGTGATCCGCACAGAAAGTACACCGGTTAGCACATTCCAGCCTTGTGAGCCGGTGGATGATGTGAATCAAAAGCGATCATGCTGTTACATGGAGGATTGCCTCGAAGGGATTCTACGGCTCATGGCATCGGATCACCGCGAGCCCTTGAACATCGGATCCGACCGCATCGTGAGCATCAACGACCTGATAGATAACATCATATCTATTTCGAAGATGCGCATTAAAAAGAGATACAATCCCGACGCGCCGCAAGGTATACGAGGGCGGTTTAGCGACAACACGAAATTGCGACAAGTCTTGGGTTGGGAACCACATACTAAGCTACAAGACGGTTTACGGAAGACATACGAATGAAATGCAGAGATGGTTGAATAAAACAAGCGATCATCGTGAATGCCTTCCCATTTTTGTCGCGCTCACAAGATAAAGAAATAAAACATGGTTTTATCCACGCAGTTTAGCTTTCTTATCGGACTCTTGCTCGTCCTGCTCTTCGTCTGCATCCGTTGAGGTCGGGGGTTCGATCTCGGTCTTGGCATTAGTGGATGCTTTTTCTGGCGGATCTTGTCTCGGCGACGCGTCGAGACCGGCAGCTGGTTCCGGGGTGGTGCCCTTCCCGCGCCGCGCGCGACGTTTCTTGATCTCATGGACGGCGCACAACCCGACTTGAACGCCGATGACGATGGCAATGACGATGAGGAGAATCTGCTCGTTGGTCAATCCCGGACCATCATTACTCTCGATGAATTGATCCAGGTAGACATACCTGCATTTTCCATCGGCCATAAAAAAGCACAAGGCCGTGCTCGGTCCGACCATGTACAAGCCCAGGAAAGCATATGGAACGGAATCGGAAATTCTATACAAGCCCGAGTAGGTGCTTGAGGTTCTGTATGCCAGCACGAGGTTCTCCGTTACCGTCAAGAGGAAATCCCCGTTGTCGAATTGTTCCATATAGCAAGTATTGTAGTTAGCGTCTGGATATAGGCGTCTGGGTTCGGTGCTGTCGAGCGCGGAGCCATTCGTAGGAACGTCGACGTAGTAGATGTTGTACGGCGTGACCGTCTTTCCGGGCCGGTAATCTGCCTTTTCAAAGACCATGCTCGCGAGAACTTGACCCGTTCGTGTCTTGATCGCGTTGAAGTAATTCGTGCAATTTTCGAACATGGCGATGGGCGGGATCCAACTCGTCCCGTTATTCCCCGATAAGCTGTACATTATCGAGTACAAGCCGTTGGGCACGTCAGCAATGCGTGCATCGGCCCACATCGCAATGAGATGGGTCGAGTTCAGTTGCAAGAGGCAAGGGTTCCGCAACGAATCCCACGACGTGCCGTTGGCTATCGCCGCCGGCGTGACCACGACGGGCGCGCTCCAGGACGTGCCGTTGTTGCTTGATTTGACGAACACGATAGATGGCTGGTTATTCTCCGACGTCGTATCCCTCATTTTCAACAGCATGCAGACCGTCCCGTTCTCGAGCAGCAAGATCGAGGGCACTGCTGGTTTTTCCCAACCCGCCGGTGCGGAATAATCGAATTCCGTTGAAAATGGAATCCCATGTCTTGATTCGAGCTCGTCGCGCGGGCAAAGGCCGGCGTGCACGGCTCCCGCTGTATCCCACGCGACAGCATAATCATAGAGGTTTCCGCTGAGCGTGACACGCGTTGAAAAACCGCTCTCCACGAGGGTGTGGACGGTGCTCATTTTCTTATAAGTGGTGGCAGCAACAGGAGATACAATCGCCGACATGAGGACCACGAGTGGCACGAACACCGATATCACGACATGACGTTTCAATTTCATTCAATCATCTACCGCGCGTTGTCAATCGAACCTTACAAGGTACTTATATCTGTTGCAGATATATATTCCCAGTGCCGAACGCAGGTCTCCTCTTGATTCGCAGCGACGGGCTTGTTCTAGCGCCGTATGATGCATCATTGGCCATCACGTTCAACCGGAACCACGGTCAGTTATCGTCGAGAACAGGAGGCTCTCAAAGCAAACCTTGATCAGATAGACGATCTCCCGCTTCCGGACGCTCGCTTCGAGTTCGGCTCGCGAAATCGGGGCATCGCGGCCGAGGTTTTTTGATATGCCCGGGTCGTAGATGTAATCGCGGGTTTCCGTGCTGGCTGCCACCGGCAAGGGATTCTAAACGATTTATTTGCCAAGCTTGTTTAGAAAACCCTCATTATTCATGCTCATGCTCGACAGAAACCCTTCCCGTGCTGCATCTAACGTCTGTGATATGTGGTCGCACGGCCGTGCGAGATCTCGAGATTCGGGGAAGAGATGATACAGCTAGCCACGGGACGAACGGCTTGCACCAATGGTCGTTAGGCTGCTTCTCCGGAAACGCGTGAAATAAACGTGATCGACGGGCTTCCAGCATCACGCCCGGGATTTTGTCGAGAAAATAAAAAAGAGTTGATTTATTCAATTGGTACCCTACATGTCGACTTTCTTCAAGTCCTTTTTCAAGTCAACGGAACCTTCTTCGCCACCGCCCGCCTCTTCTTCCTCTGCGCCCTCTTCGCCCCAGGTCTTTTCCTCCGCGGGCTTGCCGCCCATCTTCAGTCCAAGACCCCGGCGCATCAAATTTTCCTTGTTTTTCTTGTAATACAAGAGCACCAACACGACGAGGACGGCTGCTCCTGCAACAACGGCGATCGTGATGATCAGTTCCGGCGGGATGCTGGTGAATTCCAAGACCCCGATGAATTGATACTTGTTCCCGACATCATCCATCGCTTCGATAAGGAGAGGGTATGACTCGCGAACGAGCAATGATGCCGGCAAGTCGACGGCACGAACATCTGGATCCAATATCAGTTCATAGTTGCCGCACTTGACCGTTATATTCGCCAGGTCGTGTGCATTGCTTGCCGTGAACGTTAGCGTGTACGACAAGGGGACTTCGGTCCGTAACGGCGAGGTAACCGTGATGGACGGCGCGACCTCGTCGATGTTGACAATATTGACCCGCTGGAGCGAGCCATATGAACCGTAGATGACGTACATGTCATCGTAATCGGTATTGATCGGCAGTGCGATACTCGGGTTCAGGTCGTCATAGGATTCCTGGTTGCTCAAGACGACCGCCTTGTTGTTCGATAGATCGCCCAGGTTGCTGTAGGATTGCCACAGAATGTTCGTTTTAAATTGATCGCCGCCTCCGATGCCCGTGAAGGTCGTGTTGTCGGCATAGAAGATGTTGAGCTTGCCCCGGTAATACGCGCCGCATGGTTTCCACGCCATTGCCTTGTTTGGCGATGCCACCAAGCCGCCATAATCCGTGGAAATGTTCACGGCCGGGTTGCTGCCACGCTTGAGCTTGACGACGTAGCGGTGCGTGGTCGTGTCTTCCTTGGCCGACCACAAGTAGTGTGGCGTGTTGCTGCTGTCCACGAAAACATAGGGGGTCAGGCATTCCTTGCCCGCATCACTTGATATGGCCACGGGCGTGTTGAAGTCCGTATACATGTTGGCCCACGTCGCTGTCCGGCTATAGATGACCTTGTTCGAGACCGTGGTGTTGCCCGCCGCGTAAACCACGATCAAGTGTTTCGTGCTATTGATGGCCATCGAGCACTCGCCCATGTAATCCGCAGTTGCCAGTTTTTGGGGAACGCCCGATGAATTACACCTGTACCAGAGTTCTCTACCGTTGTTCCAGAGAAGATGCCTGCCCCCGTCCTTATCAAAGAGGATCTGCCCCGCAGCTCCACGCGACGCGATGGACACGCCCATGCCGTCGCTCGATAGGGGCGCCAATCCGGACGTCCAGTTCAGGACGACCAGATCGCTCGTGACCGGGGATAACGTTGAGCCGCCGTCCCAGATCTTTGGTACCATTTTTAGAAAATTGGGGCCGCTTTCTACCACCTGGCTGGAAAAGAACACCCAGAGCTTGCCTGACTTGTCGAAGGCCGCGTCCAGGAAACCGCGGTGGGAGAGCTGGTACACGGAATTCAAGGTCTTGATGGCCGTCAGATTCCACGACTTCCAACCGTTAGCGCTGTAAACAGGGGCCGTGGTTTGCATGATCTTGATAGTCATGTTCGTGGTCGCGTTTTCCACGCTGCCGATGAACACGTGGGTACCGTCCGTGCTTAAAATATCCTTGGTTTCGAGCCACACGCAAAACCCCGTCCCGTTTGGTGCAACGAGAAACTTGGGGTAGGCGCTGCCGGGTCCCACTATGGCGCCGGGCTGGAATCCAACCCCCGTTTGTGGCACCTGGCTCGAAATAAGAGTGGCGTTGATCGAAACATTTTTGTACCCCATGCCGAGCATCGGGACAGCGATGAAAACCGGGAGCACTAACGCAATCCCGATGAGGGCAGTGGCGATATTACTCAGCTTTTTAGGTGTCATGTCATCCTCACGCTGCATATAATTGAGGTTAAATTCTATTTCCTCCCGTGCACTATTTATATCTTGCCGCGCTCGCCACGAGAAAGGCAAGCCCCGAGAGATTTCAAGGCGACAGAGCGGGAATACAAGGCCGCTCCACCAGGTCGCTTTAATTCCCTGGGCTCGGTGGCATGCCCTTGAAATGGCGAGAAAATAACTCTCATGTTCTTCACGACGAGCGCGTTCCGACGGGACGTGATTCCTCAACCAGCTCCGAGTTAAAAAAAGGTGGATATAGCGCCCTTCGTGCGAAAGCTATATATATCTAACGAATCGAAGCTAGCATGATCATGTCCCGTGGTAGATATGTTATCACGTGTCACCGGGCATGAAGGATTTGAAGTAAGACGAGCCGACGGTCGAAAAAATGGCAAGAAGCACGCGTTCAACCCACGGGTTGTCCACCAGATCCCCTTTCGATTTTGGATGACGGAATAGACGCGGCCGGGAGACGCAATGCGTGCAGAGTGATGTATATTTGGGCAATCGCGCGCGCGTGATGTTCTCCCGTGGCGCGTGGCTGCGCTTCCGCATGCTAATTTTTCGGGCTTGTCGGCTCCAAAAGAAAGGTAGAGCGAACATGGCAGCAGGGTCAGACATTTTCAATCGAATACAAAAGATCATTTTGCTGGGGTTGATCATCGCGGCCTTTCCCTTGGTCGCTTTTTACATGATCATGCCGCGGCTCGCCATCGTCCCGGGTGTTGGAAATGCGCAGTTCAATTTCATCGACATCTCCGTGGCGAATTTTACGGGCGAGCCGGGGGCGCCCCTTGATCCGACAAAGGAAGAAACCGCGACGCTCGATTTCTGGATCGAGGTCGGCCTTCCATTGAAGGAAGCCGCTTCCGACGCGTTCGAACGCGGCACGGGCCCGGATCTGCGGTACTACAACGCAGACGGGACCGTGAACAAGAACAACCTCGTAGACGAGACCATGCAACTCGTCGTGCCGATGATAAAGATCACGGCGAAGTACAAGAATAGCATCCTGGGCACGGGCGGTTCCTTCCGCCAGTATATCTTGAACGCCGAGCATCCCGTGGAATACGTGCACCTGTACTTGACCGGGAGCCGGATGCAGACCGGCGGCTTGATGTACATGTTCACCTCGATGGCATCGAACAAAGTTCTCTTCAATGTCCTCCTCGATGCACTGGGCGGCCCGACCGGCGGGGATGATCCGTTCCAAGCGATCCTCGGGGACTTGAAACTCGAGCTCACGGCGTATCTTGGAAGCTCCCCATTGACCCTCCCGCTTGACATGAGCGCGTTCATGAGCCCGTTCCCTTGCATCGACGTCTCGTCGGGAGGAACGATCAATCCCAGCGCGTTCGAAATGCCGGGGGATCCAAAGATCTATTACAATCATTCGGTGAACAACGACACCATGGCGAGGTTCATGGCCCAGCTCGGGGTGAGTGACCCGGCGAATCTTCCAAATGTCTTAGGTCCCGCGCTTGGCCTTGACGATCCAGAAACCGCGGGGGCAAAACTTGAGGCCATGGTAATAAACCTTAATCTTACCGTCGATCCAAACAATTTAGCGTTATTATTCGAGTATCTCGCCCAGGAAGGTTACGACCTCGTGGATTTCTTCTATGCGTTGGACACGGACGTGCCGACGGTCTTGAGCAAATTGCTCTTCAGGGAAGGCTTGCTAATGTATGGCATGGAAATGCAAGTATCATCCGCATCGGACTGGACCGCGATCGCGCCGGAAATGGCAGGGATCGCCTCGGGCGATCTCTTGCTCGTGGTGGTCATCGGCTCGTTCGTCGTGGCGTTCCTCCTCTTTGCAATGATGAAAGGATCCGTGAAGATCAACAGGAGCGACTTCCTCGGGAGGGAGAACGTGGCGAGGAATGTCAAGGACTTCATCTCGAGGGTCGATCAACTCGGTGGAAAGGTTTCCGTGCAAAACGCTGAATCCCT
>JAUQYZ010000342.1 GCA_030587475.1 Candidatus Sigynarchaeum calidifontis
GGGTGCTACCGTGCAACTGAAAAAAGAAGATGAACAGCAGCACCGCGTGGCCATCATTCACGAGCATGGGTGGTATTCGGATCACGGGTGTTTTGCTTGGATTGGGGCGGGGTCGTGGTCGAGATGGGCTGCTCGAACTGCTGCCGGAGCAAGAAGGAGCAACGGAATTGCGAACTGAAGCGGCCGAAGCATGCTTCAAAAAAAGCGTCAAAAAGTGCTACCATAGCACCACCTCTCGATGCCGCGCACGCGGAAAAACGAGCCCAGCGGGCACAACGGGAGCAACAGCGACGAGAAGAGCAAAAGAAGAAGCGTGATGATGAATGCCGCTGGAAAAAATACAAGCGGCTCAAGGATAAATTGGTACAAGAAGGTAAAAATGAAGATGATGCGGATCGCGTCGCGACGATGGTGGTATATGATTATGATCCACATGATATCGATGATAATCCATCCCGCGAGACAATCTTCAACCGCCGTGCCTGAAATCAATTTTTTTCTTATAATTCATGCTCGCGATTTTGATACCGGGGTATCACGTGCCCCCGCGGGCGGAACGTGTATCAAATGACGAACCAGCTTAGCAAGTCCACGCGCGGCCGGCTGTTCTCGATCAAGCTGGCACGCGGTGGCACGATGGATGCCGCGATAGCCCATGTCCTGGATGTCCGCGACAAGATCATCGCGTGCATTGCTGCCTGTCACGAGCGCGGCGAAGCCGCGGTACAGGTCGCGGCACTCGAATCGATGCTCGAATGAGCATCGATCGCGGGACGAGGGACGAGGAGGCAGCGAACGGGCTCCTTGGTGCCGACAAGGACTCGTCGATAAACCACTTGGGCGAGTATGGCCCTTAATTACATTTTTTTCAACCATAATCGTTATCGCGGGTTTCACCGCCCGAACGATGCGAGAATACCAATTAACAGGCGAGTAAAATGGCAGAAACTCACAAGTGTTTCGGCGGTTGCGGTCTGAGCATCACCACTGTACCAGCGTTCAATGGCTTGTACTGCAACGACTATTGTTGTGCTTGCTGCCCCGACAAGCGCGTCTCCCCGTGCCAGAAGGAGCAGGTGCACGGCACGATGTTCGACGTCCTGGCAAAGAGCCAGTCCTAAAACTTTTTTTTTCTTTCAAACCATGAACCGGAGCATCATCGCGGGTCCAACTCCCGCCCGGTGCGTGCAATAACTGATTAAAGTGAATATATCATGCAAGGAACCCAGACAGGTACCATCACGGCAGAGGACGGTACGGAAATCACCATCACCGTCCCCAAGACGACCCCGACCCACATGGCGCATTTTGAATACAAGATCTCGATCGCGATGGGCAAGCTCATCACGTTCGAGAAGATGCTCACCTTTGCCGAGCTCGAAACGCTCCAGGCGAAGTTCGACAAGGTGTTCTCCGCGCACCAAAATAAAGAGTGGTGGAAAGGTTCGTGTTCGGCGACGTTCACGTTCCAGCAAGCGTTCGATGCCGAGGACTTCGCCACGGCGATCCACTTCTATCACGGGGCATTTCCCCGCGTCTCGATCGACTACGCGATGAAAACCATCACGGTCTCGAGCCCGGGCTACCAGGCCTGGTAAAGCATCTTTTTTTTATCTCCTTGTTAAAAACAATAGATTAATCATCACGACGGGCTGCAACATTATACAGGCCCGCGTGAAGGCATTTTATCAACACGAGAGTGAAGACAACGGCAAAACAAATCAACGCAAGTGTCGAGAGCTTGCCCCGCCCGGCTCCTCCAGCGGGGGCGATCCTGAATAGCCCCCCGCAATCGAACGGGAGCTTCGTGATCGGGTGGAACAAGCCCATAACGGGCCAAGATTGGCCCGTGTTGAGCAAGCACATGTGGAAATACAGCGCCGACGACCTCGAGGAATTCGACATGTTCGACTCGGAGCCGGGCTGGCGGATTAGCGAGCCCGGCCTGATCGAGGCCAGCAAGCTCGGCTACGAGATCATCCTGGACGGGCTGAAGATCGATTTCACGTCCGGGAAGACGATCGCGGAGCAGGTACAATCGTTCCGCAAGGCAGAACAGGAGAAACAGCAAGCCGCGGCGAAGCAAGCCAGGGAAGCAGCGGCTGCCATCAAGGCCAAGGAGGAATCGTGGCTCGCGGGCAAGGTCGTCTTGTGCATCCCAGAGAGGGACATCCACTTCGAGAAGATCGACGAGATCTGCCATTGGCGTCACATAAGCGGCTCCAGTTTCGTGCAGCTGATTAAGTTCACGGCACCCCCGGAGATAGCGGGACTGGAGGGTGTCTGGCGTGCAGATCACGACTACGATACGCACTACGACTCGTACTATGCTCCTGCTGATGTTGCCAACAAGCTCAACGCGCCGATCATCGAGCGCAGGAACGCCGAAAACCATGCTATGATCCTTGCCACCCCGGAATTTCACGAGGTGGAGCACGCGGCCAACGCCGCGCGCCAGGCTGGGATTACGTTCTCGTACTGCAACTGCAAGCCGGAAGAGATCGCGTTCATCGAAGCCAACGCCGGGGCCATCATCACCGCGTGGATCGACATCAAGCGCGGTGCCGCGGCCACGGGCCAGGAGAAGATGCGATACGGCTCGTCGATCCGGTCGTTTTCGGGCACGTTCTGGCACCCGTCCGAGGAACGCCTTGCCGATGTGCTGGGCATCAAGGCAGAGCTTGATGCGACGTGGGAAGCCACGAAGGTGACGGGGTTGGCGAAGATCAAGGTAGAGGCGGAGCGGAAGGAGGCCGAGCAAAAGGCCGCCCGGGAGAAATACCAGGCAGAGATTGCCGCCCGTGCTGCCGAGCGGCAGGCGAAGATCACGAGCATCTCGGCTTCGATCAAGGGGACGAAGCAAGAGCTCATGGACAAGTATCCTGGTGCTGGTCTCAAGAAGAGCTGGACGCGGGATCAGATGGTCTCTACCATTGCCAGGGCCATGGCTGACGGGCGTCCGGTCGAGAAGAAGGCTCCGGCCAAGGCAAGTGAAGATGATTTTGAAGAGGGCCCGGACATCTATTGAGGTTTCAACACCTCCTAACCCCCTTTTTTTAAATCAAGGGTTAGTAATCTTTCCCCCGCCCGGCCGGGGACACGGAAACGCCGGGAAAACAAAAACGAGTGAAGTTCATGCAATGCAAGAGAAAATCCCTCTGCGAGGAGGTTAAAAGCCTCCTCGCGTGGAACGGGAAGTGCTCCTACGGGATAGATGGAGTCGATTGCCCGTTCGCGGGCGAGTACACCCCCGCCCCGTGCTCGCTGGGGCACGAGGGCTTGTGCAAGGCCATGCCCGGCGATTGGAACGGGAAGTGCGTGTACTCACGTGACGGGGTTAACTGCCCGTTCGTATAAACGAGGTTTCAATACCTCCCATCCCCCCTTTTTTTTCAAAAACGGGTAGGTTATCCCAATAGAGATGAAAAAACGTGGCAAACTACATCTGTAGAAAATGCGGCGCGGAATTCGTGCAGGTTTCCCCACGTGATATCGGCGGGGCAACACTCATGCATTGTAACAGCGTGATGATCATGGTCGAAAATCACGACGCGGAACCCGCGCACGAGCACTGCCGTGTCTGTGGCAAATATCTTGCCGAGGGCACGGCTTTTGGTGGCCCGAATCCAGCACCGTGGTTTTGCAAGCAACACAAGCCCGAATAAAACCCCATTTTTCTTTTTTCTTTTCAAACTATCGCCAGCTTCTAACCGCGGGTTCAACGCCCGCGCGGGCGACCGATCAAGTCAAAAGGAAGTGAAATATCATGGACAAGAACCCTGAAAAACCACGCCAGCTCAGCAAGAAGGCCCGCGATCGCCTTGCCACGGCGGCGACGATCGACCTCGCGGGGTACTCGACGCACGACACGTCCATCATCGTGCACGCGTTGGAGACGTGCGACAAGCTCGCGGCGGCCATCGCCACGTGCTACGATCGGGGCGAGACGTGCATCACCCTTGCCGATGCCGAGGCGATGCTCAAGTCCGGGGAGTGAAAAAACCATGCCAACAAGCATCACCTTTACCGGCACGGTACAGGATTATGACTCGCACTGGTACTATGGTTTTTTTCGAGTCAAGCCTGACGAGAAGATCCCGAACCCGAACGTGAAAGCGGGGGCGAGCACCAAGCTCGTGTACCTCATCGACAAGAAGGTCCACGAGATAACGGGCCTCAAGGGGGATGATGGATCCTGGCAGGTGCTCATCGGCGCTCGCGTGCGGGTCACCGGTTATTGGTTCACGATGCCGCTCAAGGATCGCCATTACTTCGAGATCACCGCCTTGGAATTGCTGGACAAGGAGGTGGGATCATGACAGGCGAGGATTTTAGCGTGCATTCGTTCCATTATTGCGTCAAATTAAGTGGTGATGACGAGCCATTATATTGCTCGACGTGCGCCGAATATATCGGCATGATGAATGCTCAAGACGAGCACGATCGCACGGGTGGCTTGCAGCAGGAAAACGAGTAGATGATGTATCATGGGAATGTACACGAAGTTTCGGATCGACGTGATGTTGAAGAACACGTCAAGAGAAGTTCTTGACACGTCAAGGGAAGTCATTGCCGCGTTGAAGTATCTCGAAACAAAGGATTGGTGGAACGGTGGAAAAACGATAAGCGCGGCGCCAGGCTCGTTACTGCACGAGCAGGTCAGGGAAGTCATTGCCGCGTTGAAGTATCTCGAAACAAAGGATTGGTGGAACGGTGGAAAAACGATAAGCGCGGCGCCAGGCTCGTTACTGCACGAGCAGGTCGATGACGTGCCACGGATAGCGCACCCGTTCTGGGACGAGCCGAGGGCGTGCATGTTCAAGATACATCTGGACGGGTTCAAGCTCCATGCCGAGGCAGAAATCAAGAATTACGAGGGCGAGATAGAGAAGTTTCTCGATTTCATCTCGAAGCATGTCAAACGGCAGTTGAAGGATGGCTTTTACCAGTACGAGGAGGATCCCGAGCCATCCAAGATCGTTTTTAACAAAGATCTCGAGAAGTTCGACATCATCGAGCTATGAACCTTTATTTTTTTTTCTAATCCATCCCGGCCACTTGGCTTGTATAGAGCACGGGCACGTCAAGGTGCCCGGCCGGGCAACCAACACGAGGAAAAAACGACAATGATCGAGTTTCACTTGGAAGGCGGGAACTGGGAGCCCCGGCTCAACGGGACGATGATCTGTATCCGCGAAGGAAAATACCCTGACGACTGGAGATGGACGATGCGGATCGTCGATGACGTGGTCACGTTCGGCGTCATGAAGACGGTCGAGTTCTCGCTCGAATTGAAGCCGACGGACAGGTTCTCGATCGAGTTCGAGGGCTATCTCGAGGAGACGTGGGGGCAGGTATCGACCCTCGTCGCGATCTCGCACGACCGGCACGGCTGGCACCTCGACCAGGTCGATGACAAGTACCTGCGCTTCGAGCCGGATGGGTTCGAGAGCATCATGCACGCGCTGGGCGACATCTACGACGACAACGTCGACGTCATGTCGGCTAGCGAGCAAGCCATCATCAAGTTGATGCAGCAAGGCGGCTCGTGGGCAGACAAGGTATACGAGGCAATGCCCGACGTCGTCGAACGGCTCGTGAAACGTGCCACGCGGCCGCCACCACCACGGAGGAAGACGCGCCGATGAAGATGGAAACCCTGGAATCGATCAAGCGGCACGAGCAAGGCGTCGATGCTCGCCTGCGGGCGTTCTACACGATCCGCGAGTCCATCAGGAAGATCGAGGGGCATTCAGAGTGCCCGACCTGCGGCCACGAGTTCACGACCATCGAGAAGGTCGAGATCAATCGCATCAAGGCGGCACTGGCGGCCGAGATCAACCGTGCCATGAACGATCGGGACGAGCTCG
>JAUQYZ010000205.1 GCA_030587475.1 Candidatus Sigynarchaeum calidifontis
ATGCACAAGAACAAACGAACAACCCTTCTCCTGCTATCCGTCATCGCCGTTTCGGCAGTTGTCGTGCCCGGCATGTACATGAATGCGGCGAAAGCGGACGTGACGCCCCAACAGTTCCAAGATTTCGGCAACCTCTTTTCCAACCCCTCGGGCGTTGGCAGCACCATCGGTGGCATGCTCGGAGGCATAGAAGGGTTCCAAGGAAACGTTCTGGGCAGCATCTTCACCTTGATGTTTGACCAGATACTCAACTTCGAAGAGCAGGAGATGCTCCCAGGCCAGAACGTGTACGTGTTCAGCGCCAACGCGTCCCAGCTCAACAGCTCGACCGTCACGCGCTCGGGCAGCGATTACTACTCGACCTATGTGCCGTATTATGATAGCCTCGGGCACCGGTACTGGGTCGCCGTGAATCGTACCTACGACGTGGACATCACCTTCCGCCAAGAAGCGCTGGTCGTGATGATCCTCTGGGACAACGACGGTTCGCTCGTCGCTGCCATCAAGAAGGTGCTCGCGGTCGTCAAGGAGGGCATCGCCTGGGCGGAGGCGCACGGCGGCTCCATGGAAGACGTCCCGCAAGAACTCATCGAGAAGGCGTCCGAATGCATCACCTGGATGCTCGTGCACATCAACGACATCATCACGGGCGACGAGCAGATCATCTTCCAGCCCTCGTATTACTGGTCCTATCACTTGAACGGGGACTTCCAGGAAACAAAACAATGGTGGCAATGGAACAGCGTTTCTTGGGTTACAATCCCGACCCCGACCGGCCTTCCGAATTTCTCCACGGAGGCACAGGCAGACGAATATATGCAGTACCTGGCAAGCCCCAACATCAACATCGTAGACGGGGACGCATATGACTCCGGCTTCCTCTTCCACTTGTTCCAGCTCTGGCTCCAGCGCTTCCAGATCTCGATCAACATGAGCAAGCTCGGCGCGCTGCTCGGTTTCGGCCAGGCCGGCGGGAACGTTACCGAGGACATGCTCGGCAACCTGCTCGAGGGCGTCGACATCAAGTTCACGTTCACGCAGCACCACTTGCTCGGCGGAGCACTATATGAAGATCTCGATCCTGATGGTGCAGGGCCTCTATTACCCGATGGAAAGCCGACGGTCACGTACGAGACCACTAACTGGCAATACACCGACGCTAACGGGACGAAGAACGTCACCCTCCCCCAGACCAACGAGTTCAGGTATAAACTCGATCTGAACAGCACCGGTGGCCCGTGGACCATGAACAAACCTGCAAACGTGGGCGGCGCGGTCAAGTGGAGCGTGCAGTTCAACAACCCCACGCTGAAGGCCATTCCCATCGGTATGGACGATTACGAGGCGGGACTTGGCGGTTTTGCGATCCCACTCAGCACGACATTGCTGAAATTCGGGTTCACGTTTGAACCCTCGTTCGAGGACGTCAACGTGCCGGACAAGGACGGGAACATCGTGAAGACGGTTCGCTTCGGCAAGGGCACGGTCAAGCTCGACCAGGAGTTCGGTGATTTTGGTACATTGCCCGTGGCCCTCCAAAACCTCAACCTCGCGGTCGTGTATTTCTCGCACATCTTTAAATTCGACTTCAGTTACCGGAGCGAGACAAATCCCGATGTGTCCGAGGAGACCGATTGGTACGAGCGCGCCGACGGCACGCTCGACTTCCTGGACAGATCCAGTGCCGATTACTTCGGCCAGATCGACATCGCCGGGCCCGGGTACACGACGGGAACAGGCGGCACGACCGTGTATCCCGCGCAGACGCAGATCATCCCGTTCTTCATGTTCCAGTTCGCGTACGAGGCCGAGCGGAACATCGCCAACGACGACTTCTCGATCAGCCAGGGCGAGTCTGCCTTCCGCACGCAGAGCCTATACCTCGACATCAGCTCGGCGTGGGCGTTCTATTGTGTCTCGTACCCCAAATGGGACGGCTCCGCGCTCGTTCACGACCCGACGTTCAGCATCTTCATGACGCTGGATTCCGAGGTGCCATGGGCGGTCATCCTGCTCGTCGTCACGATCGGTGCCCTCGTCGGCGCGTCGATCTTGATCTACCTCAAGAAGCAAGGCCGCTTCTGAGCTGGACAAGAAATCTTTTTTCCTTCCTTTTTTTCACTCGATATCTCACGCCTTGAGCAGCGCGGCGTTTATCTCGTCCCGCATCTGCTCCGTTTCCTTCCGGGTCGCTTTTTCGAAGGACACGGCCGGGCACGCGTGCTTCTTCGATAGCGCGTAGGCGTACAAGAGCGCCCGGGACGAATTCACTATAGCGCCAGACCCATCGGTGGTGAAGCCGTGCTTCACGTCCGCGGCGGTCGCGCCCTGGGCGCCGTAACCGGGCACGAGGATGAACGCGCCGGGGAGCAGCGCCCTGACCTCCCGCAGCTGCTCGGGATACGTGGCACCCGCGACGACGCCCGCTTTCCCGTAGGTGGCCGGGCCGGGATCCTTGAATCGCTCGTTCCAACCCGCGACGAGCTTGACCATGCGGACGTAATTACGCTCCAGGGCAGCATCGCCAACCAGCGTGGATGATTTCCCCGCCGGCGCGTCGGCGACGGGCATCGAGAAGAGATCCTGGAATTCCCCGCTGCTCTTGTTCGATGTCTTGGCCAGCACGAAGATACCCTTCCCCGGCCGCTTGAGGAACGGCTCCACGCAGTCCGTGCCGAGGTAGCCGTTGACCGTGACGGCATCGGCGCCGAGCACGTCGAACGCGGCCGTGGCATACGCGTCGCTCGTGTTCCCGATGTCGTTGAACTTCCCGTCCAGGATGACGAGTAGCCCCAGTTTCTTCGCCTTCTTGATGGTCTTTTTCAACGCGTCCATCGCATCATATGCCATGTAGAACGCGAGCTGCGGTTTCACGGCCGGCACGATGTCTTGGACTGCCTCGAGGATCCTCTCGTTAAATTCCAGGATGGCATCGGATCGCGAGTCCTTGGCTGCATCGAGCAGGAACCGTGGCATCGACGCCTGGCCTTGCAACGCCGGGTCGAGGCCCACGCACACGCGGCTGTTCTTCTCGGCGATGCGCCGTGCGAGTTCATCCATGAACATGGTCGTGTTTCCTCGTTTCGTCGCGGTCGTCCACGGCAGTGCCTTGTGCTGGCAGACTCGTGACAGACGGGTACCTCCCGTACTCCTTGTTAAAAGTAGGGTTATAAATATTGTCATCGCGATGAGAGTATCGATCTTGATGTTTTCCGGGATATAATCTTGGGGCGAGCAATGATGGTGAAGCACGCTTCTACTGATGACTCGATCTTGACGCTCGTGAAAGAAATCACTCAATCGAATGCCGATCCCGCGCTGGTTCCCAAGATCACGAAGGCCATCACGATGTTCAAGAAAGAGCGGAACTTGCTCTACATAGACGGCGATCCAGTGGCTGGAACGATGAAAGCGGTGATCAAGTCCCAAACACACCCCGACGAGTTGGAATACGCCGTTTTCTTGAACAAGGCTGGCAGGTTCTTCTGCACCACGCAGAACTTGCGCCCTTGCGGCGGCTTGCGCGGCCAGATATGCAAGCACATCGTCCTGGGCATGATCGCGATCGCGAAATCGGGAACCATGGACAGCCGCGACCTCTCCGGCTGGGTGAGGCAGACCATCAACAACCGGCCCGCGCTGGACAAGGACGAGGCTACCCAGATTTTCTTGAAATACAAGGACGCCTTGGACGGGAAACTCGATTGGCGACCAGTCGAGATCCTTCCCGAGGATTTAATGGCGGTTTGACCCCACTCTTGCGGCGACGAGAATGGATAAAGGGACCCCGACAGATGCATGGGCGGTCTTTGACCTGGTGAAGATAAACTTGACCGACATCCTGGTCAAGGGCGTCGAGAGCGGCGGCATGGTTTGCCACTTGCCGGCCCTGGCCACGTTGAAGGCACGCTTGGCAGCGATGAGCATGGGCACGATCGCGGGCCTGGTGCAAGGCCTCGTCGATGCGATGCAAGGCGCCGCGGAAGCGAGCACGGGCGAGCGGCGCTCCCGGATATCGGGAGCCATGATGAAGATCATGGCTGCTGCCCGGTTGTTCGAGATACAATTGAACGTGGAGACGGTGAAGCAGCAGTTGGCGGAGCCGGAGGTTTCCCAATAGTGCAACCCCAGCTGGAGAAATTGTGCCGCGAGATAAAGGATCTCACCGAGGTCCTCGCGTACAACGGCTTGAACCTGGTCTCGCAAGAGAACACGCGGCAGATCGAGATGCTCATGCACCAGGCATCGACCTTGCGCCTGTTCCGCACGGCGACGTCGCTGCGGTACCTCAACGTCGAGCTCGACCGGTTCATGAAGCACCTGCCCGCGTTCAACGCTGAGCGGTACGTGTTCTTCTTGAACAATTGCTGGCTGCTGAGCCAAGCATTCTTGTCGGGGAGGGTGGAGCCCGGCGGAGCAGCGGAGGCGCACAAAGCAGAGATATACGGGGACACGTCCGAACCGGTCAACGTGGAGGAGATGGAATTGCGGCTTGCCGGCCTGGAAAAGGTTCACCTGGAAGGCGCATTGTTTGGCCTCATCTTCCATTTCATCTCGATGGATGCCAGCCGCAAGAATGACATCATCAAGTTGAGTATCTTGCAGCAGCCTAAAGGATTGACCAATCCTGATGTTTTCCTGAGCATGGCCATCCCGGGAACCGATCCGCCCGTGCCCTTCTACAAGCTCTTGAGAAAGGACATAAAAATCACGAAAGTGAAATTCCTGGAACGCGAGTCCCAGATTCAAATCGATCCAAACGCAAGAACCGGGTTCCACTTTTTAAAATCCGCCACCGACGAGGAGGACCCGTTTCCCGAGGCGGCGTTCGAGACTTACGCGGCTACCCAGGACACGATCCTGAAAAAAGTCAGCTCCTACAAGATAACCCCGTTCGATACCTCCGTTTTCAACCTCGGGTATGTCTACGTGAAAAAGGCGGCCATCGTTTCCCAGCGAAAGGATGGAGAGAACCAGGGGAACTACCAGACGAGCGTTCACGTCTTCGAGTTTCGCCACGAGCGCGCGTTCCCTTTGCTCGCGCGGATCCTAGACAAGCCGGTAAACAAGGTTCTCGTCGAAAACATGGCTAAAGTTTTTTCAAGCAAAGAAACGGTAGATGGCATTTTCGGGAGACTCGCGATCGAACGGGGCACGCTGTCGCTTTATCCACTCGCGTGCGTCGATGGCCAAGGGATCTGGTTCCCCGCCGTCGCTAAGAATTTGAAGTTCAGCAACAAGGAAATCCTACAGCAACTCTATCAGCAAAAGAAATAGACACCATCACCACTGAAAACCCGCCACCGCGTGAAGACACATGGGAAAAAAAAGCACCGCGACCGCGAGCCCGAAAAAAGCCCCGGTCAAAGAAAGCAGCCCGGGTTCGAGTGATGTCGGCCAGGAGGGCAAGGAAGAGAAAGACGAGCTTGGCCGGGAAAAGATCGATTCCGTTAAGGCCCTGGTGGAGAAGATACGCGCTCCCGTCGAGGAATCGCGGGCCGAGGAACTGCTCGCCCTGGTCCAGAACGACACCTACCCGAAGCCCCAGAACTGGAAGCTCTCCCCGAAGATGGTGGAGACGTTCATCACGGGAACGGACGAAGAGTTCTCCTGCACGGTCAACGGGCAGAAGAAACGCGTCAAGATAACGCCGAAATACTACGGCGACAAGAACATCGTCCAGAAGTCGATCGTCACGCTCGCGAGCGAGCGCTCGCTGATGCTCATCGGGGAACCGGGCACGGCGAAGTCATGGCTCTCCGAACACCTCGCCGCGGCGATTTCTGGCCTGTCCACCTACTTGATCCAGGGCACGGCGGGAACGACCGAGGACCAGATACGGTATTCCTGGAACTACGCGCTGCTCGTGGCCGAAGGGCCGACCCCAAGGGCACTCGTGCCGTCGCCCACGATCAACGCCATGCGATCCGGGCGCCTTCTCCGCTTCGAAGAGCTCACTCGCTGCCCCCAGGAGATCCAGGACTGCATGGTCTCCATATTGTCGGAGAAGGTCATCCCCGTGCCCGAACTCGGCTCGGAATACCTGGTGTTCGGGAAGCCAGGGTTCAACGTGATCGCGACGGCGAATGACAGGGACCGCGGCGTGAACGAGATGAGCGCTGCTCTGAAGCGCAGGTTCAATTTCATTTACATCCCGGTCATCCAGGACAAGGACTTGGAGAAAAAAATCGTGTTGCAGCGAACGGGAGAGATATTGGATCGCATGGGATTCGAGATCCAGCTCCCGAAGGACGTGTTGGATCTCCTCGTCACGGTCTTCCAAGATTTGAGGTCTGGCAAGAGCGGATCCGGCGGCCGGTTCACGCCGATATCGACCGTCATGTCCACGTCGGAGGAGATATCGGTGCTCATCGATTCTGCCATCCACGCGTACTTCTTTGGCAACAAAAAAGTTGGTGCAGAAGACATAGCCATGAACATCGTCGATGCAATCGTCAAGGATGACAAGGAAAACCTGGCGAAATTGCGGGAGTATCTCAACATCGAAGTGGGCGCGCGATCGTCCCAATCACGCGTCTGGGGCGAGTTCTACAAGGCGATGAACAAGATGTCCAGGATTTGAGGTGATGTTTCGTGATGGACGTGAAGGCGCTCTCAGGCAGCCGCCTCAAGGACGTGCTCCTGGGGGTGGCCCGTGCGGCCGGCATCGAAACGGCAGGCATCGAGGAGCAAGTAACGGGGGCCATGAGCGCCCGCTTGAAGCTACTTCCCGTCCGCCACCATTCGCCCGCATCAGCCAGGCTAGTGAAGCAAGCCATCAGCACGTGGAAGCCCAAGCTGGTGTTGATCGAGGGGCCTTCGACCGCCGATACCTTGATACAATACATGGTCGCGGACGATACCGTGCCGCCGTTCGCGATACTCTCCATGTTCACCGACGATGCGAACCACTATGGCATGAACGGCATCATGCCGTTCAGCCCGGACAAGTCGATCCCCGCCAGGTTCCAGGTACATTACCCCTTCATCTCCTATTCACCCGAACTGGTAGCCCTCGTCGAAGCAAAGCGGCGCAAGATCCCCGTTCACTTCATCGATCTCCCCCTTACCGGCCTCATCCCGTATATCTTGAACCTCAAGGAAAGGATCGTCCATTTCTTGAAGCACGAGGAGGAGGTGATCTTTTCCAGCGTGTTTTTCCAGAAACTCGTGGATATCTTCCATTTCGACGACTTCAACGAGGTCTGGGACACGCTCTTCGAGATCGGGGTGCAGCAGCTCGGGATCGAACAAGCCCGGGAGAACATGTTCTATTTTTGCGCTTGTGTCCGGAAGGCCATCGACCCCCGATCGCTCGAGTTGGACGGGACGATCGCCCGCGAGCAATACATGCGACTTTGCATCGAGCATCACGTCGCCAGCTATCACCTCTCCGAGAAGGACGTGCTCGTCATCACGGGTGGCATGCATTCCATCGCGCTGCCCGGGAGAATTGCTGCCAAGCCGTCCATGCCAGAGAAAGGTTTCCTGAACTCCCTCGTCCCGTTCTCGTATTTCCGCATCAGCGACAAGTCCGGTTACGGCTCGGGGAACCAGGGGCCGCTCTATTACGAGCGTGCCTGGAAGAAACTCGAAGGGGGCGAGGAGAAACCCTACGAGACGATCGCGCTCGATTTCATAACGCAAATCCTCGGGGACGCGAGGGACAAGGAAGAAGTCATATCCATAGCCGATTCCATCAGCTCCTTCCAGGACGCGAAGCTGCTCGCGCTGCTGCGCCGGCGTCACGAGCCGTGCATGAAGGATCTCGTCGATTCGATCTACATGTCCGTCGTGAAGGGAAACCCGGCCGTCGAGGGGGCGTACTTGCAGCCACTGATCCGGGAGCGCCTGGTCGGCCACAAGATCGGGAAGATCACGAAGACCATGGGCCGGTTGCCGCTGCAAGCCGATTTCTACTTGCGCTTCGAGTCGCTCGGCATCGAGCTGTCCGAGAAGGGCGATTGCTTCAACTTGAACCTGAGGAACTTGCCAGACGAGACGAGATCCGTGCTCTTCTGGCGGGTCAGCTACCTGGGCCTGGGCAACCTGGAACGCACGGCAGGCCCGGACCTGTTAAAAGGCGTCACGGGCGTCTTTACCGAGACGTGGATGCTTCGCTGGAATCCTGGCGTCGACGTGAAACTGATAGAGCTCAACATCTACGGCTCGACGGTCGAGGAAGCAAGCAAGAACATGTTGCTCGAGGCGCTCAAGAAGGAGATCGGGAATTTCGATCACGTGAGTAACCTCTTGTACCATTCCATCGTGATGGGCTTCACTGCCGAGTTTGAAAGCATCCACCAGTCATGCATGGACTGTCTTGACCACGATGATAATTTCATGAACCTTTCAAGCGGGTTCATGAACGTGGTGATCATTTTCAATTACCTCAAGGCGATGGCGAACCAGGAAAAGAACCTCAAGCAGGTCGAGACCCTCCTCGCCCGGAACTATTTTGCCATGTGCTTCGCGCTGCCGAACAACGCGAACCCGAAGGACGAGCTCGTCGATCCGCTCGTCGCGGCGATCAAGAAAGTGGCCACGGTGCTCTTGACGTTCACCGGCATGGATCTCGACAGGCAAGCCTTCATTGGCAGCTTGAAAACCTGCATGTCCACCACGGCCAACGAGTTCATCAAGGGTTGCTGCCTCGGTATCATGTACCTCATGAATGCCGTCGACCTTCCCGAGGTGAAGCGGCAGATCACGGAGTACATGAAATCGAACGATTCGATCAAGGTCAAGATCGGTGAATTCATCCGTGGCATCGTCTTCGAGTGTCAATCGCAGTTCTTGTTCAACCCGGACATCTTGAAACTGCTCGACGATATCATCAGCGCGGTCGAGTGGCCGGTCTTCTCCGCGATCCTGCCGTCGCTCAAGAAATCGTTCAGCGACTTGCAACCCCGGGAATACGACATCTTCACCGAAAAACTTGCCGAGCTATATTCCTTGAAGGCCACGGTCGTCAAGGAGCTGAAAGACGAGATCCACGACCGCCACCTTGCCTTGTTTGGCGAGATCAACAAGAAAGTGCATGACATCTTCGAAGAATGGTTTGGTGAGAGCTAAATGGCATCACGCAACGACCCGGGCATGTTCCCCGCGAAAACGCCGGACCAGCTGCCCGACGAGCGGCAAGGCACGCTGGCGCGCTGGCGGCTGATCCTCGGCAAGAAGGCGGAGGAGCAAGGCATCAGCGGCGTGGGAGCTGGTTTTGCCGGTCTCTTCGGGAAGGGTGCTGGTGGCGGGGGCAATGGCGATGCTGGTGCCGGTGGTGAAACCGGGGAAGGCACCGGATCCGGGTACGGGCAAGAAGGCGAGGAAGAAATGCTGGATGAGCTGCTGGCCGAGGCCATGGAAGATTTGGAAGGTGAAGGTGCCGGGGATGAGGGTACCATCCCGGAGACGGGCGAGCCGGGCACGGGCGACCAGCCGGGCACCAGTGCATCGGGCCAGAACCCGCCCGGGGGCCAACAACCAGGCCCCGCCCCTGGCATGGATCAATCCTCGAAGGGTAAAGGCCACGGATCCCGTGCGGATAGGAAGGGCCGCGCGAGCACGAGGGCGGGTGGCACGCCCGGGGCGGGCAAGCCCGGTGGCAAGCCCGGCGGTGCCCCTGGCGCGATGCCCGGGGCTGGCGAGGGGGTGGGCGCCGGGGGAAGCGCGGCCGGGGCGATTCCCGGGCAAGGCATGGGCAAGCCGGGAGGCCGTCCTACCCCTGGAGGCGGTGCACGGCACGGTGGCGTGGCAGGCAAGCCAGGTGGCAAGCCAGGACACGGATCCCAGGGAGGACAAGCAGGTCGTCGTGGTGCACCAGGTACACGAGCACCCGGCAACACGGAGGGCAAGCCAGGCCAGGCCGGGCAGCCCCGTCCTGGCCGCGCGCCCGGCGGCCCCGGGCAAGCTGGCAAGGCCCGCGCGATGCAGCGATTCAACGACCTGGACAACACGCTCGAATTCGTCTACAACCCGGACAAGACTCGGGGCGCCGGCTTGAGCTCGAGCGGCCTGTCCATACCGAAATGGCTGGAAAACGTGAAAGAGCTGTTCCCTGGACAGGCCAAGGAGGTCCTGGAGAAGGACCTGATCAAGAAATCGAACATCGCCGACCTCATCCGCAACCCGGAGCTCTTCGAGAAGGTGGAGCCGAGCATCGACATGGTCAAGACCATCATATCCCTCAAGCACATGCTTCCCGCCGATGTCAAGGCGGTTGCCCGGAAGGTCGTGGCACGCGTGGTGGAGGACCTGAAGGATAAACTGAAAACCGAAGTCGAACGGCACATCATCGGCGCGATCAAGCGCGACGTCCATACCCCCGTGAAGATCTTCCGGAACATCGACTGGCGCCAGAGCATCCGGAGGAACATGAAAAACTACGACCCGCCGAAGCGGCGGATCATCATGGCCGAGCCGCGCTTCTTCTCCAACGAGAAGCGCAAGAAGCCGTGGCAGATCATCGTGTTGATCGACGAGAGCGGCTCGATGGCGGATTCGGTGATCTACTCCGTGGTCATGGCATCGATCTTCGCGACGCTCCCCGCGCTCCACACAAACCTGTGCATCTTCGACACCCGGGTCGTCGACCTGTCCGACAAGGTGCAAGACCCCGTCGACATCCTCATGAGCGTCCAGCTCGGCGGTGGCACCGACATCACGGGCGCCGTGCGGTACGGGCGGTCGCTGATCAAGAACCCGAAGAAGTGCATCATGGTCGTGATCTCGGATTTCTACGAGGGACGGCCCGCGCCCGACCTGATCCGCGAGTTCAAGCTGGTGCTGGAGGGCGAGTCGAAGGTGCTCGGGCTCGCCGCGCTCGGGTCCAATGCCCGCCCCGTGTACAACGTTCCCTTCGCGAAGCAGCTGAAGGAGATCGGCATCGACGTCATCGCGTCGACGCCGGAGAACCTTGCCGAGATCATCGGCAGGTTGATGAGCAAGTGATGGCGAGGTGTGACGGGAGCTGAAGGTCCAAGACTTGCAGGATGGAACCAGCGCTTCCTTGCCCGTCCGGCTGGTCAGCCGCGAGAAGGGAAGGTACGAGTGCGACCATGAGGGGAAACGCAAGCTCGTCCACGTCTTCAAGGCCGCGGACGAGACCGGCCAGGTTTCTCTCGTGGCACGTGGTGCCGGAGGGAGATCGCTCGTGAAACGTGTCGGGAGTGTCATTTCCATCACGGGCGGCCAGGTTCTTGCCCGTGAAGGATCCTTGGAGATCAAGCTCGACGAGCCCGGTTGCTGGCGCGGGGTGGACGACCCCGGCTTCCCGTCGATCCATGAATGCAAGAACAGCCAATTGCTCCGCCAGGTATCCACGATCAATGCCCTCGAAGTCAACAAGTGCTATCACGTTCAAGTGGTCGGCATCTATTACACGGGAAACGATAAATATGTATCCGGGCTCCCGCCCGGGACAAGATTAGATCTGAAAGCAGAACCCGAAAACAAATACGATGCGTATGCCGTTAGCGTCTGGCACGAGGGGAAAAAGCTGGGGTACATTCCCCGGGCGAAAAACAAGCCCTATTTCAAGGCCTTGATCGAAGCGGTGATGCCCGTCCACTGCGTGCTTGGTTGCTTCATCCCAAAGGGAGAATCAGCACGGCGATATTATGCCCCTCCCCGCGCGAACGTCACGATATCCACGTACTTCGATGCAGTGGAATGGCGGCCGCTGGTGATGATGCCCGAGGATGCCATGGGGCTGTGATGCCGCGCCGGGTGGATCCTTTTGGCCGGATGTCCACGATCCCCATCCCGACGTGGCTTCTCTTTCTCTCGTTTTAAAGAAAAAATCTGGCCTCTATCTTGCCTGGCAGCCAAAGTTTATGCATTGGTAATAAACGCGTGAAGATTGTCCAGTATAATATCTATTTGCAGAAATTAGTTTTTTTAAAGATAAATAGCACCTCAATTCTTCTTATACAAGCATGTTACATTTATATAATGCAAAATAAAAGTGATATTAACAAAAGATTTTTATTCCGGTTCTATACCGATAAGGTTTTTCAAGCGCGAGACGATCTGGAAAAAATAGCAAATTTTAGCATCCGTTGATAATCTGCCTCCACGACAATGAAGATCGGGATCATCTTGCGGAATTATGACGACCGGCCATTTTTGTCGATGAGGATAGGATTTGACTTGCTTTCTCCGAAAAATTTATAAGTGGCTTGCACGAAACATCACATAACAGCACACGCGGAGTAAAAAAATGGCTGCTGTTGGATATAAAAGAAGTATCTATAGAAAAAGAATGGTGAAGAATCTATGGCAAAGCGAATCCTCGCGTGGAGCCCCATACGGGAATTGATGAAAAAGAGCGGCGCTGAAATGGTATCGAAGGACGCGGTCGATGCGTTAATTTCAACACTCGAAGAGAAAGCGATCTTCCTTACCACGAGAGCATTGGAGTTCTGCCGCCACGCTGACCGCAAGAAGCTCACGAAGGAAGATATGGACCTCGCAATCAGCATGTAATCAAGATAAAACCTTTCTCTTCTTTTTTATTTCTCAGCTATTCGTATTTATTCGATTTAACCATCTAATGAATCTCTTTATCTCCCGCAGAACACGGTCGTTAACTTTAAGAGCCGATGTTTCCCATATCCCTCCAAATGCGGGATAGATTCGTGGTAAACGAGCATCTTGATGTAGTACTGGAAGACGATGGCAAGACGCACGTCTACATAGATGGGCAGCAATTTCTCCAGTGCATGCGGCTTTTGCTAACCTTCCCATTAACGAAAGATATTGGAGAGGTATCGCCTATCGATGATGCTAAGGAGAAATATGGCACGGTCTACGAAGGGTTTCCCTCGGGGTTCCTCTCGTGGAAACGATCCGAACGACCGAGGCCACCGGCCAGGCCCAACGTCATTAAGTTAAGGTATCTTTTTGGATTGAGGTCGTAAAGATAGAGTTTGTCCATTTTTCGATCGATATATAGTATCACGCTTCCATAATTGCAGTTTAGGCTTAAAAAAAAGGTTTTGTTCTTTATTCATCTGATCAAGTTTGAACCGTGGCTGATTTCTGGATCAAGTTTAAATTTCCGGCACTCTTTTTCCATCAATGCCCCTCCTCCTAAACGCAAAATCCGTCGAACCCACGCCTGCCCCGCTTGGATTACCGACCAGACGAAGCAATTTCTTGACGCTCACGCCCGTTCAACGCCCGCCCGAGCCTCCATCCATGACCGCGGAGTTTGTCGAAGCAATGAGAACTTTCTTGTTCGATCCCGCGACGAAGGACGCGTTTCGTGGCTTGCCTTCCGACTTCACGCGGAGGAAAACCTGCCCATCCTTTCGAACGAGCCTCCCCTTGAGGGCAACGTCATTAAGTTAAGGTATCTTTTTGGATTGAGGTCGTAAAGATAGAGTTTGTCCATTTTTCGATCGATATATAGTATCACGCTTCCATAATTGCAGTTTAGGCTTAAAAAAAAGGTTTTGTTCTTTATTCATCTGATCAAGTTTGAACCGTGGCTGATTTCTGGATCAAGTTTAAATTTCCGGCACTCTTTTTCCATCAATGCCCCTCCTCCTAAACGCAAAATCCGTCGAACCCAC
>JAUQYZ010000224.1 GCA_030587475.1 Candidatus Sigynarchaeum calidifontis
ATAAGGCCGACCCGCACGGCCGCGTTGTACGCCGTGGCCAGCCTGATGCCCGCCGCCTCGAGGGTCTTGGACGTGCCAGGGCAGCCGTCGGGAACGCGGCCGAGTTGCTTCCGAGCCGCGACGACGCACGCCGCCGCGCGGATCCGGGGCCGCATGGACGCGAGCCGGGTGCCTTCCGACACGAGGATCGCGCGGGCCGCGTCGACGAGCGGGCCGGGCCGCATGCGGGCGAGCCACGCCTCGGGCCTGGGCTCCCGGTAGGCCACCCGGAGCGCGGCGGGCAAGTACTTCTGGTACTCGAGCAGCCACCAGCGATGGCTCACGGGCGCGTCCTCGAGGAGCGACGCCGCGCGGAAGGCAGCCTGGTCGAACAACAGGCCCGCGGCCTTGATGGCATGGAACACGACGATCTCGGTGAATACCTGGACGTCACGAAACTTGCCGCCCTTGGGCAACGCGTCCCACGCCGCCTGGGCGATGGCCTCGGCGTAGGCCACGGCATGGCCGGGCAGGCGCAGCTTGTCGGCGTAGTGCCGCAGGAGCGCCTCGTGCTCCGCCCGGACGCGGTCGAACGACATGGTTACGCGGTCGCCTCGTCGAGCGTCGGCTGCTTGCCCTTGCAGCCCTTGGCGTGGCGGTCGAGGATCTTCTTGGACGTGAAGCCGTGGCCGCACTTCGGGCACGGGAACGACTCGCGCACGTCCTCCTTGGGGACGTCGGGCACGTCGTCGTCCGATTGCCTGGGCGCGGGGCTTGCTGCAGGCTTGGATATTGTGCCGGCCTCCGCCATGGCCGCCTCGAGGTCCTCGCCGTCGTCGATCGCCGTCGCTTTCCTGGGTGCCTTCGCCTTGGGGGCAGCACCGCTTGCCAGCGCCGCGCGCTCGGATTCCTTGAGCTCGTAGGGCGAGGCCTCCTTGATCTTGTAGACGACCTTCTCCTGGTCGGCGATGCCCGCCTCGGTGATGTAGAACTCGGCGGTGCCGGGGGCGAGGTCGACCGAGTCCACGACCGTGATGAACCGCACGAGGCCCTCGTTGTACGAGAAGCCCTTGGCCTTGACGCGGTACCGGAAGTGGCAGCCGTGGCTCACGATGTTGCCGCCGACCGCGTCCTCGTAGGCGAACTGGCCGAGCATCTTCGTGACGACCTGGTTCGTGAGGACGACGGCGAGGTTCTTGGCCTCGGCGATGCGCCCGAGCGTGTGGATGATCTTGTTGAGCTTGGCCTGGCGCGGCGCGAGGCAGCCGATGCCCACGTACTCGTTGCGGAGCAGCGCCATGAGGCTGTCCACGATGATGAGCTTGATCGGGTACGTGGCGAGGAGCCGCTCGCACTGCTCGATCATCTGGAGCTGGTGGTCGGCCGAGTAGACCTTGGCCAGGTGGATGCGGCTCAGCGCCTTGGCCGGGTCGATGCCGAACCGCCGGGCGATGCGGGCGAGCTTGGCCTTGGAAAACGTGCCCTCGGTGTCGATGTAGACCACGTCGCCGTCGAGGCCGCCCTCGGCTTTCGGGAGCTGCACCGTGATGGCGAGCGTGTTGACCGTGTTCGTCTTGCCCGATTTGAAGCCGCCGAAGATCTCCGTGATGCGGCCGGTCGTGATGCCGCCGTCCATGAGGTCGTCGACGTTCTCGGCGCCGGTCGTGAACCACTCGTAGTTCTCCTTGACTTGATCCACGCTGACGAACTCGCATATGCCGAGCTGCTCGCGGGCCGCGTAGATGACCTGGCGTGCCTTGTTGTCCGAGATGCCCTGGACGCGGGTCAGGTCGTCGGGGCTGGCCATGGCGATCTGGTGCGGGCTCGTGAAACCCTCTTCGACGAGTATCTTCAGCATCACCGGGTAGCTCGGGGCTGTTGCCAGCCCGTCGCCCCCTAGGAACTGCACGTGCGAGTTTTCCCGCATGCAGCTCGAGCCGGAAGCCCCGAAACGCGTCGCCGCGTGTGTTTTCCTTGCTTCAGCGTTACCGCCTCCACAGTACTCGCACCAAGCTGACATCGTGCAAATGGCGGGTTATTCCCACCACCCCCGTCAGGATGTTCGCCGGGCCCATGGCCACTATCAAAAGAGTGGCAGCCGTCTGGCTTCCAGGTATCCCTTTTGTTCATTGATACTCACCGTGCTCCGATTCTTCTATTGACCGCTTGTACCCGGCTTCTCGACCAAGCCACGCTCGATCCAGTACGGACATGCTACCCACCGCGAATGTGTACTCCTTGCGCTTTATAGCGTTTGTATCCCTCAGCGCATATCCGGTTTTCTCGTCCCGGAAGCACCACGCCTTTTGTCCTACCTTGGAAAAATACCGCCGCAAGACCCATCGCCGGCTCTTGTCCGGGTGCCGACGTTTTGCCCAACGCCACAACGCATGCCATATCGCGGCGTCAACACGCACGAAGACCCGCTCTGCATCCGAGTATTGGTAGTACCTCGCCCATCCATCGATAACAGGATTCAACAAGGAAATGAGCACCCGCTGTTCTGTTTGCTTGTTCGACCGGATGATGCCACGGACGTGCTCTAAAAACCCTTGCACGTTCTTCTTCCGGGGCTTAACGAACAGCTTCTGCCGCGGTTGCTCCATCGTGAATCCGAGAAAGTCAAATCCCTCCTTCTTGGTCACGATCCGGGTCTTTTCAACCTTCAGGGAAAGGCCACGGGGTGTCAAGAACTGAACGAGCGCCGGTACCACCTTAGTTTCCATCACGCGTTTCGTTGGGGCAATGCCCACCAAGTCATCAGCGTATCGCACCACGACCACGCCAGGCGTCGCTTCCAATTCCCGTTCCATACCGTGCAAGGCAATGTTTGCCAGGACGGGACTCAGGGGACTCCCTTGCATGATGCCATGCGTGGTCTTCGTAAGGCGCCCATCTTCCACGATTCCGGCAGTCAACGCTCGACCAATAATGGCCCGGAAACACGTTGCCTTCTCCAAGATCGTTTCGTGATTGATGGTGTCGAAGAAGGACTTGATGTCAGCGTCCAATATCGCGGGATTGCCCTTCGACAATGCCTTGAAAATCACCTGGATCGCATCTTGGGTACAGCGCCCCGCCCGGTAACCCATCACGTTCGGTTCCAGCACAGCCTCCCACATCGCCTCCATTGCGAATGAGAGTATCGTCGCCATGACCCGGTCCTTGATGGTCATTATACTCAACGGGCGCATCTCCGCTGTGGTCATCGCACGCTTTGGTAGGATTCCCTTGCCTTTCGGAATATATCGCCTCAACGCGGGTTGGAACTGCCATATGCGATAATCAAATGATTCGCGACTCAAGGCTTCCCGGTCCTCCGGTTTCAAATATATCTTGCCATCTATTCCCGGCGTGACCTTCCCCTTGTTCTGCTGCGTGGTCTTGTACACTGCAAGCAATTTCGCGGATTCCGACCTCGCTAACAACTTCATGAGCTCCTTTGCCCGATGCTTGTTACCGTCTCGCATCGCCTTAAAGATCCGCTCTTGTAGGCGTTTTACCGCGCGACCAACCGCCGTCCAGTTTATCGCCGCCCACCAGCTCGCTTGGTCGTACAATTTAGTATATCCACGAAGGGCCATGTCTCGTTTCGATCTCCCTTTCTACCTTGTTCAACCGGTCATCGCACGCCAGCCATCGCCAGCATGCTCGTGCACGTTTGCATCATGAACTCATCCATCCTGCCCGAGTACATGATACCCTGTCTTGATTTCCTGTTTGCTTGATGCATCTTTCCCGAGTTCACCGGGATCCTTTCGTGGATTCCTCCCTACCACACCACCCAGTGCGGCCGTATTTCCAGCAGCGAAGTCGTGGGCTGCCTCGTACCGCCTGTCGATCGCGTAGCTGACTGACTTGTTTAATGCTTTGCAGCATTAGCTAACATCTCTTGTCACTCGAGTTTCCTTCACGACGTTTTCCCGGTCCCGACCACCTTTGAAGTCAGCACCGTTTCCGGTTAGGTCAATCGACCCTATACGCCTCATTACAAGGCGTCCTTTGCTTTCTCTTGGTTCTTCTGCCTGCCCATCCATCCGCCCTTCTTACGAAAGGCATACCACGTGTCTTCGTCTGGGGATGGACAGGTTTACCATGTTCCGGGTAATCGACGTTCAGCGTCTCTGTTAGGTACCCACTGTTCCCCGGCGAGACGACGAATGGAGAGATGGTAAACCCAAAGTACCATCTCCTGCTCGCTTGCCTTTTGGCCAGGCGTATCAACGCATTTCGCCTAGGGCATGTGACGAGGTTTATCGTGGGTTCACTTTGCTTTACCATGAGAGACTCGGCTAGCTCGCTGCAGGGGTGCGTTTCCTTGCAGCGATTCATTGTCCCCGACGCTTGGCACCTGGTCGTTGCCAACCACGCACCCACGGGTAGCCGCATCCGTCCATCTCGGAGTCGGTTTTGGAGTAGGCCTGGTTGCTGCTCCCCTGGGAGCGCAACAGTCATTTGACAACCCAGCCATTCCGGTATCCGCATTCGATCACTCAGATTTCATGTCGCGATTGGGCGTCATGCCCTTGATGTCTTGCAGGGCGTCTGTGTCGATGTATGTTGACATGGTGCATGAATCAGCGGGCATTCAATCCCGCTGCTCAGAGGAACCCGGCGAGCACCTTTCGATGCACCGGGCTCGAGCCCAACTGTTCTATTCCTTATAGCGCTTCTCCGGAACGTGAACCTCTTTCAACATCTGGTAATATCCCTTCCATCGATTAGCCCAGTACTCCGTCTCATCCGGGTTGTATGGACTCGCCTGGATTCGTACTCTCGGCCACTTCCACCATTGAGTTGTTAATCGACAAGGCTGCACGAGGTTTACTCCTTCAAACGAGAACACCCATTTATTCCTGCCGCCAGCCCTCCAATATCGTTTGCGTATCCATTTCGCGCCTCTCCTATAGTGCCGATTCTTGGCCCATCGCCACATGAGTTCCCACAAACGAAAGGACAGGTACGAAAACGCACGATATGCACGGCTCCACTTGAAATAATTGCAGAATCCGATGATTTTCCGGTTGAGCGACTCGATCAGTTCCTTTACATCGCCATTACGTCTCGACCAAACAAATTCACTTATCCGGGCCATAAATTTATCGATGCGTTCCCTGCTTGGGGTACACTCGAATTCCCTAATCTCCCCGTTCCTTCGGCGATACCTCCGGAAAGTAAAACCCAGGAAGGTGAACCCTTCTTCAACATTCACGACACGAGTTTTCGCATCGTTAAGATCAAGCCCCATGGTCGCAAGAAATTCCCTCACTTTCGGGATCACGTGAGTCTCCAAAACTTCTCGAGATGGAGCAAGGACAATGAAGTCATCCGCATATCGATAAACAGCCACGTCCTTGCTAATACCTCGGCGGTGTGAAGGAACCAAATACTTACCATTGGCAGAGTAAATACCAAATTGTCGTTCCAGGCCATCCAACGCGATGTTTGCCAGCAACGGAGAGATGACCCCTCCTTGTGGCGTACCTTTCTC
>JAUQYZ010000124.1 GCA_030587475.1 Candidatus Sigynarchaeum calidifontis
ATATTGTCGTGGATTTCCTCGTGAAAACCAAGGACGTCCACGATGCCTGGTCCAAAACCAGTCAAGGTAACGATATCACGTCGACAAAAAGTGATATTGAAAAATATCGGGCATTCCTCGAGGATGCGTCCCACCGCATGCGGTTCGTGTACACGCCGAAATATTGCTCGTGGCTAAACCAGGTGGAATGCTGGTTCAGCATTCTCGCCCGCAAACTATTGAAGCGCGAGACCTTCACGTCAGTTGAGGACTTGAAGCGGAAGATCCTCGCTTTCATTGCCTATTACAACGAGACCATGGCGGAGCCGTTCAAATGGACGTACAGCGGCCGGCCGCTCGCCACGGCGTGAGATCACGGGATCTCGTCAACAACGGGTGAACAAGACGATCTATAGACAAAAAACACGACTGTGGGATGATGGGCCAACGTTAACTAGGTAGGGATTTAAGGATTAGAGCACTAGTTGCCGATGGACTGCACGCTATCACGTTCTATGCCAACGATACTCTAGGCCATACGAGTTCGGTATCGTCATCATTCACCGTGGATACCATTGAGCCTGTTGTAACGATCACCTCGCCATCAGATGGACAGAATTTGTCCAGCGCCACTGTGGACATTATTTTCACGACGGTAGATATGACCCGGGACAAGACGTGGTACGTCGTGGACAGCGGCACGCCCGTCGTCGTTTCTGGAAGCAGCTTCCAGGTGACATTGCCTGATGGTTTACATTCGATCGCGGTTTATTGTAACGATTCATTCGGTAGGATTGGTTTCTCCTCGGTCCACTTTACTCTTGATACGTCCGCTCCCGTTATAACGGTCAATAACCCTTCAAGCGGGGCGATGCTTAGTTCAGGCAACGTGTCCATAAACGTGGAAGTGTCCGATCCCAATCTCGATGGGATTTGGTACGTGTTTGATGGCGAGGCTCCCATTATGCTTTTCAGCAATACAAGCATTGCGGTCGATGATGGATTGCATACGATCACTATTTTCGCCAATGACCTCTTCGGGCACACCACCTCTGTCTCGAGGACATTCACGGTGGACACGGCCGCGCCCGTCGTGGTGATCACCTCGCCGCCCGATGGAGCGAACTTGTCCAGCGCCACGTTGAACGTTACGTTTATGGCGACCGACTTGACCAAGGATGAAACGTGGTACATTGTCGACGGCGGCGCCCGGGTCTTCGTGCCGGGGGGCAGCTTCTCGTTGCCTGTCGCAGACGGTGCCCATACAGTCTACGTCTACTGCAACGACAGTTTCGGCCGCGTCTCCTCCGACCTGATACACGTCACCATCGACACCACGGCCCCGTCGATCGCTGTTACCGGCTTCGCGGGCTTGAGCATCGAGCAAGGAGATGTGGAGTACCTCAACTGGACGCTCCTCGACGTGCACCCGTCGACGTATGCTGTGTATCTGAATAGGCAGATGGTCCGGTCGGGTTCATACAGCTCGGGCGCAAACGTATCAATCTTGATCGATTCGGTGGCACTTGGTGTGCGTAACTACACCTTGATCGTGCAAGACACGTTCGGCAACGTGCAGCGTCACGAGCGGCTCATCACGGTCCTCACAAGAACCGATGGTGGCATCTTCTTGTCCGTTGGCGTGAATCTAGTCAGCCAGCACGGTGCCTATGCCCTGGATCTAACGCTGAACATGAGTCATTGGGCGATATTATATCTCAACATCGCCGCTTCCGTCACGACAATCTCTAACATCTTGCCCGCCGCATTGCCCTCAGGACTGGTCATCGCGGTGCCCGTGGCCTTCAACTTGAACATCACGAACTCGAGCGCCTTGCTGAATGGCTTCATCCGAGTGTATTACAGCCAATCGCTCATTGCCAACCAGGTAAACGAAGCGGACCTGGAAGTGCTGCACTGGGATGAGGACACGGGCGAATGGGTCACTTCGACCGCGGGTATGAGCTTGACCCAGAACTACATCGACATTGGCTTGTCAGTGAACGGATTATACGTCATAGCGAGCACGCCCAAGCAGAACTACGTCCCGATCATCATCATCGTGCTCATCGGCATCACGGGCGGCATCGTGGCCGTGGCTAGCTACGGGTACTCCCGCAAGAAGAAGGTCCAGCACAAGGCCACGGGCAAGAGTAAAGCCGGCCAGTCGCTTTCCTATACGACGGTTCCCGCGACCACCTCCGAGATCCACGACGCGACCCTCGCCAAGCGCGCCCGCTTGATGCAAACGCCCGTGCCTGGAACGATTCCGCAAAAAAATGAAGCCATGTTAGGAACAGAAGCGTATAATACTTGGCAAATAGAAGGCGCGAAGAAAAAAGGTGGGATATCCACCGAACCGGATATCGACATCGCCGCGCGGGCCGCGAGTGCCCAAGGAATGGCATCGGAAGTGAATGTCGAGACCGTCGTGCCCCGTTGTATCGTGCACAAGGGCCCGATTTCGGGGCTCAGCTACACATGCAAGCAATGCGGGGTCCAGTACTGCATCGATTGCGCCGCTCACATCGCCAAGTCCGGTGAGAAGTGCTGGAACTGCGGGGCCGACATCGATGCGCAGAGCGTGATGGCGGTTAACCCTCAAGCGATGCCGGAACATCAGATGGAGGGTCAGGTTACGATGTTCGGCCCGGAGGTTTTTGCCAAGATCTCGGAACTCGGCATCGAGGAAGGGCTCGTCGACGACCTGCTCGAACTGCTCAAGGACATTCCCGTGGACAACCGCGTCCAGTACCTGGAGGAGATGTTCAAGGAGACGCCGGAGAACGAGGACGACAGCTTATAAACACGGGGGATGATCGATGACCACAGAGCAAGGGTTCAATAACCACGACCACGGTGCATTGGCCACGACCGACATCCCTTTCTATTCCAGGTACGCGAAGCCGTTGACAGAGATCGAGCAGAAAGTGCTTTTTATCGCCAAAGAGCTGATCCGGAAGCACTACGTGCTTGATTTGAAGGATCTATACTCACATTCGGTGCGATTGCTGAAAGATCTCAAGCCGTTCTCGATCCAGCAAGCGATCGACGGGCTGTGCCGCAAGAAGATCCTGTTCGGTGGAGGCACGCTAACGAGGGACAAGGTTCTCGCAAACGAGACCCGGCGGGCCATTTTCGAGGGCATTTGCAGGCTCCCCGGCATCCACTTTTCCGGGATCAAGCGAGTAGTTGGCAAGGACTCGAGGACGACGATCCTCCACCTGCGCGTCCTCGAGCGCTTCGAGATGGTTCGGGTCGCGCACTTCGGTAACAGTACCGCATATTACGATTTCTTCCTCTCCAAGGAGAACGACCTGTTCTACCATATCTCGCACAAGGACAAGGTTCGCGAGATTTACGCGGCTATCTTGTCCCAGCCTGGCATCTCCATGGGTGCACTCGCGGCACACTTCCACGAATCCATCCCTCCACCAACGCTGTACCGGAAGGTACAAACGCTCCTGGAATACAATCTACTCTCTGGTACCTTCAACGCCGGGCAACTCGTGGCCATAAATATCCCGCCGAACCTGTTGCCGATCGTTTCCGCGATGGCGTCGACTAACTGTCTTATGATTTGTTTGACGGGTTGAGATCTCACGAACGGTTTGCCCGTATAGAACGGGATGCAAAACGGATATATACGGGATGACGGTCATAATAACCATCATGTTTGACATCCCCGTGAAAGTGGTGCGCCAAGATGTTCCGGTCTCGGCACATTTCGATGGCCGGTGCTTGCAATGCAAATCCATAGACACGAAGATCCGGTCAAGCTACACGCGCGAGGTCACAGACCTCGGGACGCCGTTCG
>JAUQYZ010000157.1 GCA_030587475.1 Candidatus Sigynarchaeum calidifontis
GCAGGTGTCGACGTCGCGGCGAACTCGGTCGTGACGAGCGCTATGCCCGCGATGCCGGCGACAGCCACGATGACGAGCACGGACCTTGCCACGCGGGGCGGGTCAATGATCGATCGGGAGGTGATGTCGTGCTTCATGAAGCAAGAATCGACCGGCTAAGATATGAACATGTCGAGATCATGCCACGACCGATGATATTAGTAGGGGAGTGACGATGCTCTTTACCCGGAATCCGAGATTAAAAAAGGTGAGATAAAAAGCGAGGTGTCGATTTCATTCCAGTTCGACGATGCCCGCGATGCCCATGCCCAGGCCGACGCAGAGCGTGCCGAGACCGAGCTTGCCCTTACCAGCGCCGCCCATGGCCTCGAACTGGCACATAAGGGTGCCGAGGAGCCGGCAACCCGTGGAACCGGTCGGGTGACCGATGGCAATGGCACCGCCCCACGGGTTGATGCGCGGATCCATGTAATCGATCCCGACCTCCTTGCAGAAGGCATAGACGACCGTGCTGAACGCCTCGTTGACCTCGATGATGCTAAAGTCGTCCATTTTGAGCCCGGTGCGCTTAAGAATTTCCTTCGTCGCAACTTGGGGGCCGGTTAGCATCAAGACGGGGTCACTGCCGACTATCGTGAGTGCCTTGATCCTCGCACGTGGCTTGAGGCCGAGCTGCAAGGCTGCCTCCCGCCGAGCGAGCAGCATTCCCGACGCGCCATCTGACTCGGGGCATGAATTGCCCGCGGTGAGAAGCCACTTTCGCTGGATGCCGGGCATCTTGGCCATCATCTCCATAGTGGTCTTGGAGCGCATTCCCTCGTCGATGTTATAGTCGAAGTACTTGACATTGTCGGATAGCTTTCCCTGGAGCCCGAGCTTGTCCTTCCAGACATCCCATGCAGGATAATCGTTGTCTGCCAGGAGCAACTTGCATTTCTGCTCCTTCACCGACGAGCGCAGACCAGGGCGTACTTCAACAGACTTGTTCGGCTCCCCCTCGATGTTGCCGAGGTAGGGCACTTTAATCGTGATGTTCTCCTTGTGGCGCTGCTCGGCGTACTTCCAAGCCTTCTCGTGCGACCAGAGGCTGAACTTATCGAGCAGCTCCCTTGGGGCATTGTATTTCTTGCCAATCATCTCTGCGCCGGGAATCTGCCCTGCCATTATTCCTTGCTTGGAGGGGTCGAAGGGATCACGGATGTACGGGTTAACGGCGACCGACGGGTGCGGGGCGCTGCGGATCACGTTGCCGTCCCGGTCGACCCAGATCATGTCCTGGCCGATCGGCGCGGCGCTTTGTTGCTCCATACCGCCGCACACGACGAAATCAAAATAGCCACACTTGATTTCAGCGAGCCCCAAGCTGATCGCTGTCATTCCAGACGCACACTGCCGGTTCAACGACATCCCAGGGATCTCGATCGGGTAGTGCGCCGCGAGCGCGGCGGTACGCCCGAGCGTTAGAGCCGACGTGCCTATCTGGCTGTTGCAACCCCAGATCGAATCGACCTTGAAGTCCTTGGCCAGGTTCTCCAGGTTGTTCTTGAACTTCGGATTCCGGTCACGGAGCGCCTTGATCAATTCAACGACCATCGTGTCGGAACGGATGCTGGAAAGGCTGCCATCTTTATAACCTATCCCAGTCCTGCAATAATCGACTATTACAACATCAGAAAGATCAGTTTTTCCTACCATATTCACGATCACTCAAAATAGGTTTGTGCTCTTGCGAGTCAAAATCATTCGTATCAAGAAACATATCCTCGATAACCGAGAATGATGAATGATGTTTTTCTTGAAACTTTTAATACCTTTAACTTTGTTTTTTAGACGCGAGTTGGGGACTTTTCGGCTTTTCCGATGTGTGAAACAAAAAAGACAAGAAGATCATTTCGCCGGAAACGCGCGGAAAAAATATCGAAATCGATCCTAATTCCTTTAGATGACAGTCCGGCATGTCGAATTGGGGACGTCCTTTCGGGTTCAAGCAAACTGGAATTCCAGGATCGAGATGGCCCCGGGGCCGAGCACGAGCTCGATCACGGGCGACGACGCGGAGCCCGAACTACCCTTGCTCCAGAGCACGCTGTCTCCCATCCAATTCGTCACGTTTTGAAGGCTCGTCCCAGTGGCAAAAGTCTTCTTGAGGAACGCGTCGTTTAACCGGATCGTGACAGCCCTTGCCCGGCTCGCATCGATGACGGGTGCCTTCCTCGGCTCCTTCGTGATCCCGTCGTTGTTGATCAGCGTGAGTACCCAGCCCTTGCCGTTCCGGTTGACCATTTGCTGGATGCTCGCCTTTGCCCCGTAGACGGACTGGCCGCTTCCCAGCAAGCCGTCGGTCGTAACGACGAACGGCGAGATCAGGCCGGCGAGCTCGCGCAACATCGGCCGGACACGGGTCGTGTCATGATCCGGGCCGAACAAGACGAAATTGCCACCGCTGGAACCGAAGGGAAGCACCTTCACGTGCTGGAGAACCGGCAGCTCGAGCACGGCCTGGTAACCTCGTGCAAGCAAGGCCGCGTTCAGGGCCGGGAAGTACGCCGAGTTGACGAATAGCGTGCCGCCGTTTAGGACATATTCCACCAGTTGCTCGGACTCGTTTCCCCTCGGGATGATTTCCCCGCTCATGAAGATCACGGGGTACGAGGCGAGCACGCTGGACGACGCGTTCTGCAGCAAGACGTCGAACATGTCGCCGAACTCGTTATTTGCCAACGCCCATTGCTCGTTCACGGGGGATATCCAACACGACGGGAAGATAGTTTCCATGAGGTGGAAGGTCATCATATCCGCCGCGTTGTACGGGAGCGTGTTGAAAGTCTTTGGCGACCCGGACAAGATGCCGTTCGACCCGTGGAGGTCATCGATGAGGATGCCGACAGGGGTGTAGGGGATGCCGCGGTTCGGGTGGCTCGCCGTGAAGTGCGCGAAGTCGCGCCCCACCTCGCCGAGCGGCGTGAGCGGGAGCAAGCCGTAGGGGTCTGGTGTCTTGTAAAACAAGTTCGCGCAGCCGCCTTCCGCGATCACGCGGCTCGTGCCCGCCATGTATGCCATGTAGTAACTGCGCTGGAACATGCTCAACGAGTGCCCGCATGTCGGCCCTCCACTATCGCCCCACGTGGATGGAAAATTGTAATCCGTGATGGTGCCGGCCATCCAGGCCGAGAAATCGACGAACCAGGTGAGGTGGTACTGCCGCGCGGCGCCCCGGTTGAAGGCCATCATGACCTGGTACGAGTCCATGTTCTCGCCGATCTCGGAGCCGATGGCGTCGAAGCCGAACTCGGCGGCGTAATGGTGGTACGGGTAGTGGCCGTTAAACGAGATCCAGGGCCTGGTGCCGTTTTTCAAGTGCTCCGTGAAGTTGACGACGTAATCACGCATATGCGTGTACGCTTCCCGCTTTGAAGCAGGCGGCGTGGGATAACCCCCGTAATGCGCCACGCCTGCCCCGTCCAATGCCCCGCCCGTGAGATGGTGGAACGAGTAGCCCCACTCGCCCCATTCCGTCGCGTTCGCCTTGAACCAGTCGGTCGTGCCCATCGTGTAGTTGTTGACCGAGTACGTCACGTTCGGTCGAAGCGGGTTGCCCGATTCATAGGTCTCGACCTCGAAAACGAAGTCCGTGCTCTTGAATGCCGGCACGACCCAGCGGCTCGCGTTAAGTACCAAATAATCGATGTTGATGTTGATGTCCAGCCCGTCGAGGTAGTTGGTCTCGACAAACTGGTAATGGTAATAAACGGTTAGCAGCGGGGCCAGGAGAGCCAGCAGGAGGGACCCGACAAGTAAGAGCTTGTCGAGATTCCTTCTCTTCGTGGGTTCTTGCAAGGACATGGGCTTCAGATCACGTGGTGAATTTCATCCATAATTCATGTGTTCGGCAAACTTATTCACCTTTCGGAGCTCGATTCCAAGTCCGGAACCAATCGATCTAGCGAGATGGTCCGAAGGGGATGCCACGAGCCGCGGTCTACAGCCGAGTGTTTTTGTTTCTTCATCAAGGGGTTGCTAAACAGTCCAGTTTTTGCTAGACAAAGTTGGACACGGTGTGGATGATATCCCGGTTTATGGGCCATGATTGGATGATGCATGGCATCATGACATCATGCGTGAGGATCGGCATCGCCGCGTCGATGATAGGAGTGTGCACCCGGACGATACGGCGATGGGATGCAGCGGGGAAGATCACGTGCATCAGGACGCCGGGAGGGCACCGGCGGATATCGTTGATCGTCATCGAAGGCCAGCAAGCA
>JAUQYZ010000188.1 GCA_030587475.1 Candidatus Sigynarchaeum calidifontis
CGAGCGTGGCGAGCGCGCATCCGGTCCAGAAGAGCCATATCGTCACGGACGCGAGCACGGTCGTCGCCCGCCAGATGGCCCTTGCCGCCCGCACGTGCCGCCGCGCCCACGCCGAGAGTTCCGGGAATTCCACCATTGGCTTGGTTGCTGTTGTCATGGGTAGGTTTTCACCTGCATTGCACGGGAGCCGGGGGTTGATAAAGGGAAAAAAGGCGATGCACGTCATGGCAGCGCCTTCCTCGTCACGCCGCGGTGACGAGGCGTCACCGCTGCACACGATCTCCCGCGCCCATTGATAAGCAAAAAAAGAAGATCGTATGAAGCGTGTCGAAGGCTTCTTGAGAAGGGTGCTGGGAGCCCATCAGAATCAGCCTCGCCGCGCGGAGACGGGGCGGTTACCACTTCCTGGGCATCGTGCTGGGTGGAGGATGCCGATAAGTTGATTAAAACGAAGTTGCATGTGGTCTTTAGAAAGGTTTTGAAAGCCAGCTATATGCGCAATGGTTCGATCAGAGAAGATGCTTCGAGGGGGATCATGACATGGGTGAAAAACGGTAAGGGCTTATTCTTCAGTGGTTTTGAGTTAGTTGTTTTGTATTGATTAAGTCCGTAGATCCAATAAATCTACTACATTCCTTCTCTTTATAAACGTGCGCTTGTTTTTTTCGTTCGATGGCAAGATGAGAGCAAATGAAGCCGGCTGGATTGCAGTCAGAATGATGGTCACGAGATGCTATTCGCTATCGAATCAAAGCACGTTCTCGCATATCCGGGGAACGTGACCGGGAGAAAGAGGTCACGTGGAAACCCTGGCCGCCATATCAGGCGGTGGAGGTGGGATCGGTGGAGGGATCTTCAGCAAGGTGAGAATGCCGTCCACGTCATTCTCGTGCAGCAAGCGAAGCATGACGTCAAACGGGATCTTGTGCTTGAGCCCCGTGTGGTACAAGGACAGCATCATGGCATATATTTCGAAAACCTCTGGATTGACGAAGTTGGCCGAGATCTTGCGCTGGATCACGAAGGGGCGGATCTCACGCTCGGCCCAGTTGTTGTCTGGCGGGATGCCAGGGTGATCCAGGTACGTGAAGAGCTTGGGGGCGAATTTCTCCATGCGCTTGAGCAGGCGTTCGATGTCGGGGCTGGCCGCACCCTCGGCACGAATCTTGCTGATGATGGTTTTCATGCGACGCACTGCCTCCTTCCGGGAGATGCGCTTGTCCATTGGTGCCTTCCAGCCCATGTCGCCGTCCTTCCACGCCGCGCCGAAAAAGTTCCGGAGCCACTGCAGCTGCTTGATGACCTTTGCCTGCTGTTCCACGTCCGCTGCGAGCTTGGCACGCTCATCCTCGGAAAGGGGTTCGGGCTGCTTTGGTGGCCTGCCACGACGTGTTGCTGCCATTTCGCTCGCCGCGTCATCATCCACGGTTATTGCAGCAGCCTTGCAATCCCCGGCCAGCTTTTTCTCCGCGCCCTCGCGGCGGTCGATGGCCTTGCATTCCAGCACCTTCAAGTCCTTCACCAGGTGTGCCAAGCACTTCTGCTGCTCGGCATCCAGCCGGTTGTAGGCACTCCAGAAATCCGAGATCAAGATGCCCTCGTACCCATCGAATATCTCCTCGACGGTCTCGTGACCGCGACTCTCCGATGCCAAGTAGAGGATAACGAGACCCGTGACGATAACCCATAACCAGTGATTCTTGCCATCCATCGTCACGCCGGTCTCGTCCACGCATGCAAACGATGTATCCTTGATCGCAGCACGGAACGCCTCGAACACTTGCCGCACTTGTGGTTCCCACCGCTCCATCCAGTTGATGAACGTGACTATCGTCGGGATGATCTCCGGATTCTTCCCTGCAAAAAATCGGATTAGGGTCCTGCGTATGCCGTCCCACGTGCCGCGGCGATCAAGCCGGTCCTCCATTACCAGCGAGATCAAACCGATCCCATAATGCAACCGAGCGAGACGCCCGAAATCCTTCGCCACGATCTGATGGCACTTAGAACAGCGATACCGGTAGATCACGTGCCGAACGCACTCCATCAGCATCCCATGTTCAAGCTTCACGACATCGATGATGACGTGATGCCACTTCCCGACATGCCGGGTGCATTCAAGCGACCTCCCGCAACGCGGACATCGAGTTAGCCGCCATTCTACTTCCCGGGTGATCTTTTTCGGTACCTTGAACCCGCCGCCCCTCTTTCCCTTCGGCTTGCCGGTTCGCTTGTTCCGGGGCGCGGTGGCGTCGCCATTAGCCGCGATACTTGCACCTGGAGCGGCAAGCTTGGATTGCCGCCGCTTGCGGGCCGCCAACCGAACGCTCGTGTTCGCATCACGGTACCCGGCGAGGTTTTCCGCCTTCTTCTGCCTCCGGGCCTTGAGTTTCAGGTTTTCGACCTTCAACCGGGCGTTTTCAGCTTCGAGCTCCGCCATCCGGGCGGCCACCGTTCCGTTCCCAGTCGCGGCCTCGTCCCCGGTTCCAAATCCGTGATCACCAGGAATTTCCTGGAGGGAAGCCATCCCCGGCAGTACATCGCATCGATGTTCATGCCCGTGGGCACTACCACATGAGGTTGCATCCGCATCTTTGCCGGATGTTTTACGTCGAGAGCGTCGCTTCCCTCGCTTCAAGGCCATTGTAAAGGCTAGCGCGACCATCATCGCGACAGGAAATAAGACCACGGGATGCACGTGATCGGATCACGGCACGACGGATTTAAACTTCATGACCGTGCCTAGTAAATTTATTGGATCTGGAGACTTAGTCCGTACAGATTTTATTTTATTCCCGTTCCTTGTCTACTCTGTTAACCACCAAAAATCCAAAACCGTTCAAGCGCGGAGGTAGTCAAGTGGTTACGACGCTGGTTTGGAGATCGTGGAGTGAATGCCCCCGACCGAATAGCCAGTGCCCACAAGGTACGAGGGTTCGAATCCCTCCCTCCGCGTCCCACTATATTTTCACGAGCGAGCCAGATGGAACCGAAAAGCACCGGGACGCCGGGTTATCGACAGGCATATGAGAGGTCTAACTACCGTCTCGTCGGGAAGCACAAGCATTCCGCTATTAAACCTTGCCATTGGATGCTCGAGAAATTGTTCACAGGTCGGGAACTGCCGCTTTCGGATCCATCCAACCGGAACTGCTACAAGGGGTACTTCGGCATCAAGAGCGAGAAGTGCATCCAGAACACCCCCGCACTCCCATTCTGCACGCATAACTGCGTTTTTTGCTGGCGGGACCTGGAACAGGGGAGCCTTGGCCCTGCGTTTACCTTGCCAGTTGATGAGCCCAAGTTCCTGGTCAAGGAATTCATCCGCAACCAGCTGAACATGCTCGATCACCACCTGGGCGCGGACAAGTTCCTCCACAATTACGACATCATG
Organism: Candidatus Sigynarchaeum calidifontis; assembly: GCA_030587475.1. Taxonomy (GTDB): domain Archaea; phylum Asgardarchaeota; class Lokiarchaeia; order Sigyniarchaeales; family Sigyniarchaeaceae; genus Sigyniarchaeum; species Sigyniarchaeum tengchongense. Next base: position 3,395 of record JAUQYZ010000188.1, read on the forward strand.
GCCAATATCATATCGAGCATGAAGCAAGGCGGTGGCAAGATAAAAATCGACGAGTTCCATGCCAAGTCTGGAGAGTCCTGGAACCGGGTCGAGGATGCCATCGTACTGCTCAAGACCACGGAGATCGTCGACACGCGGGATAACGTGCTTTACAAGTTCAACCCTCGCGTCGACGCTTCCCTCACTCCAGATGCGCTGCTCACGGCCTACCTGACGACGAGGGACGAGATACGTCGCGTTTTCGCAAGTGCGCACGAGCCATCGCACGCGGCTATCTCGCTCGCGGGAGAACCAACGCTGTACCCGCACATCGGTGGCCTGGTCGGGGAATTCAGGCGGCGGGGATTCACGACGTTCATCGTGAGCAACGGGACGATGCCCGCGGTGCTCGAGCGCATGGATCCCTTGCCAACCCAGCTCTACATCACGCTGCCCCCTCCCGACGAGAATGCATATGCCAGGATCCACCGGCCAGCGATATCAGGAGGATATCAAGCCATCATGAAAACTTTGCAGCTGCTGCCATCGCTCACGTGCCGCACGTGCTTGCGGATCACGCACGTGAAAGGGATCAACGACGACGCGAGCAACGATAACGTGGAAGGGCTCGTCAAACTGATCAAGATGGCGAACCCGAACTTTTTGGAAGTCAAGGGCTTTGCCGTGGAGGCCAGGGCGATGCTCATGAAAAAAAGGCTTGGCTTGGGCGGGGAAGGCACGTCGATCGGCGAGAGCGCTGGCTATGCCCCCACCATGGATGACGTGAGCGACTTCGCCCGGAGACTGTCCGATGCCGGCGGGTTCCCGATCGCGGAAGTATCGAGACCGAGCCGTGACGTGCTCTTGCTCGTTAATTGGCCTGAAAATAAGTCAATAATAATAAAGGCCCCGTGAAATCAACCCACCTTATCCCGCCCGAAGCTTCGCTGGTATTCCGGGTCGTTTTTCAGCATCTCGCGCAGGTCATCGATGCACGTGCTGTTTTTCTTGACCAGCTTGCCATGCTTGGAACAATGTATGACGATTTCCCGACGACATGCACCCGACAGATCATCCGTGCCCTCGCTCTTGGCGTGTTCGCAAGAAAAGTCGCACCATTTCATACCAAATCACCAATCTAGTACGATCGTTGATGCCCCATCGGCTAAATAGGCGCATTCCATAGGAATGCAAAGGACGTACCACTGGAGGATAACCGCATAAAAATATTAATTCTTACTACCACTCATATACACACCCTTCCCGCTCGTACCAACGTGAGAGGGGCGTGACATCGATCCACGCAGTCGTGATCAAGCATGCCGTCGAAATTTCTGAGTATCTTCAAGCCGCTCTGTCGCATCATGCCAGAGGTGAAGCAGCCAGACCGCGAGGTGTCGTTCAAGGAGAAGTTCTTCTGGACTGCCATCGTTCTGGTGATCTACTTGTTCATGTCGCAGATCCCCGTGTACGGAGTCAGTACCAAGGGGGGTGTCGACCCTTTCTTCTGGTTGCGCGTGATCCTGGCAAGCAACCGTGGCTCGCTTACCGAGCTTGGAATCGGACCGATCGTGACGGCAGGCTTGATCATGCAATTGCTCCAGGGCTCCAAGCTCATTAAGGTCGACCTCACATCGCCGGAGGACCGCGCCCTCTTCACGGGCACGCAAAAAGTTATGGCCATCGCGCTCACCGTGTTCCAGATCGTCGCTTACTTGCTCGCGGGAGCTTTCGGGCCGACGTCGGGGCCAGATGCCTTGACTCCGGATAAAATCACGTATATCTTCTTGCAATTGCTCGCTTCCGGCATCATCATCATCTTGCTAGACGAGGTCATCCAGAAAGGATGGGGCATCGGGAGCGGTGTTTCCTTGTTCATCGCGGCGGGCGTCGCAGGCCAGATCCTCTGGAGCGCCCTTAGCTTCATGCCAGGGACGTATCCAGATCCGGCCGACAGTACGAAATCCACAACCCAGAAGTTAAGCGACGGAACGGATTTAATGCGTGGCGCCATCCTCGCTTTTTTCCAAACATTCAAAACAGGTGAAGTGGGGAAAAGCTTTTTCCGTCCGGGGAACTTACCGACCATGTTCGGCGTGATCGTCACCGCAGTGATCTTCTTCGTTGTCGTATACGTGGAGACGATAAAAGTGGAGATTCCGCTCCAATATACCGGGTACCGGGGCTTCGCGGGAAAGTATCCCATCAAGCTCATGTATGTATCGAACATCCCGGTCATTCTCGCGCAAGCGCTCTATGCCAACGTGCTGTTCTTTGGCCAGCTGATCGCCGGTCCGAATTCAGCGCTTCGAGCACAAGCGGGGAAGGGTACCGTTTTCGAATTCTTGCTGAACTTGATCGGCCAACCAAACCCCGCGGCCACCTCGCAAAATACCTTCGTCGGAGGGTTGATCTACTACCTCACCCCGCCTCGCGGTTTGGAAGCCGTCGGGGCCGACCCGCTTCGTGCCATCATCTATTTTTGCATCTTCCTGGTCTTGTGCATCTACTTCGGGCAGATATGGGTCGACGTGAGCGGGCTGGCCCCGCGCGACATCGCCCAGCAGATCCTCGACAGCGGCATGTCCATCCCCGGCTTCCGCAACAGCGCCAAGCCCATCGAGCGCATCCTCAAGCGCTACATCCCGACGCTCACGATACTTTGTGGCATCATAGTGGCCGTGCTCGCGTTCACGGCGGATGCATTTGACGCGCTGGGTAGCGGGACAGGCATCTTGTTAACCGTCGGTATTATGCATAACTATGCAGAGCAGATATCCAAGGAAGCCGCGGCCGAGCAATATCCCGCGTTGCGTGGCTTTCTGGGCCTGGATTGAAACCAATCCAATCATTTGCCCATTTTATCATTCTTTCGCGTGCTCCCCGACAGCATGGCGAGAAAAGAATTTTATTCCTTTGTTGAGATTCTATCATCAATATTGGTAAAAAACGCATATCTTAACGATCAATAGTATCCTTAAATATACCCAATATCGAAGGTTTTATCATCAAGAAAACATGGGAAGATCGCTCAAGCGTGAGTGTAGTGAGTGCAAACAATAAGCTCTTCAATTTTGCCATGGATGCGGCGCGGCAGGCAGTTAATTTCGACCGTCAGGGTATGATCGAGGAGGCTTTTGAGAAATACATGCGGGCCGCCGAAAGCTTGCTCGAGTTCTTGCGCTTCAACAAGAACAAGAAGCTCCAACGCATCGTGGAGGACCGGATGGAGGAGTACCTCGCGCGTGCGGCGTATCTCAAGAAGAAGATCACAGGAAAGACGGTCAAGGCAGTATCAGCATCCAATAACTCGGGCGCGAAGAAATCGGGCTCCACGGACAAGTCTAGAGTGGCAGATAACGTCCAGGACGAGGAGATGGATGAAGACACGAAGCGCTTGCAAGAGATGATCCAGGACACGGTTATCACCGAGAAGCCGAACGTGACCTGGGGTGACGTGGCGGGCCTGGAGCGGGTCAAGCAAACGCTGCGCGAATCCATTGTCTTGCCCGTCATGCACCCCGAGATCTTCAAGGGGGCGAGGAAGCCGTGGACGGGCGTGCTCTTGTTCGGCCCGCCTGGAACGGGCAAGACGCTGATGGCCAAGGCCGCGGCGAACGAGTGCACGGCAACTTTTTACAGCGCCGATTCAGCGAGCCTTGTATCCAAGTGGCTAGGCGAGTCGGAGAAATTGATCAAGACGCTGTTTGAACTTGCCCGGAAGAAAAGCCCGAGCCTGATCTTCATCGACGAGGTGGACTCCCTCACGTCTACTCGGGGTGGTAGCTCCAGCGAGGGCGGTGGGGAACGCCGCTTGAAGACCCAACTCATGCAAGAGATGCAAGGCATGAAGAGCACTGAGAAAGAACGTATACTCGTCCTTGGCGCGACGAACCGGCCATGGGACCTCGATCCCGCGTTCCTCCGGCGGTTCGAGAAGAAGATCTACATTCCCCTGCCGGATCTAGAATCGCGCACGGCGATCTACAAGATCCATTCCAAGGGCGTCGACCTCGCGCCCGACGTGGATTATGAGGAGCTTGCCCGGCTCTCGGTCGGTTATTCGGGCGCCGACATCTCGCTGGTCTGCAGGGAGGCGATCATGGTCCCGCTGCGCGAGCTGGACATCGGTGGCACGATTGGAAAGGATACGATCGAGCTCCGTCCCGTTCGAAGAAAGGATTTTCTCGACGCGCTGGAGGTGCAAAAGCCGGTCAGCACGCCTGATGACTTGAAGAGATACAAGGATTGGTCCAACGAATTCGGGGTGTGATCGTGGAAAGGGAAAGGCCGCGGGCAGCAAGGGAGGAGGAACTTGAAAAGGAACCCGCTGAAGAAACCACGATTGAGGAAAAGCCGGTACCAGCGACCGCGGCGGCCAAGCAGCGCAACCTGGATTACTTTCGCAAGTTACTGAGGGAGATCCAAGAGGACTTAGAACTGTCGAACTGGCTCTCGGAATGGATAGAGAGGATCGACGGCACTGAATCGGTCGGGTTCATCATCAATATGGATGACGGCGAGGTGGTAGAGGAAACCGTACCACCAGTCGTCACCGGCACCCAAAAACAAGCCATCGATCCCGCGCAAGAAAATTTCTTAGCTCTCCGTAGCATGCACGACTGGCTCGATGATGTGCGATACGAGTTCATGTACAATCCCCCGCCCGAAAACAAGAAAGCCGATTACAAGGAATGGCTCGATGAATGGTCGAAAATTATGTTTGATTTCGCCAAGATCGAGAAGAAACACGCCATATACGTGCAAGAACTGCTCAACCGGAAGCCGTTCCAGGCCTTGCGCACGGGGAAGGATGCGATCATTAATATCGGGGATGACCTCGTGAAAAAGAGGCTAGCCATCTGGGTCGTCAAGAAGGAGAAACTTCGGGTGTATTGGAAATCCCTCGATGAATGGGCAGGAGTGATATACGATTGGGCATTCAAGAACGCGAAAACAGAGCCACTCTTCGTGTATGACCTGAAGGAGGAGCACGAGAGCTTTTCAGACCTGCCCGAGGAGGAGTTCCCGGAAATATTCAAGATCCTCGAGAAGCAAAAGAAGGGCAAGATGGTGAAATCGAGCGACAAGAAACTGGCAATCGTGTTCGACCTGCAAACATAAAACGTTCATTTTAATCCGGGGAAATACCATTTCTTGCCCTTGATATACGATTCGTCGAACCGCGCGATGCCGGATCGGACCAGGCTCTCGAGCGCCTTTTCCGCGCGTTGCTGGGTCCATTTCATTGCCAAGAGATCCTCAAGCAGGATCACGCCTTTCGTCTTCGCGAGCCCGAGCACGACCTTGTAATCTGACGTGAATTTTTCATCGAAAAAATACACGACTTCGACCCCGGATTTCAAGGTTTCGTATCCCGCAATGGCCTTGTTCTTCGCCATCGCTTGCATGGCTTTTTCAATGTCCTTCATACTGATCTTCTCTGAGAGATCGAACGGCTTCAAGAACATGAACAGCTCCGGGATCGTGAATATCCCCCCGGTTTCCTCCTTTTCGGCGAGCACCTCCTGGAAGATAAACCACCCGAGCTTATCATGGTCGAGCTTGCCCTTTTCGTCGAACAAGTCTTCCTTCTTGATGATCTTCCGTATGACCCTGCTCTCCGGGATACCGTATTTTCCACGCAAATCATCGATCTCCGCCGTGATCTCGTCATTAATGGCGAGGATGAAACCATGCTTTTCGGCGATGTCACGAATCTTGGCGGCAGTGAAGTTTTGAACGCGGGCCTTAGATTCAAGCTCTTGTGCCTTGATCTCCGCGGCCTTTTTCGCCATTGCCTCCTTGAACTTGATTTTTTTCTCGATGTCACGGATGCCCACGATGATGTCACCTTCGCGGAACGTATCGCATGTTGAATCTACGTGTCATTATAGCGTCTCGTGCACAAATAGCTTGTCCCGAAATGGGCTCGGATTAACGTTATAAGGAACCGCGGGATCCCCGTCCGTGTTCTATCGAGATCATTGTCGCCGAATGCCGACACGTCAGTCTTTCGAGTGTGACCAACGATAAAAGGACAAGTAAATGACAAAAAAGATGAAGATCATCTGCCCAATAGCAGGAGTTGGCAAGAGGCTGCAACCATTCACGTTCACGAAGCCGAAAGCCTTTCTCAAGGTCGCCGGGAAGACCATCCTCGACCATGCCATGAACATGCTCAAGGAGACCTTCCCCGAGCATACAGAGATCCTGTTTGTCACGGGATACAAGAAAGAGATGATCATCAAGCACGTGATGGATCTTTACTCGGATTACTTCCAGTTGCGGTTCGTGGAACAAGAACAGCGCGGTATCGTCGACGACGTGCCCATCTTTCCAGGTCTCGGCCACGCGATATACCTCGCGAGGAAGTCGGGGTTCCTCCCAAAGGGAAACACGGAACACGGCATGTTCGTGTTCTTGAGCGACCGACTCCCCATCGACGGCTACCACGGGATCGTGGAGAAATTCGAGAACTCAGACCTCGACGGGTTCATCAGCGTCTCGATCGTGAAACACCCGGAGCATTATGGCGTGGTTGTCCCAGACAAGGATGGCGTGATCACGAAAATGGTCGAAAAGCCGAAGGAATACATCGCGAACACGGCAATCTCAGGTGCATACGTGTTCAACGCGAAAGCAGCGAACGAGATCCTCGATTATCTAGAAAGTTCAGTTATGAAACCGCTCCGGGAAAATCAGGAACACCAGTTCACCCCTGCCCTTCAAAATCTCGTCGAAAAAAAGTTCCGCATCGGCGCATTCGTGATGCATCACGAGGTCATCGACATCGGCCAGCCGGAAGCTTTCATCACGGGAAACAAGTACTTCCTCGAGACCATGAAATGCCCGTCGGACTTCCACCAGGTCGAGGACTCGCACATCGTCCTGCCATCTTTCATCGGGAAGGGGGTTTCCATCAAGAATTCCATCGTCGGCCCGAATGTGTCTATCGGGGACAACGTGAGCATCACGAGTTCCATCATCCAGAACTCGCTGGTCGGTGACGGGTCGTCGCTCACCCGCGTGATCACCACAGACAGCATCATCGGGGATGGATGCCACCTCGAGGACATCATCAAGTCGCAGATAACGGTCGGCGACCGCAGCGTGATCTCGTCGACTAAGAGGAATAACGGCTACTAGATCATCGCATGGTGCGGGACGGGGCCGTGGGTCTCACGGTACAAACGACCGGCTCTCCGATTCCCCCAGAGTCACGAGTTCTATTCCACTGTCCTTGAACTCTTGCTTCGGGAGGATGCGCCGGCTGTCGATCACGATCGGGTGGGGAGCCATCCCCGCGAGGTCGGGTGGCCTCAGTCGCTTGTACTCGGGCCATTCAGTCAGGATGATGCACGCGTCCGCGCCGGCCAGGGCCTCCTCTACCCGATCGCGATACGAGAGGCGATCGCCGGCGGGAAAGTCCCTCTTGAACTCGTCACGCGCGAAAGGCGAGGGATCGTGGATCATCACCCTCGCCACGCCGGCATCGAGTAGGCCGGGCACGATCACTCGTGATACAGATTCCCTCGTGTCCCCGGTTCCCGCCTTGAACGCGAGGCCGAGGACGGCGACCCTCGCGCCCTTCACCTGGCTGGCTCGCGTTAGCAAGGACAACACGTGCGCCTTTTGCCTCTCGTTGACGTCCAACACGGCCTTGAGGAGCAACGGTTCCAGCCCCGCCCTTTTCCCAGCGGTGTAGAGTGCCTTCACGTCCTTGGGAAAGCACGAGCCGCCGAACCCGGGGCCCGCGTTGAGGAATTTGGGCGAGATGCGCGAGTCCATCCCCATTGCCCTGGCGACCATGCCGATGTCGACGCCGAATTCCTCCGCGAACCGCGACATCTCGTTGATGAAGCTGATTTTCGTTGCGAGGAACGAGTTTTGCGCGTACTTGATGAGCTCGGCGGTTCGCACGTCTGTCTCGAGGATCTTTGCCTCTTCGCCGGGCCCCAGGAACGACCGGAGCACGCGCTTGACGATGTTGATCGAGCGCTGATCGATGCCGCCGATCACGATCTTGTCCGGGTGGAGGATGTCGTCCAGTGCAGAACCCTCCTTGAGAAACTCTGGGCTCATAGCGATTCCGAAGTCGATTCCTGCTTTTTTCCCCGATTCCTCGATGATGGGGAGGACCACGCTGTCGGTGGTCCCGCAGATGACCGTCGACTTGACACAGATGACCTTGTAGCCTGGATCCACGCTACCCTTGTAGCAGTCACGTAGGCCGCGCGCCACCGCCTTGACCTGTGCCAAATCGATGTTGCCTGCTTCGTCGCAGTAGGTACCCACGCAAATGAAGAAAAGGTCCGAACCTTGAAAGACGTCCTGCAACCTCGTGTAACCCCGGATCAATCCCTTCTCGATGCCGTCCGCGAGGGCCTTCTCCAGCCCGGGCTCGTCTATGGGACAAGAACATCGGTTGACGCGGGCGATCGTCGCCTCGTTCACGTCCACGAGGGAAACGTGGAACCCCTTCGATGCGAGGCCCGCCGCGTAGGTCAGGCCGACATAACCCGCGCCGATGATGCAGATGCCCGTCTTGCTCGTCATTGACCTACCGAGTGATTCGGCATTCAAAAAATGTCCGAAGGTCGAGCGCGAAGGAGGACGGATAGAACCCGCACCCGTGCCAGGTTGCCCCGCGTCGTTTTAAATGGCGGGAAGGGCGTGGTCTGGCGTGCGAAAGTTATTTTAAACGCGCCGATTTCTCTTGACTCGTCCACTGGTGTGCTGGCGGCGCGTGCGTGGTCGTTACACGGGGCGCGTGCGCCGAGTATCGGGGACGTAGTTTAGCCCGGTAGCCACGTGAAGCGCCGCGAGGCGGTTATCGCGTGCCCGGAAGAACGATAAGGCTCTTGCCATCGACAAGGGCCTCGCGAATGGCTCCAGAACGAAACCAAGAATCAATGCTGATGCCCTCGGGCGTATGAAGAGATTCTTGGAGCTGCGAAGACACCAATTGGTCGGGAGTTCAAATCTCCCCGTCCCCACTCTTTTTTTCCTTTGCAATCACGATTTTAAACTACACTCGACAAAGGTCATAGATTCCAGCATCAATACTAATCGTGGAACGAGAGAAAGCGAGTAACAAGGAGGTAGGAAAAATGAAGGGAACCTCAAAACGCGAGCATCATGTCTTGCCACGCCTTCTGGAACTTCAGGCGCGATTCGGCAGGAACCGAGGCGACGAGCTTCTCGTTGATCGAGAGGATCGTCCCGATGACCTTCACGAGGACGTTTTCTGCAAATTGCTCGATGGGATTGTCGCGCTGCTCGTAGCGGTTCATGGTCTTGACGAGGGCCTCTTGCTGGGTCTTGATCATGTCCGTGTTGAAGTCGACCGACTTGCGAACCTTGAACCCGTCACCCCGGTCAACGACCTCGCCTTTCCTCTCGCTCATTCCTTCCTCACCTCTTCGCCGCCGTTCTGCGCGACGGGCGTCTTGGTGGCGATAGCATTTGCCTGGTTCTCGGCGATGATCTGCTTGGCCTCCTCGGGCGTGTGCCACTCCTCCACGGATTTCTTCCACGGGCGAGCGACCTTCTTCTCGATGTCACCGCGGATGACCGAGTTCATGACGCAGAAGGGGCTTTCGATGACCTTTTTCTCCTGGGGATCCCACACGCCAAAATGGACGATGCATCGCTTGCTGCGGTCGAGGTCGAAGTTGTACGCGTCCTGGAAATGCATGGACCCGATGAACAAGCTGCCATAGACGAATGCCGAGACCGCTTCCCATTTGCCATTAACTAGCATTTTCGAGAATATGTCCATGAGACGGCCGGGCTTCTTGATCGCGGGGAGCATGCCGGCGACGAACCTTGCCTTGAGCTGGTTCTTGTCCAGCCAATCAAGCCCGCGGTCGAGTAACTGTCCAACATTCTTGCCGGCCTCGCCCATGCCTTCCATTGCCTTTGTAAAGAACTCCGGCTTCTTGTGCTGCTGGAGTTTCTTCCAGAACTGGTTGCTGTATCGCACGAGCTCGACCGCGTCGAAGTAGTCGAGGATGGACTCCATCTTGCCGGTCGTGGGGTTGAGGACCAGGAACGTCGCGAAGCCACAGTCTGGATGGCAGGTGAACTCGATGGGCTCGACATCGGCGAGCCAGGCGATGATCCGGCCAAACTCGACGATGGTCGTTAGGGGATACCACGACGTCTCCATTGCAATGACGCCGTTGGTCTGCTTCTCGATCTCGCGGATGGTATCGGCGTTCGTGAAGCGCAGCTCGCGCAGCTCCTCGAAAGAGACGCGGCCGCACAGGCTAACGGGCTGGAAGGTCACGCCCCGGATGATGTCGAGGTTGTTCATGGCGAATTGCAAGATGTTGCCGATCTCGATGTCGGTCACGCCCTTGGCGATGGTCGGGACCAGCACGATCGAGTCGAGGCCCGCCTTGCGGCAGTTCTCGAGCGCCCGGAGCTTGTAGGAGAAGAAATTCTTCTGGCCGCGGGTCTTCTCGTAGGTCACGTCGTGGATACCATCGAACTGGAAGTAAAGCGTGTCGAGGCCGGCTTCCCAGCAGTCCTTGGCGAATTTCTCGCCGACGCCGTCCTTGCGCTGGAAACCGTAGCCGTTGGTCGCGACGAGCACTTCCTTGAATCCTTCTTCCTTGGCCATCCGGACGATGTCGACGAAGTCACGCCTGACCGTCGGCTCGCCACCGGTGAACATGATGGCCACCGCGGGTATCGGCTTGCTACGGAAGTGGCGCATGATCTTCCGGATGTCTTCGAGCGGGGGCTCGATGAGGATGCCGGACTTTTCGACGTTGGCATAGCAAAAATTGCATTTGAGATTACAGCGATTGGTCACGTCGATCAACGCCAGGCTGCAAGTGGACTTGTGCTCAGGGCAGAGCCCGCAATTGTAGGGACAACCGCGGGGGTCGTATTGCTTGTTGTCGGGAGGATTGGCCTGCCCGTCCTTGTCGAACGAGAAAACGCCGTCTTCAGCGTAATGAGTCCATTTATAGTAAAGGGCATTCGTCGAAATCTTGTCCTCGAAGTACCCGTGCGTGGGACATGTCTTCTTGATTAAAATCCTGTTTTTCTCGGACACGGGCCCATCCTCCTCCATGATTTCGGCATCGATGGGTTGCAGACACTCGGGACAGATACTCCGGGTTTTTCGGTAGTATTTTTTCTTCTCAAATTCTGTGTTTCGGATGTGATACATGGGATCACCGAATTATAACGACTTGATGTGGTCAAGAACCGAAAAATCATGTTCTTGGCCTGGTGCTTTACTCAATAATGCGCTTAACAAAAAATAGAATCGGCTTTTTAAAAAAATTGTGCCGAATATTATGAAAACGCCCGTTTATTATGAACCCTCGTCGAAACCAGCGACACGGCGATAATGCACCCATGAGAAATGTCTTGCTTCGAACACTTCTTACGCACTCCGTATCTATGGGTTCTTCTTGGGATGGCAACCGATCCGCGGCATATCCATTGACGCTAGCGCATATATTCTCTTGTTTTCTAATTATTTTACATGAACCGCGGAACTGCATTTACATTTGAAGACTTGCCGAGATTTTTCGATTCCTTATGCAAAGCAGCATCGGCTGAAGACGAAGATATTGGTGACGAAATTAGAAGTGAAACCGAGGATTTGGTGCGCATCGCGAGTGAGGATGTCTTTCTCGAGTATGTAAAAAGACCCGTGGTGATCGTGGTCGAATTCAAATTCCCAGACAAGCCCAGCTCAGCTGAAAACACGATACGGCTCGCCTTCTCAATAAATCTTGGCAGAGCCGATTGGAGCGAAAGAATCGAATACAGCATTGGCAGAAAGATCGAGCCTAACGATGGCGTGTTTATTCTTACCATCCCTTCACTCGTTTTATGTAATATCATTACTGGTGATGTCGATCCTTGTATTTCATTCCGGAGAGGTCGATACGAAATCTCTCCTGTATCTTCACTTAGATTTCGAGCAGGAATTGAACTACTTTCGCCTTTCTGGGAAATTTTGACATATCATTATCAAAGGGGATTTCAACAATCGATTGAAGCAGAAGATCGAGAACGATGACCTCACCTGGACGCACGCTGCCATACGAGTGTGCACGGATTTGCTGTGTAATCCCCATCCCGACGTTCTCGACGATGGAAGTTGGGAGATCGATAACGCCAGCCAGGAATGCTTCCTGAGCCTACATCGCCGGCTCGTAGGTAAATATAGATCCAGTCCCTATCTAGATTCCAGAATACACCGAGGCATAGAATTCACATGAAGCAGCAAAAGCACGTCAAGATCGCCATGGTCGGCGCGGGGTTCGCGGCCAACCTCCACGCCGAGAACTACGAGCAGCTGCCCGGCATCGACGCGGAAATCGTCGCCATCGCGGTCGCGCCCAGGGACATCGAGCAAGCAAGGGATTTTTGCAAGGAATTTCACGTGGATCCTAAGAACATCTACGACAATGCTGACAAGATGATAGCCGAGGTCGATGCGGACATCGTCGACCTCGTCGTCCCGACATTCCTCCACGTGCCGTTCGCCATCAAGGCCGCCAAGGCTGGCAAGAACATCATCTGCGAGAAGCCGCTCACGGGCTATTTTGGTGACCCCGCCGTGCCCATCGAGAAGCGCGTGAACGTCGGCGCGACTGACAAGAAAGTCATGCTCCAGGAATGCTTGAAGGATTGCGAGCGGCTCGAGAAGGCAGTCAAGGATGCCGGCGTCACGTTCTGCTACGCGGAGAACTGGTGCTACGCCCGCCCGGTCTGGAAGGCAAAGGAGATCGTCAAGGCCGCGAAGGGCAAGATACTCGAGATCCGCTGCGGCGAGAGCCACTCGGGCTCGCATAGCCCGTTCGCTGCCGAGTGGAAGTACACGGGCGGCGGGGCGCTCGTCCGCATGGGCGCGCACCCGTGGGGCGCGGCCATCCATCTCAAGCTCTGGGAGGGGCTCCTGCGGGACGGGAAACCCATCTACCCCGCTTCCGTCGTCGCCACGACGGCGAGGTACCGGACGTTCCTCGACGCGCTTCCCCGCGACCAGGACCAGATCAAGTCCCGGCCGGTCGACGTGGAGGACTGGTCGACCGGCATCATCACGTTCGACGACGGAACGAACGCCATCGTCATCGCGTCGGACACGACGCTCGGCGGCATCGAGAACTGGATCAACATCTACACGAGCAACTGCCGCATCGAGGGCAAGATCTCGAACAACGACTCGGTCATGGCTTACGCCCCCACGGACAAGCAATTCGCCGACGTGTACACGATCGAGAAGATCGAGACCAAGGCCGGCTGGAGCCCGGCGCAGGCTTCGGAGGACTGGATGACCGGGTACCCGTTCGAGCTCGAGGATTTCATCACGTCGGTCGTCGAAAAGCGCCAGCCCGAGTCCAACCTCGACCTGGCCATCTGGACGGCGAAGGCCATGTACTCCGCCTATTTATCCGCGCAGGAGGGCAAGCGCGTGGCCATTCCAAGAGGATACACGATCTAATCCTTTTTTGATACATCAATGGCGCCTTCCCGCTTGTCACGACGAATCGGGAGGGACCCCGTCGATTCGGGAACGCGGGAAGTCGCCGGCTAGAAGAAAACGGCGAGGTTGAAGACGAGCAGCACGGCGACGACGACCTCCACGGCGAACCACTGGCGGAAATACTTGATCTGGTCGTGCTCCTGGTCCTTCATGAACCGTCCCATGCCGTAAGACGTGGCGAACGTGATGAGGCAATACATCATGAGCGCGAACGATGCCCGGATCCATGTTAACCAGAAATCGTACCTCGTGGCTGTCGGTGTCAGCGCATCCAGCTTTTCATTCATGAAGTACGTCGCGCCCGCGAAGGCCACCGCGCCCAGGAACGAGATCAGCGCGATCATGTCGAAAAGCTTGGGCAGCGTGAGGTCTTGCTTCTTCAAGCGGAGCCGGGTCGTCATGTCCAGCCCTTTTCGTATCTTTGACATGGGATCTACCTTCCGAGTGGTCGACATGAAAAACAGCGCGCTGGATTATTTGAATTTACCCACGAAGCGATCGCACCAACGCGGCACCGACGCGAGCCGTCGCGCCGTTCGGGGCACGAAAACGCGGTATTACATTGTGTCCAGGAGCAAGATCAAAATATCCAACAGGAATGCACTTTCAACCGGTATTGTTAAAGGAAAAAGGAAAGAAAGGAGAAATGGTCCTGGAGGGGATCGGACCCTCGATTTCCAGCGTGTGAGGCCGGCGTCATCTGAGACCGTTGTCTATAAAGGCAGACGGGAACCACTAGACCACAGGACCAGGGTTTCGCACGTACTCGTGCAAGCAAAACCCCTTTCCGAGGTTTTAACGCGCCTATACTTCGTAATAAGCAGTGCCTATTTTTATTCTATATCGCCCCATCAAGCGCGTGTTACATTAAATACCAACAAAACCCTTTCTTCATCGAATTCACTGCTTCAGCACACCATGCATGGTTTTTTGAGACCTCGCCATTACTATTACGACGCTGTAACTACCGCAAATTCCCAGCAGGATCTGGTTCGCCATGAACCAAGCCCCGTACTCCTTGAAGGACGCCATCACCCCTCGCATTTACCAGCAGCGCATGTTCGTCAAGGCCACGACCGGGAACGCGCTGATAGTGCTTCCCACGGGGCTCGGCAAGACCTTGATCGCCGCCATGCTCTCTATCCACTATCTCAACAACCATCCAAGCAGCAAGGTCGTCTTCCTAGCGCCGACCAAGCCGCTCGTCCAGCAGCATGCCAAGTCGTTCGAGGAATACACGAGCATCGATCCCTCCAAATTGATCATCTTCACGGGCGATGTCGAGGCTGTCAAGCGGGGAGCTGCCTGGTCCGACGCGACCGTTAGCTTCATGACTCCCCAGACTTTCCAGAACGACATCCAGAGCGGCCTCTATGCGGTCGGCGACGTGAGCTTGCTCGTGCTCGATGAGGCGCACCGCGCCGTCGGTGACTATGCCTATTGCACCATTGCGAAGTTTTACAAGGAGCACGCCTCGAGCCCGCACATCCTGGCAATGACCGCGTCGCCCGGCACCACGATGGAGCAGATCAACCAGATCAAGCAGGCGCTCTTCATCGATGTCGTCGAGGTTCGCGACGAGAATGACCTTGATGTCAAGCCTTACTTCCACCATACGACCACGGAATGGAAGCACGTCGATTTGCCCCCGGAATTCGTTGGGATCATGAAGAGCTTGCAAGAGGAATATGACAAGGTCGTCGATTTTATCAAGGAAAAGAAGCTCGTGCCAGAGGATAGGCTCGATCGCGTCAACCGGAAGGACATGATTGATATTAACAAGCGCGTCGCCGGTCAGTTGAAACGCTGCACCGATGCACGCGAGAAGTCTGACTTGTTCAGCATCCTCAAGATACTCGCCGTCGGCCTCCGGCTGAGCTACGCCCTGGAGCTTATCGAGACACAGGGCGTGAACGCGCTCCTCAAGTATCTCGAAAACGCGGATGAAGAATCCCGCAAGCCAGATGCATCCAATGCCTTGCGCATATTCATAGATCTCGTCTACCAGAAAAACATCATCATCATCACGAAAAATCTTGTCAACAAGGGAATAACACATCCAAAGGTGTCCATCCTGACCGACATCGTCACGTGCTTCCTCCAGGGCCGCCCCAAGTCGCGAGTCATTGTGTTCGCGAACTACCGCGTGACAGTCGCTATGATCGTCGACGAACTCAAGGCACGCGGGATCGCAAAGGTCGAGCGCTTCATCGGCCAGCAAACGTCCGGACGGGATAAGGGCATGACACAAAAGAAACAAGCCGAGACCATCGACCGCTTCCATACCGGCGAGATCCAGGTCCTCGTGGCAACGAGCGTGGCAGAAGAGGGTCTCGATATCGGCGAGGTGGACCTCGTGGTGTTCTACGACGTGGTACCCAGCGCCATCAGGACGATCCAGCGACGTGGCCGCACCGGTAGAAAGCGGCGTGGCAAGGTCATCGTGCTCGTCGCGAAGAACACTCGCGACGAAGCTTATTACCATGCCGAGAAGGCGAAAGAGACCCGGATGAGGGGAACACTCAAGGAAATGAAGGATGGGCCGCAGCCAACCCTGGACGCTTATAAGAAGTGAGAAATGCTCATCATCGGTTACCCGGCGGACGTGTGGCTATCCATCAAGTAGCATAAAGAATATAATCGGCAAGGCATTGGTACCCTCGACGAAAAGGACACTCTCGAAAGACCAACGAGGCAGTTGCCGGTGTCAAAACAAGAAAGAAAAAAGGAAGGAAATCAAGAGCCCGTGGCTCAAGATTGCGTATTTTGCAAGATCATCGCCGGGAAGATACCGTCGAGGAAGTTCTACGAGGATGACGTTGTTATCGCGTTCCTCGACATCAATCCAGCCTCGCAAGGCCACAGCCTCGTCGTGCCCAAGGAGCATTTCAAGCTGATTATGGACGGCACCGACGCGCAGATCCAGAAAATCTTTCTCGGCGTGAAGAAAGTCGCGGAGCGCTTGAAAAGCAGGCTCGGGTTCGAAGGATTCAACATATTAATCAACCAGGGCCTTGAAGCCGGCCAGGTCATCAATCATTTTCACATCCACGTGATCCCCCGGGTCAAGGGGGACGGTTTGCACGTCCATCCGCCCGATCGCAAACCAACCGACGCGGAACTGGACCGGGTTTTTGCAAAGCTGAAATGATTAAAGAGAGCAGATGCCATGTCAAAACCTCAAAAAAAGCGATATTCCGACGCCATGGCCGAGAAGATATTTCCGCACAAGCATTGCAGCATTTGCACGAAGATGATCCCCGAGTTCGGGGACGGATACTGCTCGGCGCAATGCAGGGGCTATGACAAGCAGAAATCACAAAAGGACAAGAGAAAATGGCTCATCTGGATCATCGCGGGGGTCTCGATAGCCTTCGTTTTGATACTAATGCTCACGCTTGGACGATAGGAAACGATTGGCCGTCCCGATGGGACGCCGGATCAAGAAAAAAAAAGAGGGTGAAACAATGAGCTGCGAGATTTGCGGCAACGAGCTCCGAGGCCGGGGTATCAAGGTCCTCGTCGAGGGCGCCAAGCTCACAGTTTGCCGCGACTGCGCGGAACTCGGCGAGCAGGTGAGAGAGGAACCGCGTGGCAAGATCGCAGTCAAGAGCACGCCAAGCCGCCATGAAAGCTTGAAAACGCCCCCCACCACAAGGCCGCAACCACTACAGAAGCAAATCCCTATACGGAAGAAGAGGTCTCAGGTTTCCGAGGAGAACCAGGAAATCGTCGATAACTATGCCGAGATCGTGAAGAACGCGAGGAGTTCAATGACCACGGAAAAATTCGCGGCCAGCTTGAACGAGAAGGCGACGGTCATTCACAAGATCGAAACGGGCAAGCTTAAGCCTACGATCAAGCTCGCCAAGCGGATCGAGAAGGTGTACAAGGTGAAACTCGTCAACCATCGCGTCGCGGCAGATGACCTCGAAGATGTTATCTGGAAGCCGGATAAGAAAGACGACTACTCTCCCACCCTCGGCGACTTTATCAAGGAAAAGAAAGATTAGAAGGCCGGCTTCAATCCATCGTGGCGATCACCATGACGAAGAAAAAAGGGTATGTATTCATCGAATTAAAGGCGCCGGAGGACCCGAAGAAGATAGCAAACCGGATCCTCGATAAATTCTTGGAGAAGAAAAAGGATTACTGCTGCTCAGTCGTCGGGAAATACGACATCATCATCGAGAAACGTATCGATGATCTCGCGGAGGTCAACGACTTGCTCGCGAAGATACGCAAGGACGGAAATATAGGTCCGGTCATCGCGAAGTCGACAACGTTCATCGGTATGCACCAGCCATGACCGGTCACGGGGCGTGTCCCGATGCGCGTCGTACACAACCCGCCGAGGTACTACCCCGCCATCTCCGGCGCGGAATTCTATTTCGAGCGGCTATCTGAGATTCTGCGGAAAGTGCACGATCTCACCGTGCATTGCACGAACGCCCTCGATTTTAAGGCGTTTCGCGACCCCAACGGGAAGGTAATTAAGCCGAAATCGATTCCGGAAGTAATCAAGAACGTGCGAGTTTTCAGGCACGCTATTGACTATGATCCCTCGACCGTGATCGAGGAGCAATCAGTGATACGTGATTCCCTTACTGGTGTCCCTTATTCGGCGATCGAAGTGGCACTCGAAGAAGGACCCGCATCGAGATCGCTGCGACGGGCTCTGGAGGCGTCGGACGCGCAGATCATCCACACCACGTGTTATCCGTACCAGAACATTCTCGTGTCCTTGCACGTGGCGCGGCGTAAAAAGATCCCGTGTATAATCACCCCGTTCATCCATTTCGAGAACCAACGGTACCAGCGGAAATCTATTGGAATTCTAAACTTGTACGATCGCGTTCTCGCATGCTCCGGTGCCGAACGCGACTTCCTCGCATCGCACGGGATCCGCAAAGAAAAAATCAACGTCATCACCATGGGCGTCGATGTGAACGTGCTGGCGCGCGCGTCTGCAGCGCCTTTTGTGACGCACACTGGTATAGACCCGGAGAAACACAAGATCGTTCTATTTTCTGGTTACAAGAATCACGAGAAGGGCGCGATCACGCTTCTCAAGGCGCTGCCGCGTGTCGCCACCAAGTTCGACACGATCCGGCTCGTTATGATCGGCCCGCCCACTAAGCAATATAACATAGAGATTTCAAATCTAGGGCCCATCAAGAAGCACGTGGTGAATATCAACCCGGCGAGCATGTCCGGGTACTTCGACAAGGTTAAGCTTGGCGCGTTCCAAGCATGCCACGTGTATGCTATGCCATCCCGCAGTGATGCATACGGTATTGCTTACCTCGAGGCGTTCGCATGCAAGAAGGCGGTCATCGCCGCATCTATCCCTGCGATGCTTGAACTCTTTCCCGAAGGAAAGGAGTGCTTGCACGTGCCTTTCGATGATTATGAACAGCTCGCGGAAAAAATTATTTTCTTGCTGGAGCACGACAACGAACGCAAGGAATTGGGGCTCAACGGTTTCGAGAAGATCAAGAGGGAGGGGCTCACGTGGAAGGAGGTCGCGGGCAGGCTGGACAAGATCTACGATGACACCTTGGAAACGACTCACTGGTAGGAGGACTTGCCCGGGGGTATGCATGCCTGGATATCCTCGATGTCGACGTGCACTGTGTTCTCGCCAAGGCGGCTTACTAGCTTGCTCGTGAAAAGTCGCTTCAACTCGCTCGACAGAGCACCCGCGCTCTCCCCGTCCTTTGCTGGCTTAAGGGAAACGAAAAAATCGACCTTGTCCTTGAGAGAGCTGCGCGGGCCCGCCATAATGACTGGGTATTCCGCCTCCGTTTCTGCCTCCTCGCTGCTCTTATCTAGGTTCGGGGACGGGCTTTCCTGAGTGTTCACGAGGTCCGTGCTGTCACGAGGGATGTCGATGGGCCCCTTGACGAGCTTGACACCTAGCGCGATCTCCAGCTTTACGTTCTTGAAGTGGTTGCGTTCCCCCCGTATGATAAATGACCCCTTCGGGAGGAACTCGCCGGATGGCGGGGTTTTCGAGACCTGGTCTGGTGCCACGCAGTAGATGTCCGCGGCGTTCAAACCCTCGCGCCAGGAACGCGAGTAAGCGACCCCAAATGTCGCCGCTTCTTTTAACGTCTGGACGGGTATGTCCTTGGGATTTGCATCGCGCTTGTTCCGCACGATGACTACGGGGGCGCCAGGCGCATCGGAATGGAAGAATAGATCATTCGACCTGGTGTATTTAGCAAAAAGTACCTCGTTCGATCCCGCGTCCCGCCCGCCCAGGACAAGGTACCCGTCGGAAGAAACGAACCATCGGAACTTCTCGAACCATTCTTTCTTCCTTCGCTTGAACTTTTGTGCCTGCTTCTCGGCATTTTTCTCCGCTTCCGCTTGTTTTTCCTCGTCGACGAGTTTCTTGAAGCGTTCGATGGTCTCCTTCGTGCCCGGGATCTTCCGCTTTGCTTTCTTGCTCTTGTCATAGAAGAACTTGTTGATGTTCTCGGTCAGCGAGTACCGGATATCGAGCGGGATCGTCTCGCCTTCGATCTTCACGTATATAAGCGGCTTGCTCGTGTCGGCACTGTCGAAGAGCAACGCCTCCTCGAGGCCTTTCTTTTTCCCCTGCTCGATCCGTGCGATTATGTCATCCCACGACATGCCTTCTTTCCGGGCACCGAAGACCACCTCGAGAAGTTTCGACAACGGGGCGTAATATTGATATAAGGTATTTCCCCGTGCCTCGTACTCTTGCGACTGAGACTTCAACGCGTCGAGCTGTTCGACCTGGGCTGCCAGGATGCGCTCGTTCTTGGAAAGCTTTTTCTTATCGCTTTTTTTCTTTTGGCCATCCTTGGCCAGTTCTTGAGAATAGTACGCATCTACCGCTGCGTTGTATGTGCTGTACTCTTTTGCGTGAAGGCTTGCATTCCGTTCAAACGTGAACGGCTCCAGGCCCTCGAGCTGAGTGATCTTCTCGTCCTTTGCGATTATCTGCGGGTTGATCTCAAGGCGTTCTAATTGTCCTCGCAAATCCGCCACCGCCGCGAGCAGCTTGCTGACTTTCTCGGGTACCATCTCTTTGGAAAGCGTTTCCTTGTCGATGCCCGCCTTCGACAGCACATGTTCCGCATAAAGAGAATTGATGTTGAATTTCTTAACGATCAGGCTAGCAATGCTTGCATCCTCGCCGCGGCAAATGTTATTAATGAGATCGGGCGATGCCTCGAATATATCGAGAAAATTTTGTTCGGGAAGCGAGAATTCCTTGTTAGGCAAGACTTGTTCCTTATTCACGTGTAAATAACGCTTCGCGATGAGTACCGTGTTGTCTGGCTTTACCAGGATGATGTTTCCCTTCCCGAAGAATTCGACGACCAGCTTCATCGTTTCGCTCGTGCTCCCGAGGATTTCGAACACCACGATGCGGTCGAGATGCTGTACCTGGTAAACGTCGATTATTTTCCTGTCTTTCAAGTGCTTGCGGAGCGAGACGCAGAACGGGGGCGGGAACTTCGGTTTATCGTAATTGTACTCCGTGAGATGTAAACGGTTGGGAATGTCGATGATGAGCTGCTTGTTTGCATCGCTGCGATACGTGATGATGAATTTATTCTCGTCTAGCTGGTACACGTTCTTGATATGCTTGCCAGAAATGTCCGGGCGTATCTCCCGCACGATGACGCTCAGATCGATATTATTCATTACTTGTTTCAAAGAAGGCAAGCCCCCCGGGCCTCGTGCCCGACCAGATTATGGGTAAATTAAAGTGAAGACGACCGTGGACGTGAACAAGAACAGGAAAAAGAACGCCCCTACCCCCGTCTTTAACACGAACTTGGGCCCGCCGAGCTTTTTGAACGCAGCTTTCGCTTCAGAAAACGGGCGCAGCGCGAATCTCGGAGCATCATCGACGGGTTTTTCCTGCGGGTTCCGCGCCGGTGGTGCCACATACCCGATCCAGACGAGCACGAACACGATTATAATGGGTAAACCGAGCCACGTGCCCAACAACCAGAGCAACCGGTACCATCCCACCGCGACGTGCTGATAAACAAGGTCTTGCGGAATCACGATTAGCGAGAGCAAGCCGCAGACAAAACCCATCAAGATCTTGAGCCAGTATATCTTTTCCTCATCGTCCATAGGAATCAGACCTATGTAAGCACATGAAGCAATAAAAATAAAACGTGATCACGAAAAGGCATCCAGCAAGGCAACGAACTTGTCCCTCTCCTTTTCGAGGATCTCGTGCCTTTTTTGCGAAGTAAATATCTCCCAGAACTGGTGGATGAAAGCATATTTTATTTCCTCGAGGTTTTCCTTGTCCTTCTCCATGGGGGAGGATAGATCCGTGCAAAAAGCGAAGGTCAACCCGAATTCAGCAGACCTTTCAAACGTGATACGCATAGTCTTCGTCTGGAACACGTCCGCCCCTTTCCCGGAAAACTCGCCCGCCCACGAGTCGATCGCCTTCAAGAAGCCCACGACGATGCCCTCGTGCTCCCGGGAGAAATCGTCCTTGGTAAACTTGAAGAGCAAGCTTCCCTCCTTGTTGTCGAAGATGATCAAAGACTTGATCAAGCCATCACCTGAAGATCAAGTTCGCCATGATCTCGTTGAAGTCCATCAGCCGCCCGCAGTACTCGCACTTGATCGAGAGGGGTTTCTTACTCAGCACCGCGAACTTGGTGCTGATCGGCTCGCCGGGCTTGTTCGTGATGCATGTCGGGTTGATGCACTTCACCACCCCGACGATCTGGTCCGGGATAGAAACGTAGGACTTCTGGACGATCTTCATACCATGGATCTTGCTGATGGTCACCTTTGGCGCGATCAAGGCGAGCTTGTTGAAATCCGCCTCGGAAAGGAAGATGTTCTCGAGCTTGATGATGTCCTTCTTTCCAAGCTTCGAGGATGGCACGTTGATGGCGATCGAGATCGGGGCACCCGTGCTTTCCGAGATGCCGAGCAATCGCATCACGATCAATGCCTTGCCAGCGGTGATGTGGTCGATCACCGTCCCCTGGACAATCTTCCGAACCCGCAATTCTTTCTCGTTTTGTTCCGCCACGATGCTCACGCGATCATGGTATTGAACCTGGATAGTTCTATCTATTTCATTGGCGTTAAAAAGATAACGTTAGCGAGGCATGTTCAAATGCGCGTGCGTTTTTTCCTTCCTTAGACATGCACCTTGGATCTGTCGCAGCCAGGGCATCTTGATGCGGGAGTTGCCCAGTCAGGTCAACGGCGCGGGGCTTAGAACCCCGTCTCGCAGGAGTTCGTGGGTCCGAATCCCACCTCCCGCATTTTTTATTCTGAGACTTATCACCAATTATCATCTTCCCGGATGGGACGGTGTGTTTTGGTCATATCCAGGTCTTGCACGAAAGCACCACATGGCATGTTCCATACCGCCGGCGGCACTGCCGATCGATGCAGGTGCCGATGGCGTATCTTTTCAAGGTTTTTACACAAGGCGAGTTCCGCTGGCAGCGTCTTCACCTCCATCTGGGCCAACTCGAGCTCCCGCAGCCACCGGCAGCCATCGATACCCGCCGGAACCACCGTTACCGCCGAGCCCTTGCGGTCAAGCACTTCGAGCCCTTCGCAGCCCCCGATACTAATTTAAAACCTTAAAGGGATGGGATGGAAAATAAAAAAGAAAATGCAGACCGAGCGTCATTTTTCGCGTATTAATTTCACCGTGAACTTCGTGAGATCCGTTTCAACCTTGCATACAGACCAACCGAAAACGATATGGTCAATGCCCACCGGTACGGGTTCGTAAGCCACCGCCGGGCACCAAGGAGCGCCTGGCTTCCCATTTTTGATGAATGGGGGTGTTAACTCGCCTATTGAAACAAAGATTAATTAGTTTGACCATGCTGTTATAACATCACTAGCGAGTGAAACACGGAAAGTGGCACGAATGGCTGTCCAAGAAGCCCTTGTCAAGTCCTTGTCGATGATCTTGCGCTTGAACAAAGCCACGTTGCAAGTATTGCTAGCGGACAAGAATGGCTTGTCCATAGGAAAAGTTTCGCGGAGTTCGGACATGGATCTTGACCCGCTATCTATCAACAGCGTGTCGGCGGCCACGTATAACTTCAGCGAGGAGATCTGGAAAGATCTCGGTATATTGAAGCAGCGTATCGCCTTCGTCTTCTTCGAGAAGATCTGTTTGATCAACATCCGTATCGAGCCGACCATCCTAACCATCGTCCACGACTTCAACGCGTCGTGGCCCGTGAACGCCGAGGAGATCGGCAAGATTATTTACCAGCTAAAGAAAGATATCGATCAGATGTTCAACCCGGACAGCAACGTCGAGGACGCCGAGACGTTCTCCTCGTTCATCAGGAACATCCTGTACCTATTCAACATGGGGAACGAGGTGCCGGAAATGAGCTATCTCCCGCCCGCGGGCACGTGTTCACCCGAGATACACGACCAGATCTCGACGATCCTCGATTCCGTGCAGAACCCGGTCTTTGCCCGCTTGAGCATCGTCGCGCAGGATGGCTTGACGCTCGACGGCCGCGACCAGATGCAGACCGCCGGCTCGTCGATCGCCTCGTTTTCCGCGAGCACGATCGTCGCCTTCCAAAAGCTGGTCGAAGAGGCAGCGAACCTTAAGGCCGGCCCGCTCCTTAATTATATGTGCATCTCTGGCAACGATGCACAGAATCTTTATGCCATAATGGCATGCCCGAGTGGTATATTGGATTTCAAGGATGAAGTGAAAGGCAGGGAAGTGAAATCCCAACTCGCCGTTGTCGTTTTGTTCCCCTTGACGTACGGGGTTATCCCAGTCTTCGGAGAAGTAAGAAATATTGCCCGGTCTATGCTCGACCTCCTAGGGGAAGAAATAATAACTCGTTCCTTCTTAACGAGCGTGAATAACCTTATCCGTATAAAATATCAGTAATTTTCGTTCTGTCGTCGTTTATATTAATTTACCTTCTTATCATTGGCGTACGCCAGGGTGGATGAACGACCGCCCGGGCGGGCGTCGAACTGGACAACCAGCCTTTCCAGTTTCCCAGTTTGCCTTCACCGTGCTGCACTCTGTGAGCACGATTGTAATCAAGTCGAGGCACCCATCCGGTCCACCCCGACCCGATCCCAACCGCACGAGCGGCACCATCGGGAGGCAACTCCGATCAATAGAGATGACCCCGTGCAAATGTTTGCGATCGAGATCTATCCCACACCACGAGAGATCCATATAAGAGCAAGATAGAGTAATTGCGAGAATAATATATGTTGATTAATCTCTATTCGTATAGATGGCTAATAGAGACGAAATTGGAACAAAGTAAAGGGATAGTATTTGCGAGAAATGATTCAGTGGACTCCTTGATCGACGGCAACCACATAAGGGATGCCGTCGCTCTCGGTGATCGCCTTCGAGACCGCCTCCTCCTTGCCGGGGGCCAGGATCACGAGCGACCCGCCAAGTCCGGCACCGGTGAGCTTGCCACCGAGCGCCCCCGCCTTTATCGCGTTGGCCAAAATGGCCTCGATCTTTTCCACCGATACTTCGAAGTACTTGTTCAGGTACATCTGGTGTTCGGTGAGCAGCTTGCCGATGGCGGGGTAGTCCAGGGCGTTCGCGTTCAGCAGTTGCATGGACTTGACCGTAATATCGCGATTGCGGAAAACAGCGGTCAGGCGCTTCCTCTCGATCTCGTCGAGGTTCTTGAAGTGCGGCTCGATCTCCTCCCACGGCGTCGTCTCGATGTCGAAATCGATGTATTTTTTCAAGCTCGCGAGGCCCTGCTTGGTTTCCTTGACCCGTACCGAGTGGACGTTCGAGGTCGATTTATGGATCTTCGTGTCCGCGACCACGATGCCGGCGACCTTCGCGGCGAGCGGGGTTATCACGGGCGGCGTGGAACACTTGAGATGGATGATGCCGCCGATCGCCGAACTCAGCTGGTCCATCATACCGCATGGGATACCCATGACGTCATGTTCCGCCTCATAAGCATACCAGCCGATTTCTTGCGGCGTGAGGGGCACCTTGCACAGCGTGGCAACCGCTTTCGTGAAGGCAACGAGCAGCGCCGCCGACGACGACAACCCCGACTTGATCGGAATCTTGCTCGAGACGTCGCACGTGAAGCCGGGCACCTTGTCCAGGTACCCGTGGCGCTGGAACGTGGCGAGGACCGCCTGGAAATAGCCGAGATCGGAATCCTTGAAGTCGTACTGGGGCTTGATCTCCAGCTCCATCGTCTTTCCGAGATCCTTCGCGTTGATCACGACGCGCTTGGACGACGCGGCGACGTCGTAGCACTTGACGGCCGTCCGCATATTGATGGCCGACGGCACGACCGAGAGGCCGAGGTAGTCCTGGTGCTCTCCGAAAAGGCAGACTCTACCTGGCGCGGACACTTGGAATGGTTTCATATGGTTTCACCCTTCGGGATGGATGGGGAGCACGGAACCGAATGCATGGCGGTTAAAAACCCATTTCGATGCATCGGCGCGGCGACCCCTTCACGTATTTTAAGCCCGGGGTGGAAGATCGGATCATGTCTGGAACGTCAGATTACGGGGAGCTCTTCGCGGCCCTCCAGAAGGCAAATCCCAACGTCGACATGGGCTGCGTGCTCGATCCCGGCGGGAAGGTGCTCTTCACCGCGGGCGGCTGGGACTTGACGGCGGACGCGGAGAAGGTACTGAAGACCTGGAAGGAACACGGCCCACGGCTCGAGATCCAGGGAACCGGGTATTCGATGCTCAGGTCCGAGCCGGAGTCGCTCGTGTCGACGAACCTGGCCAAGAAAGGGTCGGTCGTCGGGTCGATCACCAAGGGCGGGAACTTTTTCATTGCGCATCTCTTACCCACGTCCGTGGAGCAGGCGGGAAAGGATTATATCGACGTGGCGCGCACCGCCGCGAAGATGAAATGACGGGGCGAGCTGCCCATCGTCCCTGGCGCGCACGTGACGCGTGCCGGTACCTATTTAACCTTCAGCCTCTTTTTTTCTAGCAGGCGGGGTCTAGTGCAACCCCGATGGATCACGCTATCCTGACCGCAAATAGCACTTAGCGGGCCTAGATCTTGCTAAGGTCTCCCGAAACGGGCACACGGCTGCACCCATGGGTGATGAACTCGTGTCCAGGTCGGTGGATGATTCGTGGGTTGCTTCTGTAGGGAAGCAATAACGCGTTGCGGGCAAACCCGGTAAGGCCAGGGATGGAACAGCCGTAAGTCCGGTCACCCACGCTTCTTGGTTCGCACGGGGGAACTCAGGGCGCGGCACGCGCTCGTGGAAGGGGTTCGAGGACAAGGTCGCCCCCTCCTTTTCCCCTTTAATTGTTATTGCATAAAGGGGGAGATATAAATGGCGGGATTCATGCCATCGGGTCACGGCTTGGTCTTTTCACCTGCAGCATCGCGCCGCCGCCATTCCCACCAGGGAATGGCCATGCATAAGCAGCAAGATCGACTTGTCTCGCTTGCGGTCAACCTATAAAATGCTCGTGGCGGATCCTCTAACGCAGTTGCCGAGTTAGACAACCAAAATCTTGAGGATGATCAGTCGAAAATGAACCAGAGGGAGAGAGTACTCGCCGCTCTCGATCTGAAGGAGCCGGACCGCGTCCCGACGCACGCGATCTTGATCGACGCGAATAATGTGGACAAGATACTCGGGAAACCGGAAATGGACGACTTTCAGACCATGGAACAGGTCAAGCGGCAGAGCGAGGGCGACTGGATCGAGGAATTTAACCAACTGGTCGAGAGCGTGCAGACGACGGTCTTCTCCCGATGCGCCGAGGCCGCGGCGAAGACCGGCCTCGACTGCATGCAAGTCGGCGTGCTCCCGTTCAAGGTGACCCACGAGCTCGATGATGCTGGCGTGCCCATGATCTCGGACGTGTTCGGCCGGGTCTGGCGGATCTTGAACAATGCTGGCAACATCAACCCGTACTACATCCGGGGCACGACAAACACGGTCGAGAAGTGGAACGTGCAGAAGGAGCGGTTAGAGGGACCAGCCGCCGAGAAATACGCCAAGTTCGCGAGGCGGTTCTTCAAATCCATAAATAGCAGGAATAAAAACAGCATCTTCGTCATCGCCACGAACGACCTCGCGGGGGTGTTCGAGAGCACGTGGCAAGGCATGGGCATCGAGTTTTTCTCGCGACAGCTCCACAAGGACAAGGAATTCATCAAGAAGGCCTTCGATGCAGTCGCCGACTTCGTCATCGCCGTGGACAAGGGCTTCATGGACGCGGGATGCGAGGTCTTCGTCGAGTCCGGTGACTTGGCCTATAAGCACCGGCCGATAATGTCGCCGAAGGATTACCGCGATTTGTTACTGCCCGCATATCAGAAGGTCACGAGCGCAATTCACGAGCGTGGCAAGAAGGCAGTGTTACATACCGACGGGTATATCACCCCGCTGCTCGATTTCATAATCGATGCCGGTTTCGATGGCTTGCATAGCCTCGAGCCCACTGCCGGCGTCGACCTGGCAGAAGTGAAGGCGAAAGCCGGTGATAAAATCTGTCTGATGGGTGGCATCGACATCGCCCACGTTCTCGTGGACGGTACCAGGCAAGAGGTCGAGGGCGCGGTCAAGGCCGCGATCAAGGCCGCCGGTCAAGGCGGCGGGTACATCGTCTCGCCGGCGAACATGCACCCGGGCGTCAGCGTGGAGCGCTTGCGGTGGATGGTCGACGCCACGAAGAAATTCGGGACATATCCGCTCGGCACGTAGTAATGATGCCTATTGCCTTCCCATTTCATTTCTTATTTCACGCATGCGATGGCAGCGTTCATCGCGCCGATCTGCGGCAACGAGAAGATGGTATAGCCGCCGTCGGTTCCCTTTGCGCGGATTTCGACGTGCTCGTTATCCATCCCGGTGAAGACGATGCTCGTCCCCCTCGTTTTTACATATAATTCCACCCCGTCCGCTTCCATCAGCGAAGAATTGGCAAGGACGAATGCCGGTTCTCCCGTGATTGTCTTCCGCGCCCACATGTTGATCTTATGATATGAGCCGATGAAGCCGGGCAACTTGTCCTTTGACAGCCACCTGGCAACCCGCTTCAGCTGGGTTGCCTTCGTGCGGCTCAACAGGAACGACCAAGGGTAATACCCCGCGACGCAGATCCGGCCCCCGAGCGCGTTCTCGTAGACGCCCATGCAACAATCCGCGACCGTCGCGCCGCTGTAATCGATCATGCGGCAAAGGGCGCGGGCTCTCTTCGACAGCGGCTCCAACGATGCCGCGGCGTATGGGTAAAAGGACTGCCGGGCATCACGGCGGATGTTCTCGAAGCCGTCGTTGAGATCGTCAGCCAATAACAGCTCGCTGCAATCTATGCTGTGTAGAGGCCCGACTTTGAAGCCGATGTACTCCCCGAACCCGAGGGCAGCGAGTGCTTGCACCGCGCTCGCGTCCATATACACCCCCTTGGATAGGATGCCTAGGATCCCTTCACGTGCATGCGCGTGAATGCCGTTCCCGGAGAACAGCGTGACCGATGATTGATCGCCGGAGTAAGCCGCTGGCACGCCGATCTGGAAGAATTGTCCCGCGAACGAGTTGTCGATGCCGCCGAAGAACCAGTCCCCGCCCACGCCAGCGGCGAGCTGGCTGTCGATGTTCCAGCCCGTGTAGATGCCCTCGGGAGGGCTCCTGCCGACCGTCGAGGCCATGTAATCCAGGAACGGGCGGGCTTTCTGCAATCGCTTGATCATGAGCTCGTTCTCGAAAAAACCGACGTCCGATTCCGATAGCAGGTTGTATGCCGCCCCGGTGCACCCGGCACCGACGTGCGCCGCGGCTTCGAGGATCGTCGTGGCAGGGGTCTTCCGGTACAGCTGGTACGGGAAGTTTTCCACCTCGGACTGTATCTGGAGCACGGACTCTGGGAGCACGGATACCTGCCGCCCGATGTCGTGTGACTTCATGAAGAGGTCAGACGGCACCGTTTCCTCGTAGAAGCCCCCGCCGGGACGCCACATGACCGCGACCTTGCCGGGGCCGGCCAGGATGTCAGCCCAGCGGGCGAACGCGTACCCCTCGTAGAACCTGTCTCCCGTCATCAAGCCCAGTTCGATGCACGGGTTGATCGAGTGCACGGTCCGCTCGATCAACTGCAAGAGGTTGGCGATCGTGTTCCGGTTGTGGTCCAGCCACCGCCTCCGCATCGTAGTGGCCGAGCCAGGAGGGATGTCCATACATTGCTCTGCCAGGTCGTCCCGGGTGAGCACGAGGCCGTATTCATCAGCAAAGACCTTCATGCAAGCGTCGCAAAAGCACGATTTCGCGATGGGCTTGTGGCCGGCGAGCCTGACGTCGTCGTCGATCCAGATGTAGTCTGGACCCGCCTTGGCGGTCAACTCGTAGATCTTCTTGATGTAGGCCTTCGAGCGCTCGTCGTTGGGGCATATCGTGCCCTTGCACGCGTTCCCGCCGGGATCCACGAGGTGCTGGTAGTTCCCGGCCAGGCTGTGCGGCAGGTTCTCCTCGTGGTGCCCGAGCGTGGACAAGACGTTGATACCGGCGCGGTAACCCTTTCCCTTGATGGCAACCATGCGAGCTGCCAGGACCTTGCTCCGCTGCTCGAACACGTCCAATGGCAAGGGTGGATGGGTTTCGGAGGTGAACAACGCGATCCCGTCCACGAACCCCTTGTATTTTTCGAACAATGCAATGAGCCCGTCGAATTGCTCCGCCGGAAGCCAGTTGGCTACCCCGACGCGGATCGACATCGACGCCTTGGCGAGTTTCAACATGTGCAATCAGGCCTTGATGTTCTCTGATAAGTTGATGGGGCTTAAGAAGGCATCATTCAAGCCACCAGATTTCCGTGGCGTTTAAACTGTCACTGACTAGGTTATAGTTTGACATTTTTTCTCACGAAAGTTGACAACCGCTCCAGACTTGCTAGTTATATCTTGACAGTTTTTCTCAGGACATGCATTTGTCAAGATTCGGCTTCAATTGGACATCAAGTCGTGTCAAATCTAGACCCAGATCTTGCCGCTGGCACGCGCTGTTTTACCTTTGCACGCAAGAAATGCTTCGCGGGCATGCTATACAGGATTCGTGATATATTTCCGCCAAAATTTTCGGGGGAATTAACCGGCTGACTTGAAAGCATAAGATTTTGCATGAAACAAGGTGCATCACCGTGAACGACGGTGTGCATCATGTCAGAAGATAATAAACCGAAGAGATCGGCAAGGCGGTACCATCACTTGACACCGCTCGAGAGACAAGCCATATTCGACGCGCGTGCTCGCGGCGTGACGGTCATGGATCTGGCCACTCAATATGCTGTTAGTCGCCAGACGATTTACAATGTTATCGCCGCTGCGTTAGAGAAGGATGCTTGCACGTGCGTGATACCAGAAGGGTGCCAGAGTGGAGCACCGCGGCAGAAACACACGCGGTCGAGACGAATTCCCGTCTCGATAATAGAGGAGATAGCGGATATAAAACGCAGATATCCCACGTGGGGCGTGGCATATATCCGGGAGCATTGGATCAAGTCGGGGCATGCACCCGTGTCAAAAGCATCGATTTATCGTATCTTGCACGACGCGGGATTGCAGACGCGGGCACAAGTGGAAAAAGAGGTGTACCAGCGGTTTGAAATGACCCATCCGGGTCAGTTGTGGCAAATGGATATCGAAGGTCAAATACATCTACCAGGGATTGGTTGGGTCTACGGGTTCGCGATATTAGACGATTTCTCGCGGTTCTGCCCGGGCTTCCGATATTTCACCGACGCGAAACTGTCGAACGGCATCTTACTGTTGAACGAGGCGATCAACAAGCATGGCGTGCCTGAGAAGATGTACACGGATAATGGTTCGCAATTCGCGTCTAAAGGCGAACGATTGAACAATTTCGAGCTCTTTTGTGCTGCAAATGCCATCGGTATCACGCACACCGAACCTGGACGACCACAAGGCAAGGGGAAGATAGAGCGGTTCTACGAGACCGTGGAGAACCAATTCATCACCTGGGTTCGCGTCAAGA
Organism: Candidatus Sigynarchaeum calidifontis; assembly: GCA_030587475.1. Lineage (GTDB taxonomy): Archaea > Asgardarchaeota > Lokiarchaeia > Sigyniarchaeales > Sigyniarchaeaceae > Sigyniarchaeum > Sigyniarchaeum tengchongense. The sequence continues at coordinate 34,904 of JAUQYZ010000188.1, forward strand.
TCAAGGAAGCCCCACCGGATAATCCGTATACCATCGAGCACCTCAATCAAGACTTGATCATGTATCTCCAGGATGAGTATCACGCTCGAGTGCATGGCAGCACGAGCGAATCGCCTGCATCGCGATTCTTCAAGGAATCACTTCGCCAGCCCGATCCACCCGTCGACGTCGTCAAGTTCTTGGAACGTGAAACCAATCGTGAGACAAACAAATACGGGGAAATCTCGTTTGACGGGTACAAGATACAGGTTGGCTTGCCGGGTTACACGAGCGTCAAGGTGGTCGAAACATTAGAGACCATCCGCATCGAGCATGATGAGATGCTTGTTCGAGAAATCAACAAGAAAGACTTGTCACGGGAGCCACCGATTAAACGTCAATCCTCCAATTCGACCAATCCCGCACAGGTTCCACCAAGCACGCCCGACATTACCAACGGCGTCCAAAAGAATCATGCGAGGTCCCATCACCGTAAACCGCCTGTTGCTCGTAAAGCGAGGATTAATGATCCGGATGAGAACGGCATCTATCATCGAACCACTTTCAAGGATGGGCGTTTCAGGTGGAAGGATCACGTGTACTCGATCGGATCCGGCCACGCGAACGAAGCCATTTCTATCCAGGTTTCGGGAGACGAGCTCATCATACAAGACAAGGACGGGATCCAGGTCACTACCTTGAGAATGAAACGATCTGAGAGAAGGGACGATAGCGGTACTGGGACTATCGATGAAAATACCCAAGATAACGCCACTTCGACAACCTCGCAGCACGCGGAAGTCCCCATCACAAGCACGCTCGCTGCAGAGTCGCCAAGAGGCCATTTTACAAGCAATTATGGGCCGGACAAGGATGGCGTATACAAGCGACACGTCGAATCCTCGGGAAAGTTCTGGTGGGCGAATGTCCGGTATTATATCAGCAGGAAATACAAGGGAAAGAGCATACGCCTTCAAATTGTCGAAGACATGATTCACGTGTTCGATGAAGCCATGGTTCCCCTTAAAACCTTGAAGATCCGTGTCAAGCCATCCAAATCATAGATAACCTTTCTGCAAGGCTTAATGTTGCCTCCCACGCTGATTTGACACGGAGTTTCTTTATCTT
>JAUQYZ010000231.1 GCA_030587475.1 Candidatus Sigynarchaeum calidifontis
AGCAGCTTCAAGATGTGCTGAACCGTTAACCGCGTGCCGCGGATGACCGGCTTCCCGCGCATGATCGTCGGATGGATCGTTATCCGGGACAACAATGCCTCGTTATTCATGATTGATCCCGTGGAAAATCGTCTATTTATCATTGCTGACGGGGCTGGAAAAAAAGCCATGTTCTCACGATTTGGCGCGCACGAATCTCCTCGATTACCTCCGGATTGCTGATCACTTTCTTGTCCGCCGTCTTCACCGAGAAGATGTAAAACACCTTGCCACCGGACATTTCCGTGAATTTCTTAATTCACTGAATTAGCAAAAGATTTAGATAAAGATTCAACGATTGGTCGCATGAGGTCGACACCGCGGCCACCATGCACGCGGCGATGGCCGCCGTCGCGAGCCTGTCTCTCGCCATGATATCTTTTCAACTATAAATCGGCGAGCTCTACCAGTTTTTCTTCGATTATACGTCGAGTTTCAGGAAAACGCTTGTGCAAGTAGACGAGCACGTCCCGCAAGTCTGCCTTTTGGAGTTGACCGATTCGATTCTTTAAATTCTTAATACCATCAGGATCATCACCGATTTGTGGTAAAGTTTCTTTCTTGGACTTGTAGAGATAATCGAGCAGCACGGCCACGATATGCTTGCATCCTGGTCCGCCGAAAGGACAGTCACAGCTCGCGAGGATCTTTCCGTTCACCAATTCGATGTCCACGGTATACTGGCCGAAATTGCCATCGATGCTGGCGTGAATGCGATTCCCGGTTACCCGGAGGTTTTCGACACTTCCGAGTGAATGGTATTCGTATCCCCGCTCGTAGATGGCAGGATAGGCAGCCATTTTTTCGATCTCTCTTTCCGTGATCTCGCTCAAGCTCTTGATTTTTTTGCTTGCTTGGTTCTGTGCATTGGTACGCGTGCTCTTTTTTATCTTGGCTTTTTTTTGGTTCGTTTTAGTCATCGCGTGGAATCCTCCATTTGAATTGACTCAAGCGAGATCGATGCGGCACTCTTTCAAGGTTGCGGACGGATCAAGGATGAAATCCTGGTACTTTTTCAAGAACTCAGGTTGTCCGCAACTTGCCACCAGACAATCTTGCTTTCCTTCCTTCGGGCATTGGCGATACTGGCATAGATTGCCGAGATATTCGTTTGTTTCGCAATTCAACAAGAACACATCAAACTCGTTGTTTGAGATGCCGTGTTCGTGCTCGCTCAAGTAGGCTTTCCATCCTGTTATCAATGCCTGGCGAGCGGTGCCGAGATCGATACCTTCACCAACCCACACGGCAAGATCGAGGTCTGAAAACGTCGGGATACCTTTTTTTGCAAGTTTACGCCGCCAAGCTGGCTCAAGTTTCGATGATCTCTTGACATCCTCCAACCTTTTACAAGAACGAGCTACAGAACCGATGATAGCCACGTGCTTTACGAATGGCAATTTCTTAAGCTCCAGCGCCACGTACTTGGCCGCAGCGATTAATTTCTCGCGGTCTTGTATCATTCATTATTGCACCTTCACTTGAAGTTAAAACAATATTGGGGATCAACACTCTGTTTATTTCATTATCCGCGGTGATAAAATCTACTTTTTGGTCCTTTTACCCGCCGGACTCATTTTTGCCATGATCTTCGACAAAGTTACGCAGCTTTTCACGATGCTCGAGATTCCAGATGCCACTATGGGATGAGGGCATGCTTCCCATGCCAGACTCGCACGTGATGAGCACTCAGAGTTCCATAATTTACTCCAAGAACGCGGTGGGGCGCTTGTTTGCTTCTTTCAACCCGATAATTCGAGTTTTCCACTCCTTCGATCGCTTCAAGATACACGTGGCAAATCCTTTGCCCTATTTCCCTTTGGTCGTGATATCGAGACCGGAGTGATATTGGCTATCGTGTTGAAGTCACGGGTAATCATTCTTCGTAATCTGGTATGTTACCATCGGGAGAAAACCACCGTCGATACGCTAAGATCAACAGCTCGTTCCGATTCGTTTCCCCGGCACGTTTCACGATCTCGACATCGAGGAGATCTATCCAATATTGCTTGTCGCTCGATTTTACTTTTAGTTTCACCACCCCGTCACGTTCCTCGACGCCAATTGCTTGAACGGCTTTTCCGATGACCCTAACCGGGAATGGAAAAACGAGCTCGTCCTCCAGATACACCGCCCATGAACCTAGTTCCTCATCAAACCCGTACGAGTCGATGGTTGCTTCCTCGACAATTGCATCTAGTTCACGTGGTGAATAAGCGGGGGGTTTTTCTTCCCGGTTTATCGAACTTTTTTGCGGTTTCATTTGATGTAACACATCTTTACGTGTACCTGTAGTTTTTCACGACGAGTTATATCGGAAAGTTATCATCGTATAACTTGCATAGCTCGTCGCCGAATCCATAACCGGTATCATGGGATGCTTTTACTAGTTCCTTGCATCGTACCTGGAACTGGTCTTTCAGGTTCCAATCTACAATATATTTGAGAAATTTTCGGTAGATGGATGACAAGCTATTATAAAAAGGTTCATCGATTCCGCCGACTTTATTTGAAAACATGACCCCCTCTTCAACGATATATAGCATCAAGTCAGCAACATTAGCGACATCGCGTGCAATCTTCTGGAAATCGGAGATGGTTTTTCGCATCACGGAAAACCGAAGGTTCACGCGTCCCGATTTTCGTATCAAGAATTCCCCTTTCACGATTGCCTTGTATTTACCGAGGACGCCCGCTTCGGACGCAGGATTGACTTTGGCAATGTAATATTCTTTCACGTCTTCGAATAACTTGACAAGATTGATGATATCTTCCTTCAATTCCTCCGACGTCTTCATCACGAGATAGTGTTTCAATTCTTTGATGGAAAGATCGACCGCGATGCATTCACCTCATCATCGTGCAAAAATCGGGGAATAAGTGGCCTTCATGCTAAGATCCACCGATCTGAACCATGAATTGTACGAAAAGGGCCGGATATTTCTACATCCTTATCAATCCGTTAATGCAATGCTGGGCTCTTAACAACGGGTGAAAATGCAGTTCAACAAGGCTGCCCGTAAGCCCGTTAGCCCGTTAGCCCGCACCACGATCGAATTGCACGCGAAAGTAACTTTTTCATAAAAAACGGGTGCTCGCAAGCACCCCGTGCCGGTCATGGACAGGTGATCCGTGACTTGACATCAGCTTTATAGGAGTACTTAAGGATCTTCGACAGACGAAGTGGTGGAGAAAGGTGATCGTTGCGCCATGAAGCGAGAATTCACGTTTGAAGTGTCCGGTTCCGTGCCGGATGCAGTCGCACGAGCCGTGGATTTCTGGAACGGCAAGCACATGTATGCAGGCCAGTACGTCATCGAACGACAAGCCGCCGACTCGCTGGAGATCAAGCACAAGTGGGATCGCGTGCGAGAATTCACGTTCACCATGGCTTTTGCCCCCGCTCGCGAGGGGCGGGTCACGGCACGCGTGATCACCGAGGCCGTGGCAGCCCAGCTGGGTGACCTGGGCTGGGAACTCGACAAGTGGTGCAAGCTGGAAGGCATCCCGCCACGGCACATCAACAAGGAAGGGGCCAAGGATATTCTCAAGCGATTGGGCTGTTACTGCGCGTGCTGCGGGATCGTCGTCGGGATAATAATCGTCATCGGCCTCCTCCAGAGGCCATGAATGATAAACGAGGCAGGAGCCATGATGAGCGGACTTCCACCTCACGACGAACTGATGCAAACGATGAACGCCATCAACTGGGCGTTGATTATCGGGATAACGCTAGCAGCAATCGGGACGCTGTGGTACTACAGCAATGCATCGAAGGCGACTCGGAAGCCAGGATTCGACCCATCTTCGTTGACTGGGATTTTCCTGGCGGTGCCGTGGGCGAACATGGTCATCAACCGGTTCGACCCGTGGTGCTTGCCCGTCACGCTGGGCACGTCCTTCCCGATCGGCGTGTTCTGCATCGTGAACGTGGTGCGTGGAAACCGGGCGCGCAGGGCCGGGACCTCGGCGCCGGCCTCGCCAGCGCCATCACGCCCTGGCAGTGGCACCAAGACGAACCCGGAGAA
>JAUQYZ010000214.1 GCA_030587475.1 Candidatus Sigynarchaeum calidifontis
CGATCCACGTCGTGGTAATTATGCTCTGGCCTTGAAAAGCAAAAATGGACAGGATAGCCACAAATTGGACATAGGAAGTCTAGCTCTTCTGGATATCGTGTTTTTATCGTTGTTGTCTCGTTAAGGGTGTATTCGATCATGATGGATACATGTTGACGCCTCGGGTTTTGAACTTTTCGGTGCTATTGAGAAATACGTGAACGATAATACATAGATGCCCCATATATGCCCGCAACAAAGGCCAAAAACCACATAAAACGCGACTGAGATTGGATTTGGAGTTAATGATTTTTTTGCCAGCGAAACGAACCGGGGATCCTGGCCAAGGGAGACGAGCAAGGGTTCGTCTCTCAAATCATTTTTCAGCAAGGGAAATTTATCGATGGATTCTTGGAGGTACTTGATTGCTTCGTCGGATCGGCCCTCGACCGCAGCACAGAGGGCAAGGGCATACGGGATCTCGAACGAATCGGGATCGATAGCCTGGATCATCCCGAGCTTGGCCTTCGCGCCTTCGGTGTTATTATTTCGAAGCAACACGCGGAGGAGACCGAAATAGGCTAACGTGTTTTTACCATTTAGTTGAGCGGCTCGTTCATAGGCTGCTCGTGACTCCTCGATTCTCCCCTTGTAATAAAGGGCTTCACCGATCACCGTTTGAGAGATGGAATGACTGACAGGGCTGCCGAATGCCATCGACTGGTTTGCGATGTCGATGGCCTCGTCATACCTGTCCAGGGCCAGGGGCCCTAGCCCCTGGCCCCCACGCAAGTCAAGCCCAGGCCGAGGTAAGCACAGAGATATAGCAAGATCTTCGGGCTATCTGCTGGAGTTCTCGCCGGCTTCAAGCCAAGCTGCTGGAGCAACCACTCGGGGTTGTCGATCACTATGATGTTTGGGTCCAGGGACGGCATCGTGACTTCGCCCCTCGTGCTGCACCGAGTATTCTCGTCTGCATACTCTTGTTAGTGAGATGACCGCCGGTGATGTTTAAAACCTTTTGAAGCGAGCCTGGAGTTGCACCCGATGCCATCTACGACCGTGTAACGAACGTTTCCACCCGGGGAAGGTTCCGATATCGTTAATATCCCTTTATATGCCACCGACCAGGTTCCGTGACCGGTGAACAGAGAATGCTGTACATAACCGATCAGGACGTCTGGGGCATCTTGTTCGGCTTGATGATGGCCGGCACCTTGAACCTGGGCAAGGCCCTCCAGAAGCAAGGGATCCAGCTGTTCGAGAAGGAGAAGATGGCGGGGAACGCCCGTGCCAAGAAAGGGGTCATCTGGCTCGTCGGGATCTCGTTCTCCGCGATACAGCCGGTCTTCCAAATCGTCGCGCAAGCCATAATCGGCTCGTCGGCGACCGTGTACTCCGCGATGATGGGCCTCGGCATCGTCGTCGTCATGGCCTACGCGTACAAGGTGCTCAAGGAGCCCATCGGCAAGTGCGAGCTGGCGGGCGCGGCAGCGATCATCGGCGGGACGACGCTCTTCGGTATCGCATCGCTCTTCTGGGATCGGCCAACATCCTCCTCGGTGAATTGGTCGAGTTTCGGGGTGTCGATGGTAGTGCTTGGCGCCGCCTTCCTGGCCATTATCGTGTACACGATGCGTACCAAGCGACTATGGGGATTGATATGGGGCATCGTGGCTGGGTCTTGCGGCGGCCTCGACAACGTCTTCAAGAGCATGTCCGGTAGAGGTAGCACGGGAGGGGCTGTCGAGCTCGGTGCCTTCAGCGCGTTCGCGAACATCTTCTTTTACATCTCCTTCGTTGCCAGCGTGGGTGCTTTGTTGCTCACCAACGTCGGCTACACGAGGGGAAAAGCGGTCACGGTCGTCCCGGCCTATACGGTGTTCTACGTCCTCTTGCCGCTCTTGTTCGAAGCCTTGTTCTACGGCGTCTACCCGACCGCGTTCCAAGTCATCGGCATATCCATCGCCATCGTCGGCGTCGTGCTCTCGACCGCGTTTCGCAAGGAGAAGGCTGCAGAGACATCCGCGGCCGCGGCCCCTGCTGCGGCGCCCACGAGCGAGCGAATCTAACAGAATGTCATTTCCCCTTTTTCAAGGTGGTTCAGCTTTCTTGGCAGGATCCTGTCCAGAAATTCGTCGGAGTTCGGGTCTTTTAATCTCCTTGAATGAACGTAGTCCTCATGGACAAGACCTGGCGGGAACGCGAGGCGGGGATAGCGGCGCTCGTGCCCGCGCTGCGCGATGCGCTGCTCGTGCGGGTGCGGCGGAAACCCGTAGACGTCCGCGTCTACTTCTGCAAGGGCGTGATGGACGTCGTGCAATACATCCGGGACGAGACCAAGGGCGCGGACAAGAGTGCCTAGTACCACGTGTTCAAGATACTGGGAAAATACCTGGAATTCGGGACGACGGGACGGATGGAGGTTTCCAGTAGCGGCGAGCGCGTGGACATCTACTTCGACGACACGATGGCATCGATCGAGGTGAAGACGCTCACGATGGCGACGATGGAGACGATACGGGGCATGGCCATGGCGGCTTTCGAGGGGAACCCTGCCGACAAGACGTGGATCTTCTTCCTCTACGTGTTCGAGGGATTCGCCAGCCCGAAACCGCCATGTCAGTATTTATTAACGTGGTTGGGATAAATAGCCTAAACATCGATTTCAACCAGACTGCAACGCTGGTGGTGCGCATGGTGCAAAAGGCGAAGGAGCAGGCGGCCAAGAAGCTGGGCGTGCCGGGGAAGATCCTGGTGCCGGTGGACAACATCATCAGGGTCGTGGACAAGGAGCGGGAGCTGGCCGAGTACAAAGCGAAGATGGAGAAGGAGCTCGCCGAGAAAGACAAGGAGATCGTAGAGTTGAAACGACGCCTGGCAGAAGAATGAAGCGCGTGAAATCGCCTAGCCTATTCCATCTTCCAGGATTGTCACTTGCTCCTTATAAAAGATCAGTTGCTGGTGAAGCACGTCTGGTCTCGAAAATGAAGGATATCAAAAAACAAGCGCTTCATCTTCCAGTTACCGAGAGAGCTCAATTGATAGAACGCTTGCTGAGGAGCCTGGACGGGGAGGAAGACCCGGCTGCCGCTTGTCCCGGTTATAACCACACGTCGCGAAGCCTACGATGGCGCCCGGGTTTTCCTCGGCGACGAACACTTCGAGACCCTTGAAAGGATGCTCGAACCATCCCTTGACCTTTTCCGTTCCCTTCTCGTGCGATAAGGATCGGAGGTATTCGCCGGGAGCGAGGTCTCTATAGGTGGAACGCCACGCGTCGACGTGGACCCGGGCGATCCCCGCCGCGTCGTCCGCGACGCCTTTCCGGATGGTGAACGAACGCTCGCCGCTCATGTCACGATCGTCCGTGTCTGTGCAGTGAATCATAAATAGTTTATGGACGAGACGATTCGGTATCGCTAGCACGGGCACTTTTCTGGCAACGATCTCTTGAAAGAACGTGATTTCCCCCGTTTCATGAAGGTTCCAAGTTCTTGGCAGGTGTCGTGAGGGGGGATAAAGAAGAGAAAATGAAGGAATGTGGGAATAATAGAAGAGAACACTGGTGTTTACTCGATTTGCTCGGCTTTCTCTGCTTGCTTCAAGAACATGGACAGTTCGGTCTTGAGCATGTCGCGCACGGCGACGCGGATGGCTTCCGAGCGGTTTGGGTAGATGCGTTCGTTCACGAGGCTGTCGAGTCCTTCAAGATAGGCTTCCGGGAGGTGTACGGTGATCAAGTGCATAGTTTTTTCACGTTTTTTGGTTTTTTTGGTGGGTGGGTTGAGTATATTCCACGCGGGATTCGCGCGTGTTGCTCTGATATTCTTCTCGATATGCGGGGGCTAAGGGGGCGAATATCATCGAGAACGATACATACACGTATTATCGAGGGATCGGTCGAGATGGCACCCGGGCTTGAAAAGAGATTTATGCAAGGATTCACTTAAAAAGCGCGTACAGCACAAGGTAACGAAAACACCAAAGTGATCGTTTCGTAGTGTCTGGTAACGCAATAAAAGTGTAGTCTTCATGGATAACTCGAAATGGAAAGACGATCACGCCCGCCAGAGGCGGGAGAGTCATGGCTCGCCCTACCACGATGGCATGCCGGCGATCCATGCGGGATCGGACAACGTCATCCACTCTTTTTATGATATCAAGTGGCGCAAGAAGGAACTGCCTCGCGTCCTTGAAACCATGAGATTCGTGACGCCGACGGAGGTCCAGGCCAAGGCCATTCCGCTCGCCCTTCGCGGCCAGAACGTGGTCGCGCAGAGCAAGACCGGCACGGGCAAGACCCTGGCGTTCACAGCACCAATCATCGACAAGATAGACCCGAGCGTCAAGGCCGTCCAGGCCGTGGTGCTCGTGCCGACGCGGGAATTATGCCTGCAAGACGCGGAGACCATGCGCGCCGTCGGCCGCCCCTTCAAGATCAACGTCCTCGAGATCTACGGCGGCGTCGAGTACGGCAAGCAGAAGGATGGCCTCTCACACGGGGAGATCGCCATCGTCGTGGCCACGCCCGGCCGCCTCATCGATCTCTACAAGCAGAATTACCTGGACTTCTCGACCGTCCGCACGGTCGTGCTCGACGAGGCCGACCGCATGCTCGACATGGGCTTTTTCCCTGACATCGAATACCTCTTCGGCAAGCTCCCGCACGACCGTGTGCAGATGCTCCTCTTCTCCGCGACCATTTTCCAGGAGATCCTCGAGAGCATCCACGCGATCACGCGTGGCAAGAACACGATCATACGGATCGGCAAGAACGAGGACGAGTTCGTCGTGGACGAGATCGAGCAGGTCAAGTACGTCGTGCTCGACCGCAACCACAAGTACGGCATGCTCAAGAAGATCATACAAGAGGAGAAGCCGCAGCACTGCCTCATCTTCACGAACACGATATCGGGCGTCGAGTTCCTCGAGAAGCGGCTGACCGAGGACTTCCGGTTCCCGATCCTCGCCATGACCGGCAACGTGAGCCAGAAGCGCCGCGAGCGCATCATCAACGACTTCAAGGCGCACAAGATCCACCACCTGATCGCGACCGACGTGGCGTCGCGTGGGCTCGACATCCCAAACATCACGCACGTGATCGTCTACGACGTGCCTCAGTACGCGGAAAACTACATCCACCGCGTCGGGCGAACGGGACGGCTCAACCAAGCCGACGGCACGGTCAAGCGCGGCAAGGCCATCATGATATGCGCCCAGAACGAGCTCATGTCGGTGGCCCGCATCGAGGAACTCATCCACAAGGAGATCAAGACGATCCGCGCCCCGGGCGTCTCGGAGAGCGCCAGCACCAACCGCGACAACCCGCAATTCGGCTGGCAGAGCGCGAGCAACGTGCCGCACTCGATGGGCCACCAGGACGGGCAAGATGACGATGGCGAGGGGGACGACGAGTACTCCGGATACAGTTACATGCCCCGCAACCCGTTCCGGTATTGAGCAGCTATTTATTGCTTTTTTCTTGTATGTTTAGTGTTTATCCGTTTTCCAGGTTTAGATCGAGAACGCGGACGGCGTTTTTCACCACCCGATCCGCTAAAAATGTATCTTTATTTTGGGAAAGATCAACAAGGAATTGTCGTTCTGAATATGGATTCAAGGTCTGACTGATCAGAAAAGATAAAGACTGATGGAAAAACCTAATAGACTCAAGCCCCTCCTTGCAATCCTCGGGTTCGTGGGATTTGCGATCCCGGCCTTCGGTATCAAAAACAACCTTGCGATGTGGGTGTTCGGAGCCTATCACTATCAGAACGAGTTCCAGATGATCGATTTCGGTAACGGGGAAATATTTGATGATAACCCAGGGATTTTGTGATGCCGATCAGTGCCATTTTACTTGCCGCCGGCGCCGTCCTGGCGCTGCTCGCGGGGCTCGGTGTGCTCAAGATGGGGAAGGTGGCATGGCTCCCCGGCGTGTTGTTGATCGCCGCCTTGCCGCTGTACATCATCGGCACCGCGGACACCGAGATCTTGGATGCTGCCCCCGTCCTCGCTAACCTGATCTGCGGCGCGGTAGGCGGCGTCTGGGCGATCGTGAACGCGGTCAAAGCGGGCAAGTAGGCACGAAAGGGACGCTGGATTCCATGTTTCATGGCTGAATCCAATTTCTTGCCTTTTTTTTGCATTTAAAATGATTTATACACAAACCGGCGTCGCGTGGCCGATGGCCACGAGCGCGGCGTCGAGGCTGGCCCGCGCCGCGGGCGTGAAGTAAGTGTACGGGCACTTGGCCACGTTATTTTCCCGGATCATGAAGTGGATGTGCGCGCTGTCCGCCACGTACAGCAGCGTGCCCATCGGCGCGCCGGCGGCGACCCGCGTCCATGCTTTCACGACGATGGCTTGTTCTTGCAGCCTCCCCGCCGGCTCGTCCGTCGCCCAGGACTCGAAGGCGACCTCCAGCGTCCACGCGAAGCTCAGCTGGGCGCGCACGTTGGTCTGCCAGTGGCCACCAGGCTCGTTGAACCAACATTTCACCTCGATGACGAACAGGTCGCAGGGCGCCACGATGAGCGTCGACGCGTTGACCATGAAATCGATGCCGTTGTGGCCCGAGCTGTTGAAGCCTTGAAACTGGATGAACGTGCTGAAATCCTCGAGCGGCTGCCGCAAGGACGGTGCCTGCCCGGGGGGCAGCGGGAACACGGCGAACGCGAAGATGGCGAGGGTGCCTCCCGCGGCGATGCCGATGGCGAGAAGCCCCGCCGCGACCTTGGTCGATTTTTTCATACCCGTCACGAGCAGTCGCCTGTCAAATAGACGATCCTCGCGGGCGTTAAAACCTTCACGCCTTCCTAACGCCGTGCCTCGATTGCCAGAGACCTATTAAACGTGGAAGCTGATACGGGACCATGAGCAGCGCGAACGCGAAGGATCAGTTCGTCCGCTTCTGGAAGAAGCTCGGCCTCACGTTCTTGATTCTCTCGCCCGTGCTCGGGTACATTGCGGGCAGCTACATCTACGAGGCCACGTTGCCCCTGGACAAGCCGCCTTTCGTGCACTGGTGCGGGCTGGATCCCCATTCGGAGGTCTACGTCACGTGGGAAACTTCGCAGGAGACAAGTTCTTACATCAGATACAGCACCGATCTAAGCAACTGGACGGAACGCGAGAATGCCACGCTCACGACCTTCCACAAGTTCCATCTCACGGGTCTGGCTCCGGACACGCGCTATTTCTACCAGGCCGGGGCGTCGTCGTCGGTACCAGCAGGGGAACTACATGCCGTCCGGTCGTTCAAGACGGCTCCTTCCGTCTTGAAGGAGTTCAACATCACGCTCATCTCGGACACGCAGCAATTGCTGGGCATGGGTTTTTACAACACGATCGGTCAAGCGATAAAGAACGCCGGGGACACGGATTTCCTGGTGAATGCCGGCGATCTTGCAGACGATTCGAAAGATCAAGGGCTCTGGAACCAGTTTTTTCTCGAGTCTCCCTACACGGACCGCATCCCCCTGGTACCGAGCCCCGGGAACCACGATGGCATCGACGACGCGGGTTCCTTGTATGTCAAGTATTTCGGGATAACCGAAAATGGGCGAGACGTGTTTTATACGTTCAACTGGAGCAACACGCAATTTGTCGTCGGACAGATCGGGAGCAGGAGCCACGTGGATCCCTCGGACCCGCGGAACGCGGCCCATTTCGCGTGGCTGAACCAGACGCTCGAGAAGGGCCAGGGGATGGACTACCGCGTCGTGATCTACCACATCAACCGCATGGAGATCATGGCCCCGATCATCGAGAAATACAACGCGTCCCTCGTCGTCTACGGACACGTCCACCAGTACCGGCGCGAATATTACAACAACCACACGTACGTGTGCCTGGGGAACGGAGCGACGATCCAAGCCACGATGATCGAGGATGAGCCGTACGTCCAGAAGCGGACCAACGGTGCGGGATTTTCCCGGCTGTTCTTCAATGCCACGGGGATAAAGCTGGAGACATACACCCCCACAATGGACATCCTGGACTCCGTGTTCCTGCGGCGGAGTGGCCCCGGGGGCGTGATGCTCGTCCCCGACAAGATCGTCACGTGAATCCTTGGAGGAGATTCAGATGTGGACATACTCGCCGACCCTTTGCATCGCCGTGGGAACCGTCACGTGCGTCCTCGTTCTCACGGGGCAGGTCTGGTTCGACAAGCAGCGCCGGACGGGCAAGGATTACGACTGTGCCATCGTCTTGACGGGGCGGAGGATGATGCGTGCCCTGCTCGCGTTCATGGGCATGTTCTTGATCGAAGCAGCAGTGCGGATCTGCCTTTCACCCCTCATCGGTTTCGGGAGCTTCGCCCGCTATGCCCTCGCCTCGGTGATCTTGTGCATCTTGCTCGGCATCCTGCTCGTGATCGGGACGGTCTTCGTCGCGCCGACGTGGAAAACGTTGACCGTTTTCTTCGCCATGCTCGGCGCGATCCTGGCCATGTCGATAGCATCGTACACGGGAGCGGATCAAGTCGGGTACGAGCACTTGTTATACGCCGGCGTCGCGGGCATCGGATCTACTCTGGTCCTCGACATCGTCGATTTCTCCATCGGGCTCGCCAAGCGAATGAAGCTAGCCGGGGAAAAACCCGGGACCAATTCCAAGGAAAAGAGTCATGAGACCGCTCGATTGTTCAAGAACCCCGGCGAGATCATGGCACGGCCCATCTGGGACACGTCGAGGGCATTCAAGCTCGTGCTCGACACGAGGCTCCACGTCGTCATGCTCGCGCTGTTCAGCGCCGAGCTGGTGCTCTTATTCGAAGGATTGAGCTTGCTGTTCTGGTTATAGAAATAGTTATCGAGCCTTAGAAATAGTTGTCCAGCCTCGACAAGTAGTGGACCCGGATGCCCTCGAGCTTGTCGCCGAGGAACACGATCTCGCGGAACGCGCCGTACTCGTGGGTCTCTTCCTTACGCCGCAAGCCGAGTGAAGGCGTTTGGATGACGAACGGCCGGTTGTCTTGCACGAATGATGGAGGTTCGTTATCCGTGTAATCGTCCCAGGTCACCGTGAGGAGCCCCTTCTTCAAGATATCGTCCATCGACAAGGGCTTGAGCTCGTCAACCGTGCCTTGCAGGTGGAAGCGGAACTCGCGCTGGAGGTGCGTGTGCCCGGAAATTGCCGTCAGCCGGTGCTTCTGGAGAAACTTCAAGATCTGGTCGCGGTTTTTCGAGATCGTACCGACCCCGAAATCGAGGTCGTTGACGGCATTCGTGTCGGTTCGGCCGTGCGCTCTCAAGTTGGTTTCCTTGTAGAATTCCGGCGGGGCATACTTCTTGCCACGCAGCACGCTCTGGAAGTATTTATATATCGCACCCTTGAGGGTGGGATTCAAGACGGGCGAGTGCGAGAAGAGGAAGCTCGTCGAGCCGTCGCCAAGCGACTGGGCGCACGACTCCAGTACCCGGCGGGCGAACGTGTGCTGCGTGTCTTTCAAGCCAACACAGCCGGGGTTGGCCATGAGCAAGCTCTTGATGTTCAGGAAGCTGTCGGCCCCCGAGTTGAGCATGATGAAAAGGTGGTTGCCGAGTTTGATGTAATAGTCATCAAAAGGGTTAATATACTGGTAATATGGCTTCAAGCAATACTTGTCAATGATGAACGCCTTCTCCGTGGACAGCTTGACGGGATCCTTGTAGAGCAGGGCCTCGAAGCGGGTGAGGCCAAAATACTTGTAATAATCCATCGCGGTGAGGGGATAACCGTGCACGCGGACATCGTGGTTGCCGGGAAGCGTGAAGATGGGGACGGCCATCTCCTCGTGGCGCACGATCTTGGTAGGATCGCAGCCGGGCCGGTACAGGATCGGAAGGTTGAGCATGATACGGAGGAAAATGTCCCAGTTCGTGTCACCCAGCGAATAGCCGGTCTTCTGGATGGCCTCCTTCAAGCAGTAGTCGATGATGTCGCCCGTGATGAGCACGAGGTCGAGGTGCTCGCGCGCTGCCGCCTGGTTCGCCCAGATGATGAATTGCCTCAGCTTGTTGTTCGGATTCTGGAAGCGCCGGTTGAGCGGGTTGAACCGGTTGTATTCCGTCTCCTGGAAGATGCCCTCTTGTACCCGTTTCTTGCCGGCCTTTCCCCTGGATCGCCTCTTGAAGAAATCCGTGATCCGCTGCACGTCGAGCATGTCGCCGAATGGTCCGAGGAATCCCGAGAGGTAGTCAAGCACCTCGTCCCAACGCTGGGCGATGTGCAGGTCCGTTATCTGGGCCACGTGGAAAGACGTGTAGTCCTTGTTGCGCAGCACGACAGCATGGTAGCAGGTGCGCTCCTTAACTTGCGCGCCGCCCGGGAACAATTGCACGAGGTCGAACATGAGGAACGGGTGTCGCCGCAACCACTCATGACACTCGGCCGGCGCTTGCCCGGCGTCGATGCGGGCGGTGACATGGAACAAGGCGCGATCCTTGCCGAAAAAGTCATGCCGGAGCAGATAACTCGGGCGATCCTGGCGGTTCTGGTATAAGCTCGCCAGGGGAACCGTACCGAGCAGCAAGCACGGGGTGCTTTGCACGGGGGCGAGCTGGACAGGCAAAGGGGTACCACGCCGGAGCCGGCGCGTGCCGGCCATGACCTCGAAGAGCGGCACCGCGGTGACGTTGCCAGCGAGCCGTTCTTGCACTTGCGCGGCGCTCAGCTGCCGCGGGCCGATGATATTCATTGTGAACCTGTATACATCCTTGGATCCGGGATCCCTGGCCTCCTGATCGAGGAACGCCGGGATGCCGAGGTTCGGCGAGATGATGGCTGGCTCCGTGCCGGGGATGTCGGGCAACATGCTCGTAATCACGCGGGAAAATTGCACGTAAATATACCAGCAGCATTAAAGAAAAGGATTGATGGCAGATGCCTAAAAGTGAAATTCCGTCCCGACGATGCCTTGCACGTGTGCCGCGCTCCCGAGCATCTTCGCGTTGAACACCAGCCCCGTGCAATGCATGCCGCACACGATCGCCGGTTCGAAGCTCTTCAATGCCTGGATCGTGCGTTCGATGTCTGCTTCCGCGCTCATCTCCTCGTGGAACCCGCCGATCACGGCGTGCACCCGGTCGATGCCAGTGAGCTTCTGCGCGTGGCGGATGGTGTTCACGATCCCGGTGTGGCCGCACCCCGTGAGGACGACGAGCCCCTTGTTCTTGACGTTCATGAACAAGGCGATCTCGTCCCTAAACGTGTGCTTCACCACGTCCGCCTTGCTTTTCAAGAGATAGAATCCCGGCGTGACCTCGCGCGGGTCGAATAGCTCGATCTCCCCGCTCGTCGCGGTGCCGGGGCACACCTTCACGGGCTGGCCGCCCTCGACGAGCTTCACGCCGCGTTCCGATGCCAGCTTCTCGACTTGCGGCTTGTCCAGTGACGGCAGCTTCACCTCGTGGGTTACTTTCCTGGCCTTCTTGAGCTCGCGCACGGCCTTCGAAAAATCGGCGAGCGGCACGTCTTCATTGCCAACCGTCGTCACCATGTGGTTCTGGACATAGGAAAAAGGATGGATGATCAACTCGCAGCCATGCTTGAGTTCCGGGATGACCTTTAGCAGGCTGCCCGTGTGATCGAAGTGGCCGTGGCTGATGATCACCTTCCCCGCGTCGCTCAATTTCAGGTTCATGCGCCCGAGATTGTGCAACAAGGAAGCGTTCATGCCCCCGGTATCGAACAAGATCGAATCTGCTTGGTCACCGTGCTTGATCTCGACCCATGCTGCCAGGCCGTGCTCGGCCAAGAAGCCGCTGGCGGCGGCGCCTGGCTGGCCGACCGCTTCGGCAAACCGCTTGTCTGGCTGCAAGGTCGCGCTCGTCTCGTTCGTGGTCACGATGCGGATGGTCAGCGAGCCGGGCTCGATGGCATCAGAGATGTCGATCTGCATGCTGGTTTCCCCGGTTGCATGATTCGCCCCGGAACCTTTAAGGATTGCATCTTCTCGGCTCGCGCCTACCAGACCTTGAGGGATTAGAACCGGGTTATTTCACGTGTTTTTCCACGAATGCCTTTAATAGAGGAAGATCGGCTTGTATTGTCTTCCATACTTCATCAAAATCAACAACGAAATAACCATGAATGAGTTTATCACGCATTCCCGCGATTGCACGCCATGGAAGGGTGGCGTTTTGGTGCTTGAATGATTCCGATAAATTTTTTGCTGCCTCGTCAATAATCTCGAACTGACGAATGATCGCACTGCTGGTGAGATCATCGGTTTCGATATCCTTCTTGCTCTTGTTTTTAACGAACTTTTCGATCCTCACGATTGAATCCAAGATGTGGTGCAGGAATAGAGCGTCCCGGTTCATCAACCAATCACCACGGTTTGTGCCATGATATGTTCCATGAGGAGGGGATCGATGCTCTTTTTCGTGAACATGTCGATTTTTCGGCCAATCTTGTCCCGGAGCTCCATTTATATTTGTAAATGCTCGATCAAGCTTTTTGTTTCCTTGAATTCAACGATTATATCCACGTCGCTCTTCATATTTTCACTGCCCATTGCAAAGGATCCAAATAACAAGATCTCGCTCGCTCCATGCTTTTTTAAGGTCGAAATGATCACGTCGAGCATGTGTTGCTTGTCAAGAGGCATGCATCTCACCAAGTGTTCCATCATCACTCGGCCATTAATATGTTTGGATGGCGGATTACCAGATCTTGAAATACCTCTGCTTCAAAAACGTGGGCAAGAGCGCCACGACGAGGACGAGGCCGACGATGGCCGCGATGTAGAACCCGGCCTCCACCGCGTATTTGCCCTCGACGATCGTGACGACGATGACCAGGAACATGGAACACGCGATCACGATGCCGAGCATGACCAGCGCGCCCATGCACATGTGGGATGTCGGCGCCATGTTCGCGACCCCGCCCATGCTCTGCACCATCCGGCTCTTGTTGGTGTTTACCTCGAATTCCACGTGGTCATTCATCCGCTCGATCAAGGCTTTCATTGCCTGGTAGACCTCGAGCACGCGGTCGCCGATGACGGCGATCTCGCCAGGATCCACGATGCCGGTGTTCGCGTTCTTGACGAACAAGAGGTACGGGAGTTCATACTTCGTCGTGAAGAGGTAGATGCCCCACCAGTGATAGCGCGTCCGGTTGCCATCGAGCGTGAGATCGTACGTCGAGATATCGAGCCGCACGCGGTGGATCGATGACACGGGGATGGCCTCGTGGTAGGTCTCCTTCCCCTTGCTTGAATAGCGGAGATCATCCACCATCCCCGTCGTGGCGTCGATGACGAAGGGGTGCAACCTTTTTCCCTTGATGTCCCGCTGCATGAACAAGCCGTAGAACCCGAGGAGCATCGAGTTGACGAACACGGCCAGGTAAACACCTGCCCATTCAGCACGTAATATTACCAGGAGGATGGCTGCGATCGCGAAAAACGCGACCAGGCCGAGGATTAAGTAGTGGCCGAAGCGTATGGTCCCGTATTGCTTCCTGCCGATCTCTTGCGCGTAGGTCTGCGCGACCTCCAGGCGCCGGCCCTCGACTTGCTTGACAAGCACCTTGTATTCCTCCAGCGGCATCGCGGCGAGCTCGATGTCGCCCCTCGGGACCTCGTAAATCTGGGAATAGAACGATTTGGCAGTGAGCACGAAAACGAGCACGAAGATCGATGGCATCAGCACGAGCCACACCGACCAGAAGCCGACGTAATCGAAGGGAGGCTTGAAATCGTAGAGCGGGTCCACCAATCGATTGATTACCTCTATTGGCCCGATCGCGACCACCGCGTTTAAAAAATCCATGATGAAAAGCACCAGGTACGCGTGGCGCGTCGTCCGGTTTTTCCTGTTGATCTGGTCCCACCTGCCCCGTTTCAACTCGGAATGCACCGCCTTGAACGCGTCCTCGTTGATCCGGGTCGCGACTTGAACGGGTTCACGCATTCCGGCCGCCACGCGCTCCATGAATCCCGTGATGAGTGCCGTGATCTCGCTCGCGACCGCCTCCCCCGCGGCACGCTTCTTCTCCTCCCGCTTGTTCTTCGGTATCTGCATCGAAACCCCGAGATTTCCAAGGGGCTTCTCGGTCTCGGGGCCTTCCTTGATCAAGAGCTTCCACGAGTACTTGAACAGCCTTGAAAAGAGCAGTTCCTCGTGATGCTCGCCAAGGATCAAGTAGGCTGCCCATTCGCGGATGCATACTGACTGGTCTTGTACCACGCCCTTCCTCGCGAGTGCGTCGATCCGGACGTCCACGATGTCCGCCAGTGGATACGCGCGTAGCGCGGCGACGCGGCGCTTCTTGACCTCGCGCACCCACGCGACCCCGTTTTCGGCGTCGATGCCGAGTTCCTTTCGCGTGCCGGGCTTCCGCGTCTTGGTGGCGTGCACGATGCCAAAACACGCCAAGCCAACCGCGAGGACCGCGATGGAAAGGATGAAATTCAAGTAGGCCACGATCACGGCCGTTGAAACGATGAAAAACACGGTCAAGCCCGCAAAGCCCCTGGACGACGGGACGAAGAGCCGCTCGTCCTTTCCCAGGATGACGAGGTCGGGCTCGCGGGTCAGCTTGTCGATCGATTCCATGGCTCGTCGCACCTTCAGCCGATATAGCGCGGTCTAGAATGTCGTTTGCTATTTATCGCTTGTTTTGCACGGGATTCCTGACACGATGCCCTCGTTCGACGAAGAATCTAGCGATTAGCCACGTCGGGATGGTATCAAGAGGAGGTCTTTTTTTGCTAGATGACATAAAGCATATATCACCGTGCCGCGATACTAGAAACATGGACGACAAGACGACCATCTCCTCGATTCGCATTGGTAAAGGTCTGGCGGAAAAACTCGACAGCATCGCCAAGCGAGATGGTACGAGCAGGGTCGAGATCATCCGGCGCGCCCTGGAAGCGTTCATCGCGCAACAACTCGAACCGCCAGCGAAATCCGCCCAGCAAGTTCTGGATCTCGTGTACAAGCGCGCGGGGAGGAAGCCGGTCTCCTCGCGGGAGACGAGCGATGTATTCAACGAAGGATATCGAGAGGAGGGCATTTCGTGAGATTTGCGTTGGATTCCTCGGTTCTCGTCGGGTATTTCATCGATAGCGACAAGGTTCATGCTCCAGCAGTTCGACTGATCGACAACATACTTGATGGCACGGTCTCGTACGCGTGCGTGAGCAAGATCACGGTCGCCGAGACGGGCTACGTGCTCGAACGCAAGACAAATGATGAGAATTTCGCATACACTTGTATGCACGCGCTGACGAACGACCTCCGTCTCGACGTGCTGGACCTTACGTGGGAACTCACGATCATCTTGTCGCATTTGAAAGCAATCAATCCCGTTTCTTTTTGCGATAACGCGACGATCACGGCGGCCAAGCTCACGAATTCCAACGCGCTCTTCACCAAGGAAAAAGAAATCCTCGCGAGGGAGAAGGGTAAGTTACAAGGTGCCAGCATCTTGTTCCTAGAAGAATTGGTTTAATGCCCTGGCGATGACCAGCACGATCGCCTTCTTAGCCAGATGATCGTTGGATTTTAGAAGGTGAGGGGATGTCTGGAGACGATATCTTGGGGAACGAATCATGCCTTCTTGAGGATGGCCTTGGTGAGGCGCATGAAGGCATCGTTCACGTTGTCGCCGTTTTTGCCGTTTTTGGCGCTTGTTTCTATAGATTGATTACCTTCGGACGATCATAACTTCGCAAACAAGAAGGGATCTTGACATCCATCTGCTCACCAAATAAATCGTTTCCAACTTGGGCCATGCAAGGTTATTATGTGTTCGCAGAGTAGGTATTGATCATAGATCATCTCATCGGAAGCAATGGTGCCCATGCCGCAAAAATACAAACTCAAAGTGGTGATCATCGGCGAGCACGCCGCCGGGAAAACGAGTCTCATCAAAAATTTCGTGGAAGGAAAGTTTTCGGCGGATTATCGTCCCACGATCGGCACGAATATCTTCATCAAGAAGATCACGTTCGAGAACGGCGACGAGGCGACGCTCACGGTCTGGGATGTCGCCGGGCAGGAGCGCTGGTTATCAATGAGACCTTTATACTATAAGGGCAGTTCCGGTGCACTCATCGTTGGCGACCTCACACGAAAATCAACTTTCGATCAAATTCTCAAATTTTGGGCACCAGATCTGAAAAAGAATGCCGGAGAGAGCATCCCTATCCTATTGATCGCGAACAAGTGTGATCTCACTAGAGAGGCAACGGATGAAGAAATTCACGATTGTATGAATAAGATAAAAGCAATCGATGCTGTTGTGACGAGTGCCAAGAATGGAGATAACGTGAACAAGGCATTCATGACCCTAACCAACGCGATCTTGAAAAAGGGCTAATATCTTGAGATCATAAGTTATTATCCTTCTTTTATACTCTTCCTGTAACGACGGTGTTTATCGAGGCCTGACGTGGAAAAAGAACGGTGTTAGTGCCTACACCCTGCAGAATTGTACCTTGCAGGCTGAGAGTGGATTAAAGAAAAGACTCGAGATGGAGCAAATTGCATAGCTTTGCGGCATCCGGTGCCATCGAAGCGAGTTTCACGACAGGATTTCGAGATCCGGTAAACGAAACACGAGCTGCAGTGA
>JAUQYZ010000281.1 GCA_030587475.1 Candidatus Sigynarchaeum calidifontis
CAAAGGTGCTCCTTGCCGACGCCGGCCCGTATTCCATCGAAAATCTACAGTTGATCTGGTCTAAAAACGTCGTGCCGTTGATCAACTCGCGGAAAAACATCGTTAAACAAAATGTTCACAAACTCGGGGAGCATCTATATATTAACAAGGATTTCGTGCCATTACATTGGACTGATGATGATATCAATCTTTTATATGCACTGCGAAGCGCGATCGAGCGTGCATTCTCTCATAACATCCAAGTATACAAGGCCCGGCGAACGAACGTGATTGGAAAGGATGCTATGACGAAAGAAAGGTACCTTATCTTGATCCTGGACGTACTAAAAGCCAAGACCGCCTTCCATATCGGCCGGCCGGACCTGATCGGGAAGGCCCGTTCATTCGAGCTGAACAAGAAAACGACGCTAGGTGGGATGCCACGTGTCGCAAAAGATGCTGGATATGCAATTCTGGCTCCAAATGTGAATACGAATGATGGATCCGAATAAGATATACATGGATCGGTTGTTATCCAGAAAAAATGGTGGCTATAGACCAGATACGTTTAAATCAAGCAAGATGAAATAAGCTCTTCACTTTCGATATTATATAGGTTGACGATGCGGCAAGAACGACGCTATGATGAGGCCGATCAGTAACTTGTCGACGAATATCGTGATGACGAGGAGCCATTCCGTGAACGGGAAGCCGATAAAAGGGCCATACGGATCGCCGTCGAAGTTGATGATGCCGGTTTCATCTAAGACGAGGTGGATGATGAACAAGGCAGCACCAGTTGATAAACTCGCGATCGCAATGAGATATGGCACGATCTTTCGAGTTTTTTTCCCCTCTTGCCGAGATATCATCATGCCGACCAGGATCCACGTGAAGATCCCAGCCAAGAAAAAGCCACCGAATCCAATGTAGGCACTAATCAAGTGAAGGCTCCTGTAGGCACTCTCCTCCTGGAACAGCCCAGCCATGATTAAACCGGCCGACGTGAGCACGTACAATATGAACATTATGACGGCAAGCACCTTGTTAATAGAACCCAGCAACTTGACGAGAATTACATAATAGGGAATGAGCCCGATTGCAGCCACGAACAGCGCTGCAGTGAAGAAATACCATCCATTCGGATTTTGCCCGGTCACGCCGAGAGTGCTTATGGAATATTCAAGGATGGAATATTCAACGGGGAACATGACCAGCGATATCAACAAACAGATAAAGAACGCGATTATTATTCCAAAGAAATACGCGAGAAAGCGGTTTCTTGTTCGGAGGGCGGCCGATCGCGCTATTTCCGAGCTCGTCGGAGCGATTCGAAGCCCTTGGCGATAGAGGATGGCGGAAATACCCTGCAATATCGAGCCGAATGCGGTATCCCACGCGAAATCCCCAAGCGAGATCTCCTTGATCTCTAGCGTCCAGATGAAACCTAAATAGAAGAGGATCGAAGCGAATATGATAGTAATCGAACGACGACGTAACTCGCCCGTGGAAATCCTTGCAAGCTTGGCGTTCACGCCAATATTCATCAACAAGCCTATGATTACCCCTACTATGGCCGCTAACAAGAAACCAAACGCGTAATATGTCCAGGTGAGCACGGGAATGAATATCGTCATCACGCCGGCAGCAACGATCAACAGATATTTCGTGATGATGGCCTTGTTCCAGTTCAACGTTAGCTCAAGGGGGTAAACCTGGCCCGCGATGAGAAGCATCAAGGATGCAATTCCAAGGATAAAGATTGGCTGGACGAGATTGTAGAGGAAGAGCGTCGGGGCAATGATATCGGGCTCACTGTATCCCAGGAAATCGCCCCGGATCCAGGCCGTTGAAAACCAGTGAAAGTAGTCACCCATCTCAGTTATCGAGTAACCCACCTGGAAACCGAACAGTACGAGGAAAAAAAACGCGTAGCCGACGAAAAACTTGTTAATGAATCCCGCCGCTTTCGATTTGATGTAATTCTTCCGGAAGAACCAGAACATGTAGAAATAGACCCCGACGAGACAAAACCTCGTGATAAGGACGATTTCAGTCTCGAACGCCATTTATTGTCACTCTATTGGATTATTATTCATATTCGCTATTAATAGTTTGATTTTTCAGCAAGAACGACTCAATCGACAAGCTGATCAATTCTTTCGTATTTTATAGACCGACGATCTTCTCCAAATCATCCATAAAATCCTTGAAATGCTCCTAGGCCGAGACGTTCCTGGCTTCTCCGACGTTCATGGTTTGCTTCTTGTCGCCGGACGAGACAAAAAGATTCTTCCAACTAGTCCTTTCGACCAGAAATTTGGATAAAAGAAGCCTCCTTAAACGTCATGCTAGCTCAACACGAGAACATCCGAGTTATCGAGCGAGGACAAAGAAAAGAGAGGAACATGATATAATGCACGTCCGCTTCTCGCATCGCGAGGAGGAATTTGTATCTATAACCGAAGGTGGCACTGCCATGGTTTCGGACTTGTTATTTGACGGCGATCGCGAAAGACCGTAAAGCGGGACATGTGTGTTGAACGCTTGTAATAATATCTTAAAAGAGATCGTAGAAATTCAAGCGTTCCTTGCAAAATGGACAGCTCCCTCTCAGTTTAAGCCAGGCAACGAACTCGTCAAGGTGCGCGAGTTTCAAGCAAACGGGGCATTGAATTGACGGGGTTTCCTTCCTGGCACCCCCGCTCATCTTCGATTCCATCTTATCGATAAGATTCGTGATCTTGTTGGATTCACCCATGTCAATCCCTTTCACATTTTTTCCGACGATATGACGCACGTCAACGACCTCGCCGCATATAGAACACTTGTGGACTTGCGTGTGGCAGTTCGCACAACGGTCTTGCTGCACCACGTCTACAGCCTGACCACAATTCCTGCAATAATAGTTTTGCTGGAACACGCTTGCCTTGCGAACCGGTAAATTATATTTCCCCTTTAACAACTGGATGAACTTGTCTTTCAACCGGGAATGGTATTGTTTATTGAAGGCAATGGTAAACACGAGAAAAAGCACGAAGACCAGCAGCACGAACCCGAGGATGACGAGGAACCATGCAGGATCGATCGGGGAATCGAGGATGATGATGCTCGTGACGATGATATCGACAACTGCAAGCAAGTGCAGGGCATCCTCCAGCCAGGAGCCCACGTTCCTCACGATGCGATCCTTCTTGTCGAAATAGTAGAGGTTCACCTCCATGGTGAGCAAGGGCGAGATATTCAAGAAGATGAGAAGAAGGGGTAAACTGACGGCCAGCGAAACGAGAGTGATGTAGGAGGCATTCCAGAACACCTTCTGCAAGTCCGGGATGATCAAGAAGTTCTCGAGGATGAGGATCGCGATGCCGAGCACGAGCGTGCTGCCGTAGCCGGCCCGCTTGAGGCTCGCAACGAAGCTAGTCTTCTCGTACTTGGCATTATATTCCAGGAAGTAAAAATGCGGGCCATAGACGAGCTGGTGGAGTTTCATGGTGAACTCGAGGACGCTGATCCGCTTGTCGATGACCCACAAGATGAAATACGAAAAGACGAGGATCCCTGGCACGAAAAGACCAACGAGCAAGAGCACGTAGACATGCACGTCTCTTTCAAAGGTGCTGGTGTTTATAAACGGTATCGGCAACGAGGTGACCTGATCGCGAGCGAGAAAAAACATCGCGTAGAGGAACGCGTAGAATGCCACGAACGCGATCGCCGCGCCAATGATGAGGCCATAGATGATTTCCTTCTGGGCCTTCGTGATAGTAAACGGCAACTTCTGCGGTTTCTTTCGAGCTTGGACGGACGCAGTGTCGATGATTGACAGCTTCACGAGATTCTTCTTGAACTCGTTATTCCAAATCTCCAGGTTCTGGCATCGCAAGCAATGGTAGATATAGATAGCTTCAGACGATTGGATCCGGCCTAGAACCTGGAGTTTTTTTCGCTCCCGTTCGTTCACGACCTTTTCGATATAGATAGAAACAAGCTTTTTGCCCTCTGGGGAGGTCAGCTTGACGCGTTCGACCTCGTCATCGAAGCAAAGTGGGCAGAGGAGTTTCTTTTGACTCATCGCGTCATACCCAATTGACGTTTCCGGAGGGCAAGGATAGTAGAGTTACACGAGGTGCTGGGATGCGCTCCAGCTTTTGATATGTTAACGTGCTGGCTATTATAAGTTGTTTTCTGTTACCACAACTAGGATTTCGCTTCCGCGAATATCCGCTTCAACACGGGGGCCAGGACTGAAACGTATCGATGGAAGCCTAGGTCGTTCGCGTGAGTGCCATCCACGGTGCAATCCATGTCCTCGGGCCCGACCATATCCATACCATCAACATAGTACAGGTCCCTGTCGCCGGAGCGGGTTAACTGATCACGTGTTTCCCTTATCGCGTCACGCACCTTGTTGCAAAGCCGTCGAAACCGTGTATCCCAAGTGGCCGCCCCGATGTGCTGCATGTTGACGATCAAGATGGGCATCGCGGGATGTAAAGCTCGGATTGTCTTCAAGAACGCGGGATATCTCGCTTGAATCAATCCTTCTTCTTCTGGCGCCGTGAGGTTCCCGCCAGCATCCATGACCAGGCAAGACGCATCGATCTGCGAGACCAGGTTTGCGACCTCAGGCTCGCACTTGCCGTTGCCCGAGAAACCTAGGTTGATGACCTCGAAGTCAAGGAGACGCCCGAGCATCGACGGGTAGGCAAGTCCCGGCCGCGATGCATAGGCTCCTTGCGTGATGGATGAGCCGTAGAACACGACCGGCTTCTTGACCGCGTGCGGTGCGGGATGTTTGATGTCCTCGTCAACACCGATAGATTTTAATTCGAGGGACGCGTACGTGGGGAGGTAAATCGCGTACTCGTGCGCCCGGGCACCGTCGGTCTCCGCGACGCTGATGAAATAACCATCGCGGGGCGGGACGAACGTGTGGATGTAGCGCCCGTCGGCATAGACATCGAGACCGCATTGCCCGGCCCGCGAGAATTTCTCGTAGGCACGCGACGGCTGCATCACGATCTCGATGCCGATCGAGGCGGTGCGCGCCTTGAAACGAATGCAGCCGCCCGCCGTGTTCGTGGCAAGGAACGCCACGTCCTTGCGCAGCTGGCCCAACGATGATGAGGGGAACCTGAAGAGGTCGTGGTTCCCCTTCCCGAACCAGTAAAGCCCTTCAACGTGCCCTTCCAACAGGTCGATGGTGTATTCCATGATCACATCACCTTCAGCGGTAGCCACGCGTTCCTTTTTCCCTGGGGGCGCCGAACCTATTGGCGACCTGGAGGGCGAGGCGTTTCCTCACGTAATCGAGCCGGCCGGCGAACCATTGCACGAAGTATTTATCGATGTTCGTCGTGTACGCGGGTTCCATGTAACAAGGGATGGTGCACCGGCGGCAGAATGGCAACCGGCCGACTTTCTCCACGTGGCCATCCTGGCGCATCTGCGCCATGGTCTCCCGGATGCTGCCATTTTTTAACGGGATGTGCTCTTGCACCAAATGCATGCACGGATAATATAACGAGTTGTCGGGCGCGATCACGATCATGTTCTGGCCGATGTGGCACTCGGGCCGCCGCGGGTTGTTCCCGCCGTCGAGCATGAACTGCAGGTGCGGCTTGCTGATGATCACGTTGGGATGGCCTTTCATCGCTTGGATCTTCCCGATGCCCGGTCGATCGAGAGCCGGATTGCCGAAGTACGCGAATTCCGCGTTGAACTCGATGAGCACGCCGAGCTTTCGGGCCAGGTTCGCGAATGCTTGCAAGTCATCGACGTTCTCCTTGCTGATCGTGGCCTTGATCATGGGAATCTCGCCCAAGGACATGGCCAGCTTTATCGCCTTGATGGCTTTCTTGAAGTGGGGGATGCCGCGGATCTCGTCGTTGCGCTCGGGGAAGGGGGAATCGAGGCTGAAGCTGAGCTGGGTGACGGCGCCTCGCAAGGCCTCTGCGTATTTCGGGTAGAGAAGGCTGTTGGTCGTGAGCCACGTCATGAAGCCCATCTTTTTGGCCGCCTGGATGAGCTTGGGGAGGCCAGGGTAGAGCAGCGGCTCGCCGCCAGTAAAATCGATGGAGAGAAATCTCATAGCCTTGAGTTGCTCGAGTAGGCCGAGCCGGCTTTCGAGGGAGGATTCCTCGCTCTTGTACCGGTCGTCGCACCAGATCGAGCACGTCTTGCAGCGCGAGTTGCAGCGCGTGGTCACGTACCAGTGCACGAGTGCCTTCACGTCATTTGTATTCATCAAGGTACCTTCAAGGACTGCTATTTAGAGAACCGATCTACATTCTGACTGAACGAGGACGCGATACAATTACCTTTTTCCGGGTAAAATAGACGAAGCGGATCGTACAGGGCGCTAGATTTTCGTGGCAACGCCGACGAGCAAGAAAAGCGCGTAAAGCGCGAGAAAAGTGGCACCAAAAGCACGTCCGGTCACTCGAGACGTGATCCTCCTGGAAAAAATGGCAATGATGAGGATCCCGACGAGAATAGCTATCGGCAACATGGTCAAGATGACGCGATATGCAGCGGCGGTGCCCATGTCGATCTCCCTCGTGAAAACGCCGAGCGACACGGAAAGGAGTGGATCGACGACGTTCGAACCGAGCAAGTTGCCATACGCGATCGTGTAACGCCGCTTGCGAACCGCGATGAAGGAAACGATGAATTCGGGGAGGCCAGTCCCGAACCCGACGATGGTCGCGGCTACGATGTAATCCGGCACGAACAGGGTATGGGCAATGTACACGCCGCTCTCGACCATCCAGTGTGCCCCGACATGACACAAGAACGTTCCTAGAAGTACCATCCCGATGTAAAAGGCGATCAACGCCTTGGACTTCTTCAACCGCAGCGGGACGATGTCCAACTTGCCCGTGACCTCTTTTGTCGCGATTATATCTCGCATTTCCTTCTTGGTGTGAACGCCCTCGATCTCCTCGAGCGACTCCGTGGCCACGATCTGTGCCACTT
Source organism: Candidatus Sigynarchaeum calidifontis (assembly GCA_030587475.1). Taxonomy (GTDB): domain Archaea; phylum Asgardarchaeota; class Lokiarchaeia; order Sigyniarchaeales; family Sigyniarchaeaceae; genus Sigyniarchaeum; species Sigyniarchaeum tengchongense. The sequence continues at coordinate 6,961 of JAUQYZ010000281.1, forward strand.
GCTTGACATGGCTCTTCAACGTCGACTTGTATAAAAGGATGGTATACGCCACGAATACGGAAACGGAGACGATTGCCTCGATGCGTGTCAGATTTCCATCGAGGAGGTTGAACGACAAGAAACAGAGCGCGAAGATCATGAGGCCCGCATCGCGCTTCACGTCCGGCACGAACGATTTGTTCACCGTCCTGGGTGCCCATAGAACGATGATGCCCAAAAAGGCAGTGAGCTGGGTGATGTAGGAGCCGTAGATATCACCGACGACGAATCCCCCGACGTTATTCGCCGAGGACAAGATAGCCGTGAACATCTCTGGGATCGACGTCCCTATAGAGACGATCGTGAGACCGATGACGAGCTCCGAGACCCCGGCGGCTTCCGCGAGCTTGACAGCGAATTCGAGGACAATGTTGCTCGCGGCCAGGAGAACGAGGAGCGAACCCGCGAGCATCAAGATGTTGGCAAGGTTGTTTGCAAGGTCTATGCCATAACCCATTACGAAACTCAAGAAGATGATCGCCGTGCTAATGGCGATCACTTGGTACTCGCGATAGTTACGCCCACCGTTTGTTGGTGGGGTCGACAAACTAGCCAACTCTTGTCCAAGTTGAATGTATCAAATCACGCGTACCAAGGGAAATGCGGTGCATGGTAGAATCAATACACTTGAAGGGATTGATGTCGCTGGTGGCGGGCAATTTTTAAGCCTTGTGGAAGGGATCCTTCCCCGACGGAAACTCGAAGATGAGTCAGGGCACATGTAACATGCCAGTTGAAAGATAGGCATGATTTCCGAGCTCATTCATCATTGACTTCCGAGATTTGAGGTCCTAATGCCATGTGTTATCTAACTAGATTCCCAGGCATCATCGAAAAACGGGCGTTCCTTTACCCATGCCTCGGGGAAGCTCGTGTATTGGATATCGGTGACCCGTTGCGCCACGCCGTTCAAGGACACGACGTGGGATCGCGACCACGTCGCGTGCAAGCGGCCGTCAGGGCCTTGCGCCATGGTCGGGTACTCGAAGGTTTCTTGCTCCGCGTTTCCCTCCTCGTCTTGATGCCATTCGAGCAGATTCCTGCGATACGACCACGTTGTCCCGTCGTCCTCCGATAGCGCCACGCTCAACGGGTTACGCCATTTCCGGTCATTCCCGGGGGACGGCGCGTGGTTGTAGATGATGGCGACGTTCCCGCTGGCCAGCCGCAACATGTGAAAGCCTCCCGCTGGGTTGGGCAAGACCCCGTTCGTTGCCGGGGTCCACGTGAACCCGCCGTCGGCGCTCGTCGATTCGAGCATCTTGCGCATGGGTTGGCCATCGTTCCTGAAAAGTGCAAATATCGTGCCGTCCCGCCGCTCGATCACGGACGGCTGCTCGACTTGCCGCCCTTTCTTCGCCTCGTATCCCGCGGGAACGAGGTCCGGGCGGAGATCGACGAATTTCGATTGCTTCCACGTCACCCCCTTGTCCGCCGAGATGAAGAACACGCCCCGGAGGTTTTTAAACTCGACATAGCAAGGGAGGACGTAAGTACCCTTGGATGTCAATATCGGGGGATTTTTCACCCCACGAGACACGAGCGGGTACACGTTTCGCTTGGCCTTCCACGTCCGCCCCCGGTCCGTGCTGGTCTTGTGCTTCGCGAACACGAAGCTCCAGCCCCAGCCAGCATTATAGAAGATATGCAAGATACCAGTGTCCGGTGCTATCCACAAGGTAGGGTTACCGTCGAAAAAAATGCGAGATTTCAATCCCCACGCGGCTGGCCGTTCCCAAGACTCGTGCCCGGGCAGCTTCCGTGAGATATATATCTCCTCGTCGATGTTCGCCTCCTTGACTGCCCAATACCACGCGGCAACGAGCTCGCCGTCCGGGAAGGCGACGATGGTGCTGCAATGCGCGTGGTGTAATTTATTTGCGACCGGCGTGGTAAGGGTCTCGATCGTAATGCCGTCAGCTTGCTTTATCATGATCGTATCACGAGTTGTCGTGCAAGCGTGTGGGATTATTCTTCCCAGGCAGACGTGAAAAACGGTTTTTGCTTCACCCATTCCTCGCTAAACGACGTGTACTTGATGTCGCTGAAGCTAACCTTTTGGCCCATCGCCTCGCCAATGTAGCTATATGTCCACGTGGCATGGATGGTGCCGTCGGCACCCTGGGCCATGGTCGGGTAGCCACCGATCCGCACGTGCACGTCGTCGCCGCGGGCTTCCATGATGTTGCGCCGCCACTTCCACGACTTCCCATCGTCATCCGAGATGGCGATTGACAAGGGATTGCGCTCGAACCCGTGGCCTTCATCGGGCACGGGCGCGTGGTTGTAGATAACGGCCAGGTTACCCGATCGCAACCGGATCATGTGGAAGCCCCCGCCAGGATTAGGCAAGATGTAGGGCATAGCTGGAAACCATGTCTCTCCGTTGTCCGTGCTCACGGTCTCGTACATCTTCCCCACGGGCCGGGCCGCGCGCATGAGCGCCCAGAGCGAGCCATCCTTGCGCTCGACGATGGTCGGCTGGAGCACGAGCCTGCCCCACTTGCGCTTTCGGTTCTGGAGCACCGCACCGGGCACCTCGTCGTCGGGAATCTTGACCCGCCCTCGCTCCTTCCAGGTCTTGCCCTGGTCGTCCGACAGGTAGAACACGCTGAAATAATCGCGGAACTCGATGTACGCGGGCAGGACGTAACGCCCGGTCCTCGTGACGATGGGCGGGTTCTTGATGCCGCGGGAGATGAACCAGTACAGCTTCTGGGGCCTGGACCAGGCCATGCCGCGGGTCTCGCTGAAGACGCAGCGGGGGTTGCAAGCCGCCCACCCGCCAGGCGAGTTCACGTAAAATAGCCAGAGTAATCCAGTGTCCGGAGCAATCCATATCGCCGGATTGCCCGTCATCATTCGTGGATGTGACATGGTGCATATTGGATATGACCATTTCTTTTCTCCTGGCTTCTTGCGGCAGATGAATATTTTCTGCTTCTTGTTTGCCTCCTTGATCGCCCAGTAAAAGACAGCGACCAGCTCGCCATCCGGGAATGCCACGATGCCGGAGCAGTGCGCGTGGTGGAGCTCGAACGGCACCGGCGTCGTCAAAGTCTCGATTTTCAGCCCTTTTGCCGATGTGATGGTCATGATGCCTGGCTCGCTTTTAATTTATTTATCAATTGCTTCTGTTTTTCGACAGGGAAATCGCACGATGACAAGTAGGCCGTGACACCGCCGTGATCCCGTATGTAGCCTAGCGCTTGCACGATGCGCTCCTCACGAGTATCTTGTCCCGATAACAGGTAGGCAGCCACGATTTTTTCTTCGGGAACGCCGAGCAGCAGCTCCACGAGGGCGGATATTATACCCGTGCGATCTTTCCCCGCCCCGCAGTGTATCAGCGTGCTGCCAGGGGAGCCGAGCATGGCCTCGAACATCAGCCGCACGTTGTCCTTGCAACCGATCAAGCCTTTGGTGTAGTCAGATGCCGAGACCTCGTCGGCGTTGAAGTTCAGCAAGTAAACGGTTTGCCCGAGCTTCTTGGCAAGTGCCGCATCGTCAGGACTCTTTTCTACCTCGTCCGGGCGGCGCAAGTCTATGATGGTCTTAATATTGTTCTCGACAAACCATCTTTCGAGCCGAGGGTCTCCCTCGAATGCTGCGGGTGCCAACGACCGAAACACCTTGTCCGTGCTCTGCACCGGCCGGAAGTTCCGGAGGTAATAGACGTCGTTGATGTACTCGCAGAAATGTGCAATGGACTCGATTGGCACCGGGAGTGATTCAGCGCCGAACTTCGCGAAAACGTCCTCGATGAGCGAAAGAAACCAGTCCATGAAGTGTCTCCTGGCCGCATTCGCCTCGCCGAATCCAACGTTCAGCAGGTGCCTCGTGAAATATTGTTGCTCCATCTCGCTCATGACTGCGTTGAGCAAGTGCTTCATGCTACCGTTAGCAATGGCTTTCCCTTCCAGGATCCCTTGCAAATGGAGGGTTTCCACCAGGAGAGGATAATAGATGGAATAATACCCGAGATAGTCGGATTGATGGTGCGCGATCGCGGCGAGCTCGAACTTGTGCAAGATGCTCGACACGCGCCGCTTGATGAAAGGTGCGGTTGCCAAATCCTTGGAGCTTAATCCACTACGTGTCTTGTCTTCAACCAACAAGCTCCCGTGCTTGGAACGCTCTACCAGGGCCGAGGCGTTGCCCGCATGTAGGAACTCGCGCACGAGCTCGTCTTCCGGGGTCGCGATGAAGACGTTCACCTGCGGCATGCCCTTCAGGTGCAGATTTACCATGTTGCACGTGGTTCCTGATGGCACGAGCAGCGCGATCACGAGCTCGTCGCTAAATAAAATCTTGAGCGTTTCGAGTACCGCGTTGGCATCGTGGCCAGGGTCCACTACAAGCAAGAAATCCAACTCGACTCCCGGGCCGGCGAGGCTACTCGCCGTCGACGTGACCTGGTACAAGCCCGCGATGAACGAAACCTTTTTTCCCCACGCAGCGAGCCTGGCGATGAGATCTTCCTTAACTTTATACATAATAAATGTAAATACACTAGCATTCTTGAATTGAACCAGGTGCACGTGTATGTTCGACGTGAAGGACTTCGGGGCAAAGGGCGACGGGAAAACAAACGACGCGAATTGTATCGACGCGGCCATCGAGGCTTGCGCCGCTGCTGGCGGTGGTAGCGTGTACTTCCCACCAGGACGCTATGTTTCGGGCACGATCCACGTGAAAAGCAACATCACCATTAACATCTCCCCAGGAGCGACGATTGCTATCGGGGATGATGACGATATCGACATGATCGAGGACCTCTCCTATAACCCCAATGCTGATAACGAGACAACCTACTTTAACTGTAGTTTATTTCGTCTCGACGGGGTCGAGAACGTGCGCATCGAAGGCGGGGGCACCATCGACGGAAACCGCCCCCATCGCCACGGACCGAAGCCGATCGCGGTGAAGCGATGTACAAACGTGACCGTTCGGGACGTTAAAATCATCTACGCACCGAACTACTCGATCAGCTTCATCGACAGCGAGTTCCTCGTGGTCGACGGCGTCTGGATCGAGAACGCGTTCGCGGACGGGATCGACTTCGATGGCTGCCGGTTCGCGAGGGTCTCGAACTGCCGCGTGAACAGTGCCGACGATGCTATCTGCTTGAAATCGAGCCCTGCCCTCGGGGAACAGATCGATTGCGCCCACATGACCGTGACCAACTGTCACGTCGCCACATCTGCCAACTGCTTCAAGCTGGGCACGGAATCCGGTCCGGGGGGCTTCACCGATATCGCCATCTCCAACTGCACGTTCGACAAGCAGCCAATCTCCCGGGCGCCACCTGGCGGGATTGCCATTGAATCTGTCGACGGCGCCGTCATCGACCGCATCGTGGCATCGAACATCACGATGAACAACGTGTCTTGTCCTATCTTTATCCGCTTGGGAAAACGTGGCCGGGCGCAAAAAACACCGGCCCCGGGCTCGCTGGAGAATGTCTCGATCTCCAACATCATCGCGACGAACGCGGACATGCCGTGCATCATTTCTGGCGGCCCCGGCTATCGCGTGAAAAACATTGCCCTTGACACGATATCTGTTTCCTATGGACCAGCTGCGAAGGGTCACGTCGAAAGGCCGGTGGAGCCAAGGGCCGTGCCCGAGGCCGAGGACAAGTATCCCGACCCGCGCATGTTCGGCGAGCTACCGTGCTGGGCATTGTACTGCCGCCACGCGGAAAACGTGCGCGTGACGAACATGCAATCAAGGATCGATGTAAATCTCGGCAAAAAGAAGCCGGCGATAGTGCTAGATGACGTGAACCGGTCCAGCGTGAAGGTCGACGAGTATTTCTATTAAGGAGAAGGAAAATGGATTCAAGCCCGCCCGAGCACCTGGCTGAAAAACGCCCCGATGGCGAGCTGGAATGAATTAGCCTGGTACGACCATGTCTCGGAATAAATGTTGCTGCGCTTGGGGATAGCGGGGTTTTTCTCCGCGTTCGAGAGGGAATTATCATATCCCCAACCCGAATAGTCGCCGGGGAAGTATTGAAACCCATCTGCAATGGAACCGGGGAAGGCCCCGTGCAAGTTTCCGGGAATGAAGCGCTGGCGCGTGAAATAATCTTGAACGAACACGTCGCCGCCGGGCAATCGTTCCATCATGCAAGTATTTTCCATGTTCCGGCCGAATAGCCAGTCGAAATGGCGTGTCATGAAATTATACAAGGTTTTTCGGGTTGTATTATTCGTAGAAAAGTTGTAAGCATATGATGCAGCGAAAATCGCGTTGAGATATTCGAAGTTCCAAGCAACGGGAGCGCTCGATGGCGCGTAACGCAAGTAATTGAAATAATTTCGCGCGTCGTCTGTCCTTGCAGAGAGATACTGCGCGAGATGGTCGATTGTCTGGTTCCCTGCCAGATATCCAAGCCCGTTCCAGCCGCCCGTGCCGTTAAACTCTCTTGCACACTGGATCGCGAGCGCGATCTGGCGATAATCACCCGGAAAGGAACCTAAAGATCCAGAAGCTGCAATAACCGAGTTGACGTAATTCCGCGCGTTGTTGAAGTACGTCATGTTCCTTGTCAAGCGGTACATCTCCATCTCGCAAGCTATCGAGGCCCAGTCGCCGTTCAAGTAATTTTTATATGCATGCCGGGTCTTGTTCGCGAATGTTTCGAGTTGCGTGATATTTGCCAGGTAATAGCCGTGTACCTTGAATTGCCGGGCCATCGCCGCGGCGGAAGCGATGGGGAGCAACGCCCCGCTGTTCTTGAGGAACTGCTTGGAATAGGCTTCTGCATACGTGGTACTGGCCGGTTGGTCGCCTACCACCCAGCGCCCGTTGCCGAAGTCCTCCTCGACCTCTGGCGGGCAGAAGACCGTCCACCTGATGCTCATGTTCTCCCCGAGGCAGTTCGAGTCGAAGAACAGCCGCTCGGGTTCGTAGAACCGCTTTATCCACCACTGGATGCCAAACCAGGCCTCCTCGCAAATATCGGGGATGCTGTCGTTCTGCGGGTAGGCAGCCTTGTTGGCGGGCTCGTTGAGGAAACCGGTCGATTGGTTCATGCTGTAGGCGAGTGAATAGATCGCCATTGCCATCATGCCCCCGTACGTGTTGTAATCTCCGGAATCGTGCCAGCCGCCTGTCAGATCCAAGTCGTGGCGGTATTCATAGTTTCCCGAATTGTTGTAGAGGTACCACGCGTCATGCATATGGCAGGCCTCGTGACCGATGGCGTTATATTGCACAGGCTCTACCTTCGTGCCGCAGCGGGCATAATAAAACCAATACAGGCCAAGGGTGCGTGCCACGTCTATGTACTTGGGATCGATCGTGAACTCGTTAGATGTTGCAACGTGACCACCGAGCTGAGCCACCACGCGGTAGGTACCTGGAGTAGCGAGCCCGGAAAAATCGCCCTTCCAGTGGTACCTGCGCCAGAGAAATCCCTGGTGCACGAGATCGCCGCTGAACACGACGGTACCCGACGCGTCGATCACGTTAAACGTGCCTGCCGCACCCGGGAAGTCATTGGATAGCGTGAAGAAAAACGTTTTCTCTTGGTTTGGAAACATGCCGACGTTGTTGATCAGTATCTGAGGATGATCGCCGAGAATTTTCACACCCACGATAGCGGGGGCTGCCACGGCGCAAGCAGACACGAGGACGGCCGTCGCGATGGCCTCGAGCCGCTTCTTGTCATGATCTTTCAAGACCGTGACCAGTCGGGGTGCCTTTCGCACGATGACTGAACGTGCCCGCTTGATCCACTCGTTGAGCTTGAAGCCGAGCATGTAGAACGCGATGACCAGTGCGTTGATGAAGATTGACGGGATGATCGAGTTGTAGAGCCACATCATCTCCATTTCCCCGCCATCCGGGTTGATCGCGAAGTACACGAGGAGCATCAAAAAGGAAAAGCAACCGCCAAAGAACGAGAGCACCCGCATGATCTCGACATGATCTCGTCTCACGAGCACGACTTGAACTGCCACCAGGCTGAAAAACGCCACGAGGGCGACGCCTTGGTATGCTTGAATGCCGGGTATCGAGGGAACGTCCACATCTAAAAATGAAAGATATGGCCATAGCACGAGCACCCCGGCCACGATCATCGCGACCGTCGCGATGATGGCCGTGAAGAGGGGTGCTGGTGAAAACGTCGGGCGTGGCCGGCGTGTTGAGCCGGGAAGCATCGCACGCGTGATGGGAACCGTGATCCCGGCCACGACAAGCGCGTTGAGAAAGAGGATCATTAACATCATCGCGGAATAGCCGGTCATGGCTTCTTGAACCCGGATCTCGATGCTTCCAGCTATCATGGCCCACCAAGCAAATGCTGTGACCAGGAGAATGACGGCCGCGGGACGGGCCTCTAGTTTTTTCGAGACCATTCCTTGTGCCCTGAAGACCGAGATGCAGATGACATAGAATAGAATGCCGAGACCGCACGCGAAGGGAAGGAGCGTCAAGACCATCTGGGGATTGCTCGGGATGTTGTTGGTGTTGTAATATCCTTCAGCGAGCAATGTAGGAATATCCCGGTAGAAATCACCCGTGAACAAGTGGCTTCCAAGTCCTGTCTGTGGCTCGCCTGCTACGGAGAAAACGATCTCGGCAACGATGATGCAAATCACCGCGATCCCGCAGACCACGCCGGTTCTCTTGATGCCCTTGCCCGGTGCGATGTCGTGTGGCTCTTTGCTTTCCTCGGAAACGGCCTTCGGCCGCGCGAGGTGCATGTAGCCCGCTATCATCAAGGCGTAGATCACGAAGAACGGCATGTTCCCGAAGAAGAATTGCCACCCGAGCAATTCCTCCGTGGCGACGTTGCGATAGTGGGCAATGTCGAGAAGCCCGAACACGCTCATCTCTTCGGTACCCGTGTAATGATACCGGCCGAAGACCGTTGTGTAGTTCTGGTAAAACGCGTACCATATAAAAAGGATCCCGAGGATCACGGGGATGGCGATCAAGAATACCACGCCCCAGGTGTCCTTCAGTATCGACGATTGCCTTGTCATGCGTCCTCATTCAGCCGAAGCCATTAAAAGCCTTTATTGGAAGAGAGGACAAGTACCAATTGATCATCGATTTCAGGTAATTCGTTCATGGACAAGGATCACATCCAGAAGGCCTATGACCTTGCTGTGAAAGCGTATCGTGAACTAGGCGTCGACGTTACTGCGGCTTTGGCCAGCCTTGACAAGATATCCCTATCCATCCACTGCTGGCAGGGTGATGACGTCGGTGGTTTTGAAAAACTCGCCAAGGGACTCGACGGGAGCGGGCTGCAAGCCACGGGCAATTACCCGGGCAAGGCACGCACGCCCGCGGAGCTGCGACAAGACTATATCAAGGCCCTTTCTTTCATCCCCGGCAAGCACCGGGCAAATATTCACGCCATGTACGGGGAGTTCAACGGGAACGTGGACCGTGACCAGATCTCGGTCGATTTTTTTCAAGGATGGATAGATTGGGCCAAGCAGCACGACTTGAAAATCGATTTCAACCCCACGCTGTTCGGGCACGAAAAGGCCAGGTCCGGATACACCTTGAGCAATAAAAACAAGGACATCCGTGACTTCTGGATCCGGCACGTCCAATGCTGCCGCGAGATCAGCGAGGCTATCGGGAAACAGCTAGGTGACCCGTGCATCGACAACATCTGGATCCCCGACGGGGAGAAAGACAACCCGGTCGACCGTGCTGGGCACAGGCAATTGCTCTCCGATTCGCTAGACCAAATATTCGCGATAAAGCGACGGAAGGAATGCACGAAGGATTTCGTGGAAGGAAAACTTTTTGGGATCGGCAGCGAGGCATTCGTCCCCGGCAGCCATGATTTCTACCTGGCGTATGCCGTCAAGAACAAGATCGGTTTTACCATGGACATGGGGCATTACCACCCTACTGAATCCGTGGCTGACAAGATCTCCGCGGTCATTCCCTTCGTCCCCGAGTTGTTGTTGCACGTGAGCCGGGGGGTGCATTGGGACAGCGACCACGTCGTCATCTTGAACGACGATCTTGTCGCCCTGGCCGAGGAGATCGTCCGCTCGGGATCGATGGATAGAATCCACATCTCGCTCGACTACTTCGACGCGAGCCTCAACCGCATCGGCGCATGGGTCACGGGCGCGCGGGCCACGCTGAAGGCCATGTTATCGGCACTCTTGCAACCATGGGAGCAGCTCAACGAGCTGGAGGAAGCCGGGCGGTATTTCAAGCGACTCGCGCTGCTGGAAGTATTGAAAATGATGCCATTGGGAGCCATCTGGAACTTCTATTGCATGCAAAAGGGTGTGCCCGCCGGCATCGAATGGATAGAGGACATCGAAAAATACGAGAAGGAGGTACTCGTCAAGCGGGTATGAAGGTGAAAATGATGGCGATCACGACGATCGGATGGATCGGGACTGGCGTGATGGGCAATTCCATGTGCTCGAACCTCATGAAGAAGGGCGGGTTCAAGGCGCTGGTTTACAACCGCACGAAGGACAAGGCGAATGATCTCGTCAAGCTCGGCGCGAAATGGTGCGCGAGCCCGAAGGAGGTCGCCGAAAAGAGCGACGTCGTTTTCACGATCGTCGGGTTCCCAAATGACGTCGAGGACGTGTACTTTAGCGAGCAAGGGGTCTTGAAAGGTATCAAGAAGGGAAAGATCATCGTCGATATGACCACGACCGAGCCTTCCCTCGCAATCCGCATCCACGAGGCAGCGAACAAGCTCGGGGTCGCTGCACTCGATGCGCCCGTTTCGGGCGGGGACGTGGGCGCGAGGAACGGGACGCTCGCCATAATGGTCGGCGGCGACAGGGCCGCATTTGACGAGATCTTGCCATTGTTCCAGATGATGGGTGACAAGGAAAAGATATCCTTCATGGGCCCCGCCGGCGCGGGGCAGCACACGAAAATGGCCAACCAGGTCATGATCGCCAGCACCATGGTCGGCGTCGTCGAGGCCATGCTCTACGCGGCAAAGGCAGGCCTCGACGTTAGCGATATGATCAACGTCATCGGGAAGGGCGCCGCGCAGAACTGGTCGCTGGTCAACTACGGGCCGCGCATCTTGAAGGGAGACTTCAATCCAGGCTTTTTCATAAAGCATTTCGTGAAGGACATGGGCATCGCCCTGGAAGAAGCGAAGCGCATGAACCTCGCGCTGCCCGGCCTCGCGCTGGCGCACCAGTTCTACATCTCGGCCATAGCCATCGGCCTGGAGAATCTCGGTACCCAGGGCCTCTACAAGGTGTACCAGCGCATGAATGGCATGGAGAAATAAAAAAAATCGTGTTTTATTAGCTTTTCAAATCGTGGGATGCGGGGTTATTCGAGCTTCTTCCCGAACGTGTCGACGAACGCGATTTCGGACAATGCCTTCCGCGACCTGGCGGCGGGTGCCTCGTCTGGATAGCCTAAAGGCGTGAGGGCGACCACCCTGTTGCTCTTCTTGATCGCGAGCACCTCCTTGAGCCGTTCCTCGTCGAAAAAACCGATCCAGCACGTACCGAGGCCCTCGGCAGTCGCGGCGAGGACGAGATGCTCCAAGGCGATGCCGACGTCGAGCATATAATACGCCATGTCTCCGTTGTTACCAGACCATTTCGCGTCGCTGATGGCCACGATGAACATAGGTGCACTCGCAAACTTTCCTTTCTGGCTGGTAGCATCGATGACCTTCTCGACTTGTTCCTTGTCCGTGACCACGATGTAACGAACCCCTTGCATGTTTGCCCAGCTCGGCGCGAGCCGTGCCGCGTCCAGCACGCGCTTGATCACGTCCATCGGAACCTTTTCTTGCTTGTATTTGCGGATGCTGCGTCTGATCTTGATAGCGTCGTATAGATCCATGTGGCGTTTCACCGCCGGGCGACTATCGCCCGTAACTGATTTATTTATTAGATTGAAATGTCATTTACTCTCCAAATAAAGGTAACGATCGCCCAAAGGGAAACGAATATGCCCTCGCACACGTGCTGCATTTGCAAGAAAATGGAGTTTTACAGCAAGCGGGTTTCTATTCTCCATACTTGCCAAATTTGCCATCACCAGTTCTGCAAGCAATGTGCCGCTACGTTTTTTCTCTGCAAGAGCTGCGAGCAGGACCTTCCCGCGGGGGTTTCTGACAACCTGGTCGCCACGCTGGCGCAGCCAAAAAGGACCATGGAGGTAACTCTCATGACCACCGGCATCGGGATCCTCTTGCTGCCCACAACGTTGATCGTGGTGGCCATCATCTCCGCGACGCACGCGTATCCCTTGTTTTTCTTGCCGGCGATCCAGGTCATCGCGGGGATCATGGTACTGGTCTCCAGCGCGGGGATGCGATATTCCAGCAGGATGACCATGAAACAAGCAGCACACGATATCTTGCAACCCTATTCGAGGGGCTTTTACCAAGGCCGCTATTACGGCCCGCAGCCAGGCGGCTGGCAGCCCGTGCAGCCGGTCGCGTTCCCGCCGCAGCGCCCGGCGATCCCAAGCTCTGCTTTCCTCCTCCAGGTGAACGAGATCCCCTATATACCGCCAGCCACTCGCGCCGTGCCCGCGAGCATCGACGTCCCCGCGACTGTTACCACGCCAGAGCATGGCGCCCCTGGCAAGGCCAAGTCATATTGCGGCGCGTGCGGCGCTGCGATGCCGGACATCGCGGGCTTGAAATTCTGCCCCGATTGCGGCGCGCCAAGGGAATAACATCTCTTTCTTTACCTTCTCTCATCACGTGTGCCCTTGTAAGATCTTCTATTATACATCAGCACCTTAGCCCAGCTTGCGAATGCAAGCAGAAAAAAGGTTGGATTCAAGCGTTGAGTCCAAAGGGGAAGAAGTTCACGATCATCCACGCGTAGAAGATGCAGAGGAACACGGTCGAGCCCACGATGTTGCGCCCCGAGTGCATGTAGACCCACGTGGTCATGAGCTGCTGGATGACCGAGAAAGCGATGATCACGGTGATCGAGAGCGCATAGAACGCCACCACGTGACTGGGATTCTGCCACGTGACGATTATAATCGGGACGAGGATGATGTTATCGATGATGCAACCGATGCCGGCCATCTTGAAGTATTCCACGACCCGGCTCGACGGCGCGAGGCGGCCTTGCACGGCCCGCAGGCCGAACTCCTTCACGAGCAAGAACGGGAAGAACGTGATCGCCATGCCGAGCGCCGCGCCGATTTCCCGCGCCGTCAAGACCGCGGTCGTCGCCGACCAGTCCATGACCAGCGTGATCGCGCCCGCCGAGACCATGGCGGCGAGGGTGCCGTAGCAAGCTGCTCGGCCGGGACCCGGGCTGCACATGCCCTTCATCGTTCCGACAAGGCCGTCGAGCCGCTGCCTCGCGCCCCCCCGCATCACGAAGATGTAATAGATTACGAGAAAGCCGATGGCATTGCCCGCCAGGATCGAGAAGAGCTGGTGCCCCATGGCCACGGGCAGCACGGCGGGGAAGAGGGGCGACATCGGGAACAGCATGGCCAGCCCGATGCCGCACGCCAGGATGGACAAGCACGCGAGCCTCGCGCTTGATACAGCCTTCACGGCCTCGCGTTCCGGCCGCGACTGCTCCCGCTTGAACAAGGCGTTGGCCAGGTACACGAGGATCACGAACACGAGGCAGCACGTCCCGGCCACTGTCACGAGCAATGATGCCGTGAGGAAGGGAGCCGTGATGATCACTGGCCACCGGACGCTACCGTAGAACGCTTGCTCGAACCATTCCACCATTTCTTGCAAGAGAGCGGCATTCTGGGGCTCGGCCAGGTGCTCGGTGGCGGGCGCGATGGCCACCTTGCACGCTGTGCCCCCGGCGAAGGTCCCGTAGCGCGTGTTGAGCGCCACGGTGGACAAGCCCGTGTAATTCCGCAAGAACGCGAGCTCGGTCTCCTGGCCGAAGAGCTGGTCGAGCTGGCCGACTCCCATGAGGAGGTTGGGGATACGGGTGAAGTTGAAGGCCGTGTTCACCATGCCGATGGAGACCGTGGCGTTGACGCGGCCATATTTTCGCTCCGCGAGGCCGAGCGCCGCCCTCCCGCCCATCGAGTGCCCGACCAGTCCCACGCGGTCCACGTTTCCCAGGCCGACCAGGTAGTCCAGCGCGGCGTCCATATCGTCTTCGAGAATGGGATCCAGCCGATTTGCCGGGATGTATCCCCCGCTGCTACCATGACCCCTGAAGTCGATGTTAACGACGATCCAGCCGCGCTTGACGAGCTCGATGCTCATGGGCTGCATGTATCGCTTGTTCCCAGTGAAGCCGTGCCCGACGACGACGCCTGGCACGTCCCCGACGATCCCGAGTGGCGTGTAGACCAGTGCCTCGATCCGCGTGCCGTCCCTCGATGCCAAGGTGACGGGCGAGATCGAGTACGGGCGGGCGGGATCGGGGGAAAACGTGAGGATGGCGAGGGGAACGAGCCCCGCTGCGATGCAGACGAGGCTGATGATGGCCCCGGCACGCTTGCGGTCGGCTTTCAAGTATTTAATGACTTGCATGGAATTCAACTCCGAAAAGAAATGAAATGAAAGGAAATGAAAGGAAATGTTCGATGACGAATTACTTGTGGACCGTGAACGTTTTCTTCTCACGGTCGATGGTGACCACGAGGTTCTTGGTCTTGTCGTAGAACTTGACCACCTTGGCCGCGGGATCCTTGGTGTCGGCGGCCACGACGTCCATATCGAACGCCTGCAGGTGTGTCACGAGGTGCTTCGCTGCGAGGGTGTGCCGCATGACCATCTGCATCTTGCCCGACTTGAGCGCGAACTTCCCGGCCATGAGGCCCTGGATCGGGTCGAGCTTGCCGGCGAGCAGCAAGAGCCAGTTCTTCTCGGGCCCGGCAAAGACGTAGTCACACGGGGGCTTGTCCTGGCCGTCCACCCAGAACTTGTACCCCCGGCACTTGCCGTGCCAGAGGTCGAGCCAGACGCCGATCTCGAACGGCGTCGCCCCGCCATCGGGTTGTATGACAAAGAGCATCGAGCCTTCCCAGTCCTTCGCCGATGCCTCGTACTCCTTGGAATTGTTCAAGATCTCCATGTATTTTCGTGCCCATTCATCTGAGGGGAACGCGACGGGTATCTTCTTGGTTGCTGGTGCTGCCATGTTCGTTTTGCCTCTGCTCGATCCGCTTGCTGATCACCGGTGCTAGCTAGAAGCTTAAAAAGATATAAGGTAGGTGCGAGGGCCGGGGCGAAATCGCATCACATGTCCCATCGCTTGGCGAGCGTCTTGGCAATGTTCGCCTCCTTCAAGGCGAGCAGCTCGCGGGCCTCGGCGAGCGCTTCGTCGGCTTCGAGGGGGAACCGGTTGAATAGCTTGCTCTTGCTACACATTTTCTCGGTCACCTTGTACATGGGCCACACGAACCACTTGCTCGGGCCGCTCATGCGCGCGGCGTTCTTGAAGTCGCGCAAGCTGTTCGTGTCCCACGCACCGAGCAGCGCCGTGAGGGGCAAGTACCCGAAAAGGAGGATAAGCAAGAGGACGACGAGCGCCACGCCGATGGCAGCGTAGAAACCGAACGCGGCCTCGATCGGGAAGAACACGAAGTTGAGCATGGCCATGAGGGCGCTAAAAATGATGACTCCCGACAGGATCGGGGCGACGAGTGTTTGCCAGTAAGCGATCTTGATCTTCACGACCTTCTTGTGCGTGAAGAGGTAGGACAAGATGGTCTTGTACAGGATCGCTGGATACTCGCCACATGGCAGGATCCAGACGAGCGCGGACAGGCCATACTTCTCTGGCAACTGGAGCCAGACGATCCAGAGCAGCATGAAGAAGATCTTGAGCATTTCCTCGGAGCCTCGCAGCCACATGAGGAACGTGGGGTGGTTCGTGCCCAGCTGGATGGAATCGGCAAAGCTCGTGTAGGGCTGCTGGAAGTTGCGGATGAGCGTCGAGAAAAAAAACGGGAGGGCCGCGATGTAGTAGACCATGTTGAAGGCAACGAAGAACTTGTTCAAGACAAGGTACACCGTGAGGATCGAAGGGAGAAAGAGCATCTGGAAGATCACGATGTATCGCAAGGATTGCGCGAAATAGTATTGCGTGAGCTTTTTCTTCCCGTTCAAGAACGCCTCGGCAATGAGCGGGGTCGGGGCGCTCACGCCGCCCCAGTTGACGAAACTAGATATCCCGGACATCAAGCCGCACAGGCTCGAGAACGTCGCGTATTGC
This sequence comes from Candidatus Sigynarchaeum calidifontis, assembly GCA_030587475.1. Taxonomy (GTDB): domain Archaea; phylum Asgardarchaeota; class Lokiarchaeia; order Sigyniarchaeales; family Sigyniarchaeaceae; genus Sigyniarchaeum; species Sigyniarchaeum tengchongense. The sequence goes on from JAUQYZ010000281.1 coordinate 23,163, forward strand.
GGGATGAAGATGATGTTGATCCAGAGCAAGATCTGGCCCGTGAACACGCCGATGAGGCTCCACGCGCCCGTCTTGATGCCGAAGACCACGCATTCCTTGACCATTTCCCAGCCGAACCCCACGCGGAAGCAGTCACGTGCCCGGATGCCGTCCTTCTTCATTGCATTCGAAAAGAACCATGCCGACAGCCACATGGCGAAGAAGTCGTCGATGTAGACGCCGATAGATGCCCCGATGGCGATGCCCATGATCTCGCCGATCGCGGGCGTGTTCATGCCCCAGATGCGGCCGAGAAACACGAACGAGAGCTCCGTGAGCTTCTGGAAGCCCTCGCCGGTGATGAAGCCGAGCACGGCGGTCTTGTTATACATCTGCAAAGAACCGAGCACGCCGCCGAAAACGCCCAGGTATCCCGGATATTGATACGTTGCCACGATGAGCATGAGCCACATGCCGTAGGACAGGGTGGTGTTCGGCACGATGTAGATAGCATAAAGAGAAACCACGGTCGTTTGGATCAAGCCCGTCCAGCACTGGTACCAAATGAAATATTGAATGTAGTTAAGCATTCTCGCCGGATTCTTGATCCGGGCCTCTGCAATGAAGCGATCCATAGTCATGTGCGTTCCGAGATCGAACATAACAAAGAGGAGCGTGAATATGCCTCCGGTCAGGTTTCGATAGCCATTCGACTCGGGATACGGGTAAAAGATGTTGACGATGACGCCAGAGATGAAAAGTCCTAGGACCATGCTGATCAAGGAAAATATGAGATTGTACCAGAAACCCGCCAGTGGCTTGTGAAATCCGATAGCTTCCCAGAGCTTTTCCACGGGCATGTCGGGTTTCTTCAAGTCCCCGAATTTCGGTTCCTTAGCAACCGTCATGATTATTCTATTCGCCTTAAACCATAAGTATTGATTAAGTCCGTAGATCCAATAAATCTACTACATTCCTTTTCTTTATAAACATGAGCTTGTTTTTTTCGTTCGATGGCAAGATGAGAGCAAGTGAAGCCAGATGGATTGCAGTCAGAATGCTGATCACGAGATGCTGTTCGCTATCGAATCAAAGCACGTTCCCGCACGTCCGGGGAACGTGACCGGGAGAAAGAGGTCACGTGGAAACCCTGGCCGCCGTGTCAGGCGGCGGAAGTGGGATCGGTGG
>JAUQYZ010000303.1 GCA_030587475.1 Candidatus Sigynarchaeum calidifontis
GTGCTCGCGTGGGAGAACGCCGGCCCGGACTCGTTCTTCGGGTCGCTGGAGCATTACATCGAGTTCAGGGGGCAGCTCGCGGACAAGCTCGCCGCGGCCGGGCACTCGAAACTGCTGGATCGCCACGTTTTTTGTCTCGACACGGGACATCTCCTCGCCTGGAAATACAAGGGCAAGAAGGGGAAACGAGGCGCCCAGAAGGAGATAGAAGTGGCTCTTCCCTCATTCGCGAAACTCGTGAAAGTATTCCATATACATGCAAACGATGGAAAAAGCGACCAGCACCTCGTTCCTGGTTCGCTTTATAACTTTGACCATCCAACGAGGAAGTCCGTGAATAAAAAGAGATTCCTCGCGTGCTCCAACGAGGCACTTGGCTTTATCGAGACTTGCGAGCTCAACAAGGGAATCACGGGTCGCCACGTACACGTCGAAGCCTTGAAGATGCCCTTCAACCTCGAGGCGATCAGCGAGTTCGGCCGGTCCTACTCAACGTTATTATCTAGACTGAGACAATGATGAAGCAGTGAGGAGTAATGGATTTTTCCAAGCAAGTCGACAAGATCGTGACAGTGACGGGCAAGATCTCGAACATTCCTTGGCAGCACATTATAGCCTCGGTAAATGGGCATCACTTTAGCGAATACTTCGATTTAGACGACAAATACCAGATCGTCATATACCTCAAAAGCCCGATACCGGAAAAAGGCCGAATAGCCATCACGGGGAAGGTGATCGGCGTGCAAGGGGGGTCAAAGCGTCCAGGCGATGCAAAAAGCGAGCCCTACACCGAATATCACATTGTAGTGGATTCGTGGAAGCCGGTCTTATGACCAGGTGAAAGATAAATGGGCATCCCTTTTAGATTCGAGGAATTCTTTAAATGCGAATCCCGGCGCTCGCCGGTGCTCGCGATGCGAGGCATCGTGGCTTCGAGCCACCCGCTCGCCACGCAAGCTGGCCTGGAGGTAATGCAGATGGCCGGGAACGCCGCCGACGCCGCGGTCGCGTGCGCCGCCGCGCTCAACGTCGTGGAACCCATGTCTACGGGTATGGGCGGCGATTGCTTTGCCTTGTTCTACGACGCGAGGCTGAAGAAGGTGCTCGGGATGAACGGCAGCGGCCGCGCCCCGAGAGGGCTCACGATCGACGACGTCAGGAAGGCCGGCATCAAGGGAGCATCGATCCCCAGCTCCAGCCCGCACTCGGTGACCGTGCCAGGCTGCGTTGCTGGCTGGGTCGACACGGTGGAACAGTTCGGCCGCCTCCCCATCAAGGACGTGCTCGGCCCCGCTATCAAGCTCGCATATCGCGGCCACCCGGTTGCCCCCCTCATCTCCCTCGCGTGGAGCACGAGCTCGGGCAAGCTCAAGCGCAGCCCGCACGGGGGCGAGTTGCTCCTCAACGGCGACGCGCCAGAGCCCGGGCAAATCTTCAGGAACCGCAACCTTTCCAAGGTGTTGCAGTCGATAGCAGAGAACGGGAAGGCCGGGTTTTACGAGGGCTGGGTCGCGAAGTCGATCGTCGACACGCACCAGGCCGCTGGCGGGAAACTCACGCTCGATGACTTGAGGGCGCACGAGAGCACGATGGTCACCCCGATAACGGTCAAGTACCGCGGCATCGACGTGCACGAGATCCCACCGAACGGCCAAGGCATCACGGCCCTCATCGCCTTGAACATCCTGGAAGGATTCGACCTCGCGGGCCTGGATCCCGGCTCGCCGGAATATTACCACTTGCTCATCGAGAGCTTGCGCCTCGCCTTTGCTGACAGCCGGTGGTTCGTCGCCGATCCGGCCTTCACCAAGGTGCCAGTCCATGGCTTGCTCTCCAAGCCCTACGCTGCCGAGCGCAGGAAGCTGATCGATCGCGCGAAGGCCACGATTGACGCGGTCCACGGGTCGCCCGTGGCTTCATCCGACACCGTGTACCTCGCCACCGCCGACGGCGACGGAAACGCGTGCAGCTTCATAAACAGCAACTACGAGTCGTTCGGCTCCGGCATCGTGCCCGCCGGGACGGGCTTCGCCTTGCAGAACCGGGGCTCCAACTTCGTGTTGGACCCGGCCCACCCCAACAGCCTGGAACCCGGGAAGCGGCCCTACCACACGATCATCCCTGCCATGGCGACCAAGGACGGTGATCTATGGGCTACTTTCGGCGTGATGGGAGGATGGATGCAACCCCAAGGCCACGTGCAAGTGTTATTACGGATGATTGAACACGAGTACGATCCCCAGGCAGCCCTCGACGCGCCGCGGTTTTGCATCGAGGGCGGGAACTCGGGCGGCGCGATCTTGCTCGAAGAGAGCATCGCGCCCGCGACGCGGGAGCAGCTCGCGAAAATGGGACACGTGGTCAAGGTCGTCAGCGGTTTCGGCCGTGCCACCTTCGGCCGCGGCCAGATCATCAAGCGCGACCCCGACTCGGGCGTGCTCTGGGCTGGATCCGACCCGCGCTCGGACGGCTGCGCGTTCGGGTACTGAAGGCGGGCCCCGAACATGGAGTTAGAGTTCCCGGACCTGAACCTCGTGCCGATGGCGGCGGGGAAATCTCTAAATTACTGGTGCACCTGGGGCGCGCAGAACGTCGCTTGGATGGAAGGGCTCGATCACGTGGAGCCGCGGGAGATCGAGGGTGCAGCAGGGGCGGCAAGGGCACGGGCGAGCTTGAACGAGGAATTCTTGCTCGGCAAGCAAGGCTGGGCGCGACGTTTCTTCCAGCGCGCCAGGGGCGATCTATACATCGTGCTCGACGACGGCTGGGACGCTCCGCCGTCCGGCAGCATGGTCGACCACCTGTCGTCGATGATCTTGCAGCCGGCCCGGTTCCCGTCCTTCCAGCAAGGCTCGCCCGCGCGCCGGTTGCGATCGCTGAACGACGCCGTGAAGGCAGCGGGCTGGCGTGGCATTGGCTTATGGCTCCCGGCGAACGAGTCGGGGCCGTACATGGACGAGCACCCGGACATGGAGCCCGAGGGCTACTGGCGGGAGCGCCTGGAATGGTCCAGGGAAGCTGGCATCGAGTACTGGAAAGTTGACTGGGGCCTTTTTGCGAGAAACCACGATTTCCGCCGAATGCTCACCAGGCTTGGCAAGGAGATCCACCCGGCCTTGACCATCGAGCATTCCGTTGGCACGGGCATGTTCAACAACCCGGGCGGGCGCGTCGACCCGATGTGGATCAAGGAGGTCTCGGAACAGACGACCTACTCCAGCGTCGTCAGGCTATACGATGTCTCGCCGCAACTCGCCATCCCCACGATGCTCGACCGGGTGCAATCGGTCTTGAAGGCAACCCCGCACGTGCCAGGCCATGACTGCTGGCTCAACGTCGAGGACGAGGCGTACATCGGTGCCGCCTTGGGCTGCACGTTCGGCATCTTGCGCCATCCCCCGATCGACAAGCCACGGTTTCCCTCGCATGATGGGGCGCGTGATAGCAAGCACCGCATTGTTGAGATAGAACGAGCAGTCAACTGGCAGCGGATCGCGCCAGCCTTCCCCGCCGGCATCGGCACGATCCAGGCCAGCGACGACGTGCTGGTCGATTCTTACACCTTCAATGAAGGGGAAACTTGGGATCGCAGCGTCATCGGGAAGAAGGTGGAGCAAGCAGCGCCAGCCGTCATTGCAAGAAACATGGGCTTGCCACGCGTCAAAAAAGCGTGGAACGGGGACGTGCCGTTCGTGGTTTCAGCGAGGAATCCAAACGGGGCGATATCCATCGCTGCGCTTGGCCGCATGTCTGTGGAACAGGGATTCCATTGCCCGCTCCCCGTGGTGGATGTCCCGATCGATGACATATCGGGACCGATCGGGATCTTCGGGAAATTCAAGGAGATCACGTTCTCGTGCACCGCCCCGACCCGGGATTTCCGGTCGTGCACCATCTGGGTGCAAGATCTTGCCGACACGGATGCCATGAACGCGACCTCGATGATGCTCGTGGAAAAAAGATCGATATGTATAACGGGGGGTTTAATCAACGAAGCCGGGTCCATCGCGGCGGTTTCAGGCGATGAGTCGGACCCGGCTATTGTCTTGTTCGTGGAGTGATCATTCCCCTCTTTTCTCTTGAACGGGAATGGAAAACGAGAATTTGCTGCCCCGGTTCCGTCCACCCGATATTGATCTACTCTCTTTCTTCATTTTTCAGCAAGACAATGCTGATTTTAAGGTCGATCTACTCCATTATCCTTCAAAACGCTTTGCGAGACCATTACGGGACATTTCAAGTGCTGCTCTAGCTTGTACCTCGCACTCTCGTCTAATCGAAAGCCATATTGAGTTCGGGAGATTGCGTTGATTTTCTTCATCGTCGGTTCCGGACTGACCTTGAATGCACGAATGCTCTTCCATTTTGGATGGGCTTTCCACGCCTTGACGAAGTTGAAAACGTATTCTTTCTTTGC
>JAUQYZ010000243.1 GCA_030587475.1 Candidatus Sigynarchaeum calidifontis
CGTGAATTTCTTCCTCTAGCCCATTGCGCTAACATCATCAGATTTGAAACCATACACGGCTCGAATTTATCGTAGTGTAAAATAAATTCATTACTATACGGGCATACAATGGTGTATCTGGGGCGGGGGCGAATATTTATGATGGCAAAGAATTATCAACCTTGTAGTTGAGACACGTAGGGATACGCCTTGTTGATTCGGTAAAAGCCTTTGTTGGGAAAGCATATAAGGGATATCTTTGAAAGTCCAGTAAAAACAACAGAAGGCAATCAAATATTGTAGGTAATTCTTCCGCGTGGGGAGGCTTTCATGGCAAAAACGGCGAGACCAGATCTTGAGAACGACCCCGAGTTGTACGCGCTGGTTTTTAACTCGATTCAAGATGGTATCTCCATACTTGACAAGGAATTGAACATCGCCCGGGTCAACCCGACCATGGAAAAATGGTATAGACACAAGATGCCGCTCGCGGGTAAAAAATGCTACGATGCATACCACGGTACCCATGATATTTGCAACCCTTGTCCAAGCGTGCGAGCCTTGGAGACCAAGGCCGCGGCGGTAGACATTGTACCGTATCACGGGCCAGGCGGCAAGGTATTGGGCTGGTTAGAGTTATTCTCGTTCCCCTTGGTGGACAAGGAGAATAACATCATCGGCGTGCTCGAGTTCGTAAAAGACGTGACTGAAAAGCACAAGTATGAAGACTTGTTGAAGCAAGAAAACGAGAGGCTCAAGGAACTCGACGAGATCCGCCAAGCATTCATCATCAAGGCGACCCACGAGCTAAAGACTCCTGTGACGAATATCACGGGAGCCATACAGCTCTTTGAAAAGATGATCGACCCGAGAACGGCGGGATCTATGAAAAACATCCTGGATATCCTCTCGCGGGGGAGCAATCGCCTCCAGCGGCTCGTCATGAAGCTCCTCGATTTCTCGCGGGCCGAGCTCAAGAAAATCGAACTCGACAAGCAAGAGATAGATTTGATCCCGATGATAAGCGATATCATCGCGGAATTAGAATACAAGATCAAGGAGAAAAATCATCAAATTAACTTGAAACTTCCAAATACATGTATCATACGAGCGGACCCTTTACGCATCGAGGAGGTGATCATCAACCTCGTGATGAATGCTATCAAGTACACGCCCCGCAACGGGAACATTATCATCTCCCTGGACGCCACGCAGACGCACGTGAAGCTCGCGGTGATCGATGACGGCATCGGCTTGACGGATGACGAGAAGAAAATTCTCTTCACGAAATTCGGGAGCGTGTACCGAAAGCAGATGGAGGGAAAGATCGAGACGTACGGGACGGGCGTCGGGTTGTTCATCTCGAAGGAGATCATCGAAGCTCATGGCGGGAGGATCTGGGCCGAATCAAATGGGCGTGACAAGGGATCGACGTTTTCCTTTATGATACCAAAGAACGCGTGAATTTTTAAATCAGGCGAGAAAAAAAAAGCGATTTGGACATCCCTTTTTTCAAGCGACCATCTTCGAGGCCCTCGCGATCGCGACGAGTAAGGGCATCAACCACCGGGGAACGCGGGGAACGGCCTCCACGGTTATGCCGAGCATGCGCGTGAAGTGCGAGCGCTGGCCGCTGGCAAGATCGGGCACGGTCAAGCAACCGAGAACGGACGGGGGTGGCCCGAGCGATTTCACGAGCACGGGGCCGTGCTCCACACCTGCCCCGATGTCGCACGTCCACGACTTGTCCGACAACACGAGCCCGGTCGTGCCGTCCGAGAAAGTGATCACGAGGTAAAAGTTGAGAATGCACCAGCTGCGCGTGTTGTTCGTTATGTCGACATCGATGCGGTTGTTCCCTTTCTTGACGAGACCCGTGACATCCCATGCTTTCACGCACTTGTCGAGGATCATGTAGGACAACGTGGGACGGTATTGCACCCACCCGACCGGTTGCTCGTTGATCGCGATGGACGCATGGTTGACTGCGAATGCTTGCACGTGCGCGGCCACTGGCTCCTTGCTGATCGCGAACGACTTGGTGAACCGGACGGGCTCGTCGAACGGTGCTTGAGCAGGAATATAGATGTACTCGGCAGGAATGCACGGGGCCGGGTATGCGATCCCTTGTTCGATGGACGCCTGGATGTCCCCGTATGCCCGGATCATGGCGTCGTACTGCCCGATCAAGAAGCCGTGGCCGACCGGCTTGCTATTACACGCCCATGCTGCACGGTATTCCTGCTTGATCTCGGTGAAGTACTTCACGATCTCGGCGACATGCCAGAGCAAGCGCTTCTTGACCTTCCCCTTGACCCTGGCAGGATCTATTTTCTTCAACAGCTTGCCGAGCTGCACCTTCTTGCAGTAGAGCACGTGGAGGCGCAATGCGAGGGCAACTGCATCGAAATAAAAGGCGTGGTCGTGGCAAGCAAGCTTCAACGCCTTGCAGATCTCGATGCCCTTCAAGAACCTCTCGATGGCCGATGGATATCCCTTGGTTTTTTCTGCTTTCAGCGGCTGTAGCGGGTGGGCCCAGAGCTTCGGGAACACCTGGGTATATCCCAACCATGGCTTGAAATCCTTGCCACCTTCGATGGATTGCAGGATCCCGTCGAGCTGGGCAGCCTTCGCGGCCAGGTCGCCCTCGATACCGAACGTGGCGCGGTAAAATCCTTGCTTGAAATCAAGCAGCGGCGGGTAGGTCGCGTGCCGCGTGTTCGTGAAGGCAAGCCAAGGCTCGATGTTCCACGTGACCGACGCGCACAATGCATAGCCGGGCATGCGCAAGTCCCGCGGGTTTTCCGAACGGAAGTCGCCCCAGGTCGTGACGACGTGCCCCTTGAAAAGTTGGGGTGTACCGGCCTCCTTGGCTTTTAAAAAACCATATTTCGTTATATTGATGATGTTTTTCTCCGCGATGGCATAACTAGGGGTGATGCGCTGGAAATCCATGACCGAGCCGGACACGACGAACTCGAAATGGTTTTGCAGGATCGTGTCGATCTCCTTGTATTTTTCAGTCTTCGAATATCGCCAGATGTCGATGACCAGGTTCTTGCGCGGCAAGTCCTTGAGCACGGCCGCGTGGTGGATCATGATATCGTGGTAAATGTAGATCCGGTACTTGCCCTCGCCGTGCCTCGCTTCCAGCGCGTTCTTGATGATCTCGTAGCAGCGGGTGTAGTGATCGAGGTATGCCTTGCCGATGCCCTTTTTGATGACGAATGGCTGCGAGCGGCCTTTCCCCACGTCCCAGCTCTCGTCGCATGCCATGTGAAAGGAGGGACTGAGGTACCACGAGTCCACCTCTTCATCGACGATGTCCTTGATGTAATCGTAAATCTTCGGGTTGGAGACGTCGAAGCACATGGCCACGTTCTCAAACTCGGCGAGGTGCTTGTACTCGGGTAAAAAAAACAGGTTATCCAGGTGCCCGCACGTGCTCTGGATGGGCGTGACTTCGACGAAGTATCTTGCCGCGTAATCCGATAGCTCGCGTATTTCGTCCCGGGAATAGCATCCTCGCTCCTCGTCGGACGACTTGGGATGCTTGGCGCTGCGGAACATGTCTTCCAGGTTCATCTGGAACGTGTTCATCTTGAGCATCGCGATGTAGCGGCAGTAGCGCTTCAAGCCCTCGACGCTGCCGGCCTGGCCACGTGCGTTCTCATCGGAAACGCCGCGGATCTCCATGCTCGGCCAATCAAGCACCCGGCACGCCGGTAAAACCCCCGCGTTGCCGGCCAGCTGGATCAGGGTCATAATGGCATAGAACACCCCGCGAGGCGTTTCCGCGACGAGGGAGGCCTTTCCGTTGGAAATTTCGAGGAAATATCCCTCCCGGAGAAAATGGTAGTGCTGGTCAGCGGGGATCTTGCCTTGCAGCGAGGGGGGGATCGCCACAGAGTCCGGCGCGGGGGCAGGCATGCGCATGCCGGCCTTGATATCCCGGGCCAGCCGCTTGCCGAGTTCCTCGGATAAAAGCACGTGAAAATACTGGTATTCGGGGGGCAAGGACGATTCGATATCGATCGTGTCATTGATTGCAAACGAGCCACTTTGAATGTCGATGAGCCTCGGTACGGGGACGAGCTGCGCCGGTGCTCCAATCCACGCGCTTTTTACTGGTTTGAGGTTCGTTATCGTGAACGTGTGGGCCATGATCTACACGCTCTCGTAAGCCATGGTGCAACAGACCACAGCGTGTGATATCCTATTAGCCATGATGGATAAAACATCTAGCTTACCATCCCCAGAATAACCGCTCTTTAAGTATACCCATGTAAGAAACGACCGGAAAGCCGAACGAGATGATGGAGTAGGTGACTAGGCAAACCACGTGGAAATGGCATAGGTGAATTTCGACGATGCATCTGCGAGCCGGAAAACACGGGGCTGGAATGCCCCTCTCGTTTGCGTGACGAGGGTAACGGTCTGTTCGTTGTGGTTTCCCCATCGTCTCCTATCAACCCGCGGAACACGCATGGCATGTATAACCACGCCACGCGCTACCAGAAGACGAACCGGTCGAGCAGGTTCAAGTAGGAAACGACTGGAAAGCCAAAGGAGAGGATATAATACAAGACCAGGCAAAAAACGTGGAATTGCTTCGGATCCAGCAAGATATTGGCACGAACAAGCCGCGTGCCCTTCACCATCCACCAGGCCGCGACGAAGAACGGGACCGCGGCGATCACGCCGACGATCCAGGCAGGGGATATCCCGACATTAGCAGCGAACGCGATCGGGTCGTAGTTTAGCTTGTTCGCGAGGAACGGGGCCATGAACCAGTAAAAGACCGTGTTCACGGGCACGACACATGCGCCCCAATAACCTATCCAGCGCGCCCACGGCCGCTTGGCCTTGAGGTAGACGGGCAGGAAAATGGCGAGCATCACGGCTGCCGAGACCAGGGTGCCGGCGATGTTGACCGCAGGGAGCCACGTAGCGGGAACGTCGTCCCACCAGGTGAGGCCGCCGAACGGGGTGACGAGAGGTGAACCCACGACCGTGCCCCCGGAAATCAATACAAACGCGACGTGGGCGTACTCGTGTACCGTGTTCTCGAGCATGCGCACGGCAAGCACAACGACGAGCGCGAGAAAGAAGTAGACGAACCGGGATCGATGGCTGTCAAGCTGGAAGATGCGCGGTATGTGCGCGTTTTCTTGAGCGGGAGCGGTCATCGATCCAGTGTCCGCGCTCGCGGTACTTGAACGTTCGCGCGAAGGGAATGCAATCAAGCAATTTTCATTTTCAGCGGGCCGAGCGCCTCGACTTGATCCGTGAACGACTTGACGAGTTCGGAAAACCGCTTCCCTTCCGATGCAGAGACCCAGTCCAGCTTGAAGCGCCGGGGATCGATCCCGATGGCTTCGAGCATCTGTGGAATGAACTTCTTGCCTATGAATGGCTTAAACCTTTATCCCACAAGGTGTATAAAGTTATAGGATGAAAAAAAAAATCTGAGATGGACTCTTATGGCGATAACAAAAACAACTCATGATCTCAAAATATCAAAATTTTTGAACGATGAAGAAGTTATCACTTTTCTAGAACAGATCAAGACGATAATTAATTGTGGCCATACACGAGAAGCAGAAATCTTAATGGATAAAGCATTGGAAGCAAATCTCGACAATAAGTTGTTAAAAAGTCGTATAGAAATATATTACATCACTAAAGATGTAAGGAATTTCTAACGGAAACAATAGAAAAAAAGATACTTGGTCCCGTCCGCGTCGTTTCAATCGAAACGGTGTCTTGGTTTGCTGCTCGCGGTCTCGTTTTTCGTCCCGCATCCCCGGGCTTGCCTCAATGGAAAAGGAAAAAGTGATAAAAAGGAATCAAAATAGGGGAGCTCGCTCATACCTGGCCCGCGATGGCCAAGTACTCGTCCCTGGCCTTCCGCCAGCAAGCGGCACACGTTGGTGGGGGAAGAACGATCCCCGTAGGTTCGTTCACGAGGACCATGGGCGGCATCTTGCCGTCGGCGCGGGTCACGGGGATGTTGTCGTGGATGTAGAGCGGCGTGGCGGCGGGCGGCGAGTTCCTCGCGTCGCGGGCATCGGGTTTCGAGGTTCACGTCATCCGCGAAGCGCTCGAGCGCCTTGCAGAAGGCTTGCTTGACCGGCCAGTCGTCCAGGCTCCGCAGCTCGCAATGGGGACACCCGGTGACGAACATCGGGGCGCAGAAATGGCCGATCCAGTCCTCGTGGATGTGGCGCTCGGTCTTGTTGCGGGCGTGGAAGCTCACAGTTGGGACACCTCCGTGCCTTCGTAGAGGTCAGCGAAACCGGCGCGTGCCTGTCCGAGGGTCGTGACCGGCTCGATCGTCCTCGTGACCTCGTCGCCGCTCAGTGCCTCGAGCAGCACGAGCCGCCAGAACTTGCGATGCGTGTACCGCCCGCGGCCCTTGACAAGGCTCGCGAGCGAGACGGGTTCTTGCGCAGGGGCCTGGCCGGTGGCCTCGGTCGTGAGGATGACTTGCCGGAAGTGCTTGGCAGCATCGCCATTGCCAGCAAAGCCGCGGGCGGGAACCTCGCGCACCAGGTGGAAGGGGCGCCCCGCGGTCTCGTTGGCGAAGTGAAGGATGAAGAAGTGATGGATCGCCCCGACATAGTACGCGAATCGCCGCTCGGGCTGCGCGGCGTGGACGCGGGCAAGCCAGAGCGCGAGCTGGTTGATGAACACGCGCTCGCTCTGGATGCTCAGATCCTGCGGCGGGAGGTTGTAATCGGGGTGCTGGCCCTCGAGGGCGTAGGGGATGATGGTCAGGGGCTCCGATAGGATGACCCGCTCGAGCGACGCGTTCCGCGTGGCGACGCTCATGAGCTGGTGGCCCAGGCCCTGGCTGATCATCTTCTTGCCGTGCTTGGCTCGTGTCTTCGACGCGGAACCGCACGGCAAGAGCACGAGCGGCTTGGCTGGATCGGGGAGCCAGCGCACGACCCGGGCGAACCAGCGCATGTTCTGCGGCGTGAGGAAGGACGAGTTGAAGGCGTTTTGTTCGGGCTGCCTCGTGATGTTGTGCTTGCGGGGGGCGTTCGCCTCGGGATCCTGGTGGATGTCGAGGCTCATTTGCCGGTGGGGCTGGATGCTCGCCATGGTGCTCACTGCCTTCTTAATGAAAATCCGGGTATTTAAACGCCGACTTTTTAGCAACGTGGCTCGACTCGGGCTTGGCACGGCATGGCACGGCCTCGGGCGTGGCCTCGGGCACGGGCTTGCGACGCGTTTCATGGCGACCTGGCGGCCTCGCACGCGGGAGGGATTAAACGAAAAAGGGCGATCGCGCCCTGCAAGCGAAAGAACGATCCCTGTGGCCGGTCAAGTACCCTGGCGGACAAGCGGCAGCGCGCGGGCACGAGGGGGAGACGGGGCACGGCGCCCGGTGCGGGATCGCGAGCATCGGCCGGAAAAATCATGCCCTCAGCGGGATCGAGCACCATGCCGGCTAACCCGTACCGAGGGCATGGATCCATTTTTGCGTTTTATTCGCCCGTCGTCCCCGGGTTTCTCGCGGCCGGGCTGCTCGTCGCCGCTGCACGATGCGCTGCGCCATCCTCTATATTGGACACGAATATTCCAAAGGAATGGAAGGGGAAAAAGTCATAAAAAAGGGCGGGCGCGCGGGGCTGGCTGGCCGTCCGGCTCAGATCAAGCCGAGTTCTTGGAGCGGGTTGATCCAGCCGCAATCGCCGCAGCGCACCACGTCGGGCTCGAGCGAGACGCCGCAGCCGGGGCACGTGATCGTGCCCGTCGTGTCGGCCTGTCTCAAGAGGGTTCGTATCGACGTCATGGGTTCGTTCGTCCCTGGCCTGTCGTAGGGTGTACTCAGTCCTCATCGTGTTCGTCCGCGTCGCCTTCTTCGTCCTCCTCGTCAGCGAAGGCGGCCTCGTCCAGT
>JAUQYZ010000358.1 GCA_030587475.1 Candidatus Sigynarchaeum calidifontis
CGAGCGGCGGTGCCGTCGCGTGCCTGGTCCCGGCCGCGGGCGGGGGGCGCTGGATCGCCGGCGCTGGCCGCGGAACCGGAGCCTTTTGCGGCACGTTCAAGCCATCCTCCGGCGTGGCGGCGATGAGGGCATCCCACTCGGCGACTGTCCTCGTCAAAGCAGCGGCCACGATGCCCTCGGACACCTTGTACTTCCTGCGAAATTCCAGGTGGTCCGCGGCCGGGTTCGCGTCCACGTCGGCGCGGATCGCCCGGCGCAGATCCATGCCGTCCTTGGTCATCTTCTTGCCCATGCTTGCTCGCTTCCGAACCTATAGTCGATGTTGATAGGAACGCATACCGATAAATACCCGGCCGTGCCCATAGAATACGTCATAGACAACCCGGGACGCCCCCGCCGGGCGCCGCACGGGTGCGGGTCGAGGACGAGCATGCGCGTCGTGAAGCACGAGAAGCAGGTGAACTGCCCCTGGTGCAAGGCCGGGTCGACCATGACGTTCCGGGACGCGAGCGGCGAGTACTGCATGGCGTGCAAGAAAGACCTGGAAACGGGGAAGTTGATGGAGAGGAAGCCTCGCTAGGGTTTCTCGGCCTTCCGCAAGTAAACCTCGTACTCGGCGTCCGGGTCCACGAGACCTCTTCTAATCAAGTCTCGCGGGATCCAGATGATGTAGTTGACGCCCGACTTGGCGGGCTTGCGCCGGAACGTCACGATTTCCTTATCCCGCGCTTGCTCGTCGCCTTTCCCGGAGCGGTGCCGCATGTAGCATGCGGAATTACACGAAAGTAAAAGGTGATTCAAGCCCGTTTGACCCGTCCTTGAAGGAATATTGGTTGAACCGTCATAGAAAGATACCCCAAGAAGCCTGAACGAGATCCCGCGCCCCTAAAAGCACTGGAGACAATCTGGTGTTCGGAGGTCCTGGCGACAGGTGGCGGGTTCGGTGGCGTGAGCTGATTGTGTGGAAACACGCCCGATCAGTTCTTGGAGGGGGTGGCGCCGCAAGGCGCTGCTTCTACTCGGCACCCGGCGAGCTAACAACTTGTTTAAATATACTAACGATAGAGAAGTGGATCGTATTCATCGTGATAAGAGGCATTTGCTTATGACGCAAAATATAGAGAGAAAGATGAAAAAGACTTGTACTATAGGCTTTATTTTATATCTGACTTTCACCATTTTCTGTACATTTAATTTCTCATCCAACCAAGCCGATATTTCCCAAAAAGGCTTAAAAAAAACACCATTCGTTACTTCGTGGTGGAATACTACCTATGAACAGAGGATCAAGATAGACATCACCGAACCGAACATTGCGAATAGAACGTGGGAGATGGTTTCCCATCAATTCAATTTTTCTTCAAGTGCGTGTTACAATAATAGTATTAAGATAATTCGGAACGATGTCGAGCTGCCTTTCCAATTATCAAATGCAATAATGTATGGCCCGAGCAATCTCTTTTATCAATCAGTAACGATTAGTTTCTATGTCGATATTTTAAAAGGTGCGACTATTTCGGTCTATCTCTATTATTCTGCCCAGGATCGAGGTATTTCGCTTTTTGGGGGGATGTATAATGGGACAGCGATTAACTTCGGCAACGGCTTCACCCATTGGCCATTCATTGCATATCAAGATATATTTCAAAAGACAGGCGAGTCCACCGCGTTAGTAATAGAAAGTTACTCGACGTGTTTTCTGAACAATTGGATAGCGTATGGCGATGGAATTTTAACAGACCTGGGATTAGAAAATGGCTCGATTTATGTCACGAAAGAGGCCTCGATCTCCCAGGAAAACTTCACCTATTGGTTCAAACGTACCTTTTACCGGGGTGATTTTCCTCGAATAAAGGCCGAGATAAACCTCACCTACTTGAGAACGATTCCCATGACGAGCTGCAATTTCGGCGATCAGGGAAGACTTTTAGGTCTTTTTATGGATGGTGCCAACGCCCTTAATTATGGCAACTTCATTACAAACAACAGCGCAGGCGTAGTCACCTCCAGGACCACTGCGGGCAGCCCGGGCTGGTATTACCACCAAACACTTGCAGCAAGGAGTTGGGTGGCCTTCCAAGATCCTTCGATCCAATATATGCCTTGTGTAATCATCGATTCTTTTTCAAATAATCGAGGATTGAGTCTCCGCACCGCCTACGAGCCCGGTTCGACGAGGTTCTGTGTCTATTGGCAGATCAGTGGTCAAACGATGAACAATGGCGATTCGTGCAAGTTGACCTTCTGGGAGTTTGTCATCGATTCCTCCGATTACAATCGAATCCAGGAGCAATATCGAATTGTATCCAATCCCGTAATAGTCGTAACGTCGAACTCAGCCCCTGTCCCGCCGACTATATCCACGCCAAGTAATGTTGAATATGTGGTGGGCACGACGGGACACGCGATCTCATGGATCGTTTCGGACCCGGACGTGACATCTCCGTCCTACATTATATATCGTGACGGGGTATCGATCGACTCGGGTTCGTGGACATCGGGAGATACTATCACGGCGAATGTCGATGGCCTGGCAATCGGGGATTATAATTACACAATCGTTGTCCAGAACGGTTTCGGGGACGAAGCGTCCGACGAGGTGATGGTGAATGTGATCCAAGCCCCACCAGGGGTTCCAGGATATTTCGCCATCATCATCATCGGAGCTGCCGGGTTATCCATAATCTTGAGAATCAAGAAGGATCACCTATTATGATCTTATTCTTTCCCCTTGTACGGTACCAACTAAACTTTTATCAGCATAGCTACAAGTTCCTTTACAATTCATGACCGCGATGCGACACGATGCCATTCATTATGGTCTTCACGATAACCGGCCGAGAAATTATCGTTCATATCGCTGACGGCGCTCGACATCTTCATCCCTGCATCCTCGCTGGAACCGAAGAAGGAGATCACGAAACGCTTTTACTCGCATTACAAGGCATTGATGCTTGGCGGGAAGTTCGCGAACCCGCAGGGCAAGAAAGCGCAGATCGCCCCGGAGGATTGCTTGACGCGGAACATCGTGAACGTGGATCCAACTTCAGGCGCGATCTCTGGTGCCGGGGCCGGGGACG
Organism: Candidatus Sigynarchaeum calidifontis; assembly: GCA_030587475.1. GTDB lineage: Archaea > Asgardarchaeota > Lokiarchaeia > Sigyniarchaeales > Sigyniarchaeaceae > Sigyniarchaeum > Sigyniarchaeum tengchongense. Next base: position 3,081 of record JAUQYZ010000358.1, read on the forward strand.
CGAGGGCGGCCTCGACCGGCGGCACGACGATGGCCTTGCGAGCCTGGGACTTCGATGGCACGGCCGACGCAGCGTGCTTCAGCCGCTCCTCGAGCCGCAGCTTGCCGTAGGCGGACATGAACCACGCCTTCACTGCCTCCTTGCCCGGCTTCTTTGTCGCGGGCCTCGGCGCGTCGCTGCTGCTGCCGCCGACACCGCCACCGCGTGCCCGCCGGAGGTTCGGCACGATCTCCTCGTCGAGCAGCCGCTTGGCCTCGGCGGGGTCCAGCCCGGGGATCCCGACGGGTGGTATCGAACTGCCCGCCTTCTGCACGAGCGCCCAGATCGACTGGCGCAGCTCCTGGAGCAGCGGCCGCCACGTGGACGTGGCCGGGTCGTAGCGCTCCCGCATGGCCAGCGCCTCCGCGGCCATCGCCGGCCTGGCCCCGACCGACCCCGCGAGTTCCACGAGCAGCTCCTCGACGACGTGCCTGGGCACGGCGATGCGCGGGTCGTAGTAGGCCGCCAGCAGCAGCCACGCCTCGCCGCCCCGCACGTTGCTGCCGTGGACAGCGCACTTGAGCAGCAGCCGGTTCAGCCCGTCCTTCGACAAGTCGCACGTGCTGCCCGGCTCGAGCATGTCCATCATGCGCGTCGTGTAATCCTGCTCCTGCGGCGTGATGCGGGCGAGGAACGCACCGCCGCCGACGAGCATGGCCGGGACGGGGCCCATCCGCGTGTCCCACGCCGAGAGCTGCATGACGACCGGGACGTCGTCGCCCGTGTCGATGACCTTCACGGGACCTTCTATCTCCTTCTTGACCTTGCCGGCGACCGCGGCATAGTGCCCCTCGAAGCCGTCGCGCAGTTCCTTCGTCGCCGCGAGCACGCGGGCGGTCACGTCGGCGCCCGTCGCGTCGCCGTTCTGTGTCGTTTCTGTCATGGTGGATCGTCTCTGCGCCGCGCGGAACGCCGCCTGGTCGAAAGGCAGGCCCGCGGCCTTCATGGCGTGGAACGTGACGACCTCGGCAAAGACCTCCAGCCCGTGCAGCCGGCTACCCGGCGGGAACGCGCTCCACAGCACCGGGGCGATGGCCTCGGCGTAGGCGATGGCGTGGCCGGGCAGGTTGAGCGCCCCGGCGTAGTACCGCAGGTGGCTCTCGACCTCGGCATGCACGTCCCCGTTCACGGTCGCCATCACGCGGTCGCCTCGTCGAGCGTCGCTTGCTTGCCCTTGCAGCCCTTGGCGTGCCCGGCGAGCACCTTCTTGGACGTGAAGGTGCGGCCGCACCTGGCGCACGGGAACGACTCGCGCACGGCCTCCTTGGGCGTGTCGGGCACCTCGTCGTCGGATTGCTTGGGCGCGGGTGCCGGGGCGCGCGCGGGCGCGGCGCCGGCCTCCTCCATGGCCGCCTCGAGGTCCTCGGCATCGTCGGCCGCCACTGCCTTCCTGGGGGCCTTCGGCTTGGGGGCGGTGCCACTCGCCGCTGCCGCCGCGCGCTCGGACTCCTTGAGCTCGTAGGGCGAGGCATCCTTGATCTTGTAGACGACCTTCTCCTGGTCGGCGATGCCCGCCTCCGTGATGTAGAACTCGGCGGTGCCGGGGGCGAGATCCACGGAATCCACGACCGTGATGTACCGGACGAGGCCCTCGTTGTACGAGAAGCCCTTGGCCTTGACCCGGTACCGGAAGTGGCAGCCGTGGCTCACGATGTTGCCGCCGACCGCGTCCTCGTAGGCGAACTGCCCCATCATCTTCGTGACGACCTGGTTCGTGAGGACGACGGCGATGTTCTTGGCCTCGGCGATGCGCCCGAGCGTGTGGATGATCTTGTTGCCATCCGCAACACGACCGCGGTGGCCGAGCCGGCCATCAACTTCACGGCCGCGTGGGAGGCGTTCGTCGCGGCCAACAACGACACGATGCAAGGGATCGAGAACGGGTCGATCGACGACCCTGACGGGTACTACTCGGAGGACGCGTTCTACGGGCGCCTATCGGCACTGTACCCGGACGAGGACGGCGCCACGCTGTCCATCCTGGTGAACGGTCACGAGGCCGACCGCATCGCCATGCCCCTGGCCGAGAACGGCTCGGACTGGCACGACTTCGCCATCCCGCTCGACTCGTTCGACGACTACCGGCTGGTCGATCCCAACAACGACTCCGACTGGAGCGACGCGACCTGGGTCGGGAACGGCCACCA
>JAUQYZ010000026.1 GCA_030587475.1 Candidatus Sigynarchaeum calidifontis
CGGGATAGATTCGTGGTAAACGAGCATCTTGATGTAGTACTGGAAGACGATGGCAAGACGCACGTCTACATAGATGGGCAGCAATTTCTCCAGTGCATGCGGCTTTTGCTAACCTTCCCATTAACGAAAGATATTGGAGAGGTATCGCCTATCGATGATGCTAAGGAGAAATATGGCACGGTCTACGAAGGGTTTCCCTCGGGGTTCCTCTCGTGGAAACGATCCGAACGACCGAGGCCACCGGCCAGGCCCCTCCCCAGCCGCCCGTCTCGCTCGCCAGCCTCGTCCAGGGCCGCGGGCGGTACACGCACCGCACGTTCTGGCGGTCGATGCTGCTCGAGGCACTCGATGGGGACGGGGTCGCCCGCGGCATCGAGCCGGTCACGACCCGCGCGCAGGCCCGCGAGGGCTTCGCCGACCTCTACGACGGCGAGGAGGCGGCCCGCGACCTCCGTGCCTCCGGCACCGTCGAGTGGATCCCCAAGATCATGCTCCAGACCTCGTGGATGATTCCCTCGCGCGTGTACCACGTCGCCGAGGGAATCACGTAACCTAAAGCCTTTCCCATACCTGCTCTAGTGGACGACATGCGCAATTTCTCGAACAAGGTCGTGGCGTCGTTATTTTTGTTGGGGATCGCGGGGTGTTGTGCCGTCAATATTGCTCCATCCGATTGGACGGTCATTTCCATCATTTATCCCGCCGGGCTGGTGATTTCGATCGTAGGATTGTTTTTATGGATTATTTCTATTTGGAAACTCGTAAAAACAAGAAAAGTTTCCTTTTCCTTGAAATCTTTCAAAGAAATTAAAAGAAGACGGAGGTAGTGGATGTCCGGCGCGGGATCGACGTTTCAATCAATCCAGAAATCGATTGATGTAGAAAAAAGCACGCTCTAAAAAGTGACGACCTTCTTGCCCCGCGACGCCTCGTAGCAGGCCTCGATGAGCTCGTGCACATCGAGCGCGTCCTCCAGCGGCGTTGGCGGGGGCGTCCCGTCGATGATCGCCCGCAGGAATGCCACGGTTTCGTAGAAATACGCGTGGCTCGGCGGGACCTTCATGCCCTTGAACACGGTTCCCAGGAAGGCGGCTTGTATCTCGTCCTGCCCGGCCTTCACGTCCGGCTCCGAGAGCACCTTGTAGTGCAGCGACCCGATGCCGAGCATGCCGGGCACGATCTCGAGCACGGCGTTCTTGAAGTAGAACTCGCCCCTGCGCGAGTCGCGGTCGGCGGCGTACCAGACGGACGTCAGGCTCCCCGACGCCCCGCTCTTGAAGTTGAGGAGCACCGTCGCCGAGTCCTCGATGTCCGGCTTGTCGTTGAAGCACTTGACCGACGCGGCGAGCGACTCGACGTCACCGCAAATCTGGACGAGCTGGTCCATGTCGTGGATGCTGTGCTCGAACAGCGTGCCGTGGTAGGCGAGATCCTTGTCTGCTCGCCACTTCGATGGATGGCGCCCCGAGCCAAGGTACGGGTAATCCTGGTCGTCGCGGAAGATCACGTTCTGCATCGGGCCGAAGTCCTTGGCCTTCTCGGCGACCAGCCTCTTCACGTACCAGTAGAGCGGGTCGAATCGAAGGACCAACCCGACCTGGCACGTGACCTTCCCCGCGTCCCTCGCGGCGATCATGTCCTTGATCTGGGGGATCGTGCCGAGCGGTTTCTCCACGAAAACGTGCTTGCCGTGGCGCGCCGCGTCGACGACGAACTCGGCATGGTATTTCGTTGGCGTGCACACGTAGATGACGTCGATGTCCTTGTCCTTGCAGAGCTCGTGGCCATCGGCCGTCCGGACCGGCACCTCGTAGAGATCCGCGCGCTGGGCCAGCGTGTTCTCGTCCGTGTCCGCGATGGCGTGGAGCTTGATGTCGGCCTTCCCGGCGAACACGCCCTCGTCGATGCAGTTCATGACCGACATGGCGTGCATGTTTCCCATGAGGCCGCAGCCGATGATCCCGACGTTGATGCGCTTCATGGTACGAGGATCCGCCGCGCGGGGAATAAAGCTATTCATGTAGAAACATCCACGACGTAAACCTGGCGGCCGTGCTCCCCGAGGCCGTCGAAGCAGAGCCGCGTGCCGTCGCGGTTCCAGCGCGGGTGCGGGTCGCAGCGGATGTCTCCGTTGATATCGGGCGGGTTGTCGAACGCGGCGACCTCGTGCAAGGCTTCCGTGTCGCGTTCCATGACGTACACGCGCCGCTTGCCGCCGATGACGTACGTGTCGGTCGCCATCAACCGCTTGTCTGGCGAGACGTGCGGGTAGCCGTCCACGACGAGCTTGTCGGCCGCGATCGCGCGCCAGCTTGCTTGCCCGGCCTTGTCGGTCAACTGGACGTGGCTCAGGTGCTTCTTGTCCGGCCAGCTCATCGTGACGATGAGTTCCTTGTCGTTTATCCATTCGAAATGCGATATGCGGAGGTAGTAGGGCACGGCGAGGTGGCGGTCAGTGCCGTCGATGTTGCATGTCCACATCGCGGTGACTAGTGACCTGAAGAGATCGGTGAACCTGGCGAGGAAATGGATCCTGGTGTCCGCGTGGTTGAAGGCGACGTGTTCGATCCAGAACTGGATGCCCGCGTCGGCGAGCAGCTCGTCATCGAGGCCAGACGTGTCCGTGTTTGCCTTCCACAGCTCGTCGAACGTCAGGACAAGCTTCACGTCGCCCGTTCGCAAGTCCATCATGTAGATGCCGTCGTCCGCGGGATGCACGACGTCCTTGTTCTTGTCGATGCCGAACGGCATGGACGTGACCCGGCGGTTCTTGCGCAGCCTGCCGAAGTTGATGCACGCGGCGAGGTCGTGATGGCGTGCCATCGCGTAGACCGGCATCGGCAGCGACCGTTCCTCGCCCGTGACCACGTCGAGCACCCGCGACCACGCGCGCGTCGCGTCGCAGTCGTTGAACACGATCTTGCGGCCCGGCTCCGAGGGCAGCCAGTTGAGCATGGCGCCTTGCTGGAAGTTCCAGCCGTTGGTCTCGGCGATCGCCTTGTTCTCGCCCGTCTGGAGATCCAGCAGCAAGACCCTCGCCTTTTCGCCGATGCCGGGCATGTGGTCTTGAAAGTCGGTTTCCAAGCAGATGAAATACCGCCCCGTGGCGTCCCACGGGCAGACGCCGTAATAGCCGAAGAAGTGGTGCTTGCCGTTCCCGGGCGTGAGTAGCCGCGGCTTCGAAAACTGCACGTTTTCACCTACATTGTGCAACTACTTCGCTATCTAAAAGTATATTTTTTTGGGAGCCGGGAACATGGTATCCCGTGATAGCCATGATCGAGCGACTATATTCGCCAGACTTTTCTGCATTGTTTGACAGCAAGTTCGCAAACCCGTTCGCGTACCCGCTCGTGGATTCTCTCCAATGGCCCTTGCTTGTCGACATGACGATGGACGCGGAAACCAAGGAACTGTTGTCGCTCAAGGACGAGCGCAACCGAGAGGTCTTCTACCACCGCAAGATAACGTTCGACCAGTGGGACATCGAGAGGACTTGCTCGGGATTCGGGCACGTGCTGTTCCAAGCCCTCTACCTGGATGAAAGTCATCGCATCACGAACCACCACGTCATCGGCAATTGCATTGGCGTCAAAGGCCTCGCGTCTGCCATTATTTGTCCAGAGCTCAAGGGCAATGATGTCGCTTACATAAACATGAACACGTCGATCGTGGCTGGCATCGTTTTTTACCCGCTATTCCAGGCCATCGACATCAACGCGCCGACATTCCAGACGGTCATGGCCTATTGCGACGAGAACAAGATCCCGGTGAAGTGGGACTTCTACCAGCATTCGATCGCCAAGTCAGCCACGATGCAAGAGTGGCTCCCGCGCATCCTCGCCATGCTCGCGAAGTACAAGAACCTGCAGTTCATCTTCTCGGGCCTTGACTTGTTCGACATCGAGGCCGCTGCCCAGAAAATGAAATATTACCCGCGCGTGTGGCTTGAAATCGATCCGCGAGTAATGGGCGGCACGCATCCGGCCGGGTTCTTCTCACGCGTCTTCGAGCTGCCGGGTTTCATCAACAATTGCTGGGACCGGGTGGTCATCGGCAGCGCCACGCCGACGCTCGAGGCGTCGCAGCTCGTGCGCGGGTTGTGGGAGGCATCCGAGTCCTTGCCCTTCCAGCTGAAATGTCTCGTCCGCACGTGGCTGCCCCGCAATGCCCTCCGCGTGTTCAAGCTGCCCCTCGACAAGATCGCCACCGAGCCCAGCTTTTCGAAGGTCGACCGCTTCCAGTGGAAGGAAACATCGAGGACGGTCGTGGAGCTGAAGGAATACAAGCAAGCCGTCATCGACTTCGAGTTGCGGGTGCAGAGCTTCTCGATCACGCAGCTGCTCTGGCTCCAGCCGGCCATCGAGGCCACGTGGGCGGCCGCCCGCAAGGATCTCCCCGCGATCGAGACCGGCGAGCTCCTCGTCCGGACCTACCACACGACCACGTCGATGATCATGAACGAGCACGAGCGCGGCAACTACTTGCAGATGCATTACGATCTTGCCGCGAAGAGCCGGGATGACCCGACGAACGCCCTCCACACGGTCGCCGCCGAGGAGAACCGCGCTGACTTCAACTACCCCGACCACATCTTGTCGTCGTCGATCGGGGACAGGAGCCTCACGATCCCCATCGCCGCGAACAAGCTCGACATGGGCAGCCGAGAGAACACGTACATACTCGTCACGTTCGGCCCCCGTGGTGTCAAGCTCAAGCTGCGGTACACGCTCTACTTCAAGTGATCTCCTTCCTTCCCTCATTCTACCAATTCACGTGAATGGTTTTAAACACCGGCTCGTGCATCCCCTCGTATGTCCCACGCATCCCATAAACGCAAGGCTCCCTTTCTGGGGCGCATCACCACGCGGTGGTGCGCGTCGTGCGACGTGCCCGTCCTCCGCGGGAAGAATTGCCCGGTTTGCAAGGCAGATCTCGCGGAGGTCGAGATCGCACCGCCCGGCGATGTCCGCCCGGCATTCGAGTACGATATGGCACTGCTCCGGGAGACGTGCGACGCCGTGTTCGTGCCGGGGATGGGAAAATATCTGTTCCCCGGCAATGCCCTCGTCCTGCTGAACAAGGTCGGCTCGATGGACCTCGATTACCAGGTCATCGTCTACGGCGCGTGGGCCGGTAACCTTCGCTACGACATTTTCAAGAAAGCGCACGTGTTCATGCCGACCCTGGAGGGTGCCAGGTGGATCTTCAAGTATTACAAGGACAATGGGCTCATCCGGGATGATAGCATAGCACCAAAATGCATCGAGTACAAAGCGGATGCGGAACAGTACATCGCCAAGGGGGCAAACATCCTCGTGCCTGGCATCGCCCGGATCGACAAGAACGTCCGCGAGGGCGATCCGTGCATCGTCTATTCCCCGAACGGCGTCATCGTCGCGGGCCATTACACCGCGGGGCGCGAGGAGATCGAGAAGATGCTCGCCGCGGGCAAGGGGCGCGTGGCCAAGCCGAAGCATTGGAGCAAGCCCGTCCCTGTCGCCGACATCCCGGATCCAGGCTCGTCCCCGCCCAAGACGTGGAAGGATGCCATAGCGGTTAACGACCGCATCATCGATAAAAACGTCAAGAGCTCGATCGGCTTCATCCATAACACGATCGACGCGTATAACGAGCTGCCAGTGGCCGTGGCCTACTCGGGCGGGAAAGATAGCCTGGCCACGTTGCTCCTCGTGCGCAAGGCGATCGGGCCCGGCGCGGGCGAGCGCCAGAAGTCGTTCTCGATCTTCTTCGCCGATACCGGGCTCGAGCTGCCCGAGGTGCTCCAGAACGTGCAAGATGTTGTCTCGTGGGCGGGCCTGCGCGGCGCGTTCTTCACGCGGTCGGCCGGGGACAAGTTCTGGTCGCTCGCGGAGAAGTTCGGGCCGCCCGCGAGGGATTTCCGGTTCTGCTGCCACACGCTCAAGGCAAGCCAGATCAACGACATGATCGAGGAGATGGTCGCCAGGGCGGGTGGGAAGGCGGATTCCAAGATCCTGGTGTTCCTCGGGCAGCGCCAGTACGAGAGTTTCAGCCGGGCAGAGGATAACCGGGTCTACACGAATTCCTACGTGCCAATGCAGGTCATCGGCACCCCGATCAAGCAGTGGTCGGCGCTCGACGAGTGGCTCTTCTTGCTCAGGGAGCAGATGCTCGACCCGGCCGTGCCGATCAACCCGCTGTACTTCCAGGGGCACGACCGCCTCGGCTGCTTCCTTTGCCCCGCGCAGAGCGTGGCGAGCCTCGCCCGCGTGCGCGAGACGCACCCGGCCTTGCAGGAGCGCTGGCAATCGTTCCTGGAGCGGTACCGGACGAAACAAGGCTATCCCGCCGAATGGCTCGACTGGGGCATGTGGCGGTTCAAGCACCCGAAGGGACAATGGAAGGACGTGGCGGCGCGGCTGCCGGCCGCCACCACGCCCCAGCAGAAGCAAGAAAAGGTCTCGATGGAGGGCATAAAGCTGTTCGTGACCAAGGGGATCTCGCCGTGCACTGCGGGCGGGTTCTCCGTGAAGGCACGTTTTTCTGTCCCGCTCGTCCTTCCCGAACTGTTACCGTGGGCGCAGACCGTCGACAAGCGCGTGCAGCACGACGAGAGTTCTGGCCTGTTGTACATGTACGAGCCGGACGTTCGCTTCATGCTCTTCGCGGACGGGTCCCTTTTCCTGCAATCGCCAGATGAGAAATACGATTTCGATCGATTCTTGGTTCACTTGCTCGGCGTTACAGCGCGAGGCATAGCGTGCGAGCGTTGCGGCGTGTGTATCAACGTGTGCCCGACTGGTGCATTATCCAAGGATGGGGATGGCCGCATCCAGATCGACCCGGGCAAGTGCGCGGGCATTGGCTGCCAGAAATGCACGCACCACTGCCCCGTGCACCACGTCGTGAAGGGCAACGTCATCCCAGCCACGGGGCAAGAATGACGCGAGGGGCCGATGAAAAGATGGACGTCCTTGGCGCCGCGAAGCTGGTGTGGGACTACCACCACGTGCACCACGTGCTTCGGAAGGCCGATTGCATCATGGCCCTCGGCAGCAACGATACGCGGGTCGCCGAGCACGCGGCGCGGCTTTACCTCGACGGGTGGGCGCCGTTGCTCGTCATGTCCGGCGGGCTGGGAAACTTCACGAAAGGCAAGTGGGAGAAGCCCGAGGCAGACACGTTCAAGGATATCGCGGTCGCAGCCGGCGTCCCGGCCGCGAAGATCCTGGTCGAGAACCGGTCGACCAACACGGGCGAAAACGTCCGGTTCACGCGCGTGATGCTCGGGCAGCGTGGCCTCTCCCCGGCGAGCTTCATCCTCGTGCAGAAGCCGTTCATGGAACGGCGCACGCTGGCGACCTTCGAGAAGGTCTGGCCGGGACCAGAGTTCGTGGTCATCTCCCCCCCGATCCCCTTTGACATGTACCCGAACGAGGTAATCCCCCTCGACGACTTGATACACACGATGGTCGGCGACCTCCAGCGCATCATGCTCTATCCCTCCAAGGGATTCCAGGCTTACCAGGCGGTTCCCGAGGACGTGCACGCGGCGTACGCGTTTCTCGTGCGAGCGGGCTACACGCGGCACTTGATGCCCGGGGAGGACCAGATCCCACCGCGGCCGTGAACCGATAGGTTTCGTCGGGGCATCGCCGGCGCCGCGAACACGGCCTGCCATTGCATCCATGGCGGGCGCAACAAATAAGAGCCGAATAGCCCTCCTCCTAGTCAAGACCATGGCCAAGAAAAGACCCCGGCAAGATACCTTCAAGGAGGGCGTGGACGAGCTGCTCGACGTGGGTGCCAGCTTGAAGGCGATGGAGCCCCCAGAGCTCCGGCTAGTTACCCGCGGGCTGACCGAGGTCGAGGGGTGGTGGCACGCCGTGCGGGGAATCGCGCTGTCGCGGGCTATCGGCCAGTTCCTGGCCATCATGCGGCGCCAGGAAGGCATCATCCTGGACTTCCTGGACATCCAGTCCGGGCCCGGCACGTTTATCGTGACCTCCACCAACAAGAACGACCAGTACACGTTTCCAGGTGCATCGATACTTGCGTCGTGGCAGGCAAGCTTCGGCACCGAGACGCGTTTCGACCACGTTTACGCGTTCGACGTGGATCCCGATTATCGGGTAGCTCTCAGCGCCCGTCTCGGCCTGCTCGCGGCCCAGCTGGGAAAAAGCGGCATCGCGCCAACCGGCTTCCACGTCGTCAAGGCAAGCGCCCGCGACGAGACCATCGACACCGGCCAGGCGGTCGACGAGGTCATAAAGGACATCCGCGACACGCACGGCAAGTTCTACCATTACCTGGGCTTCATCGACACCGAGGGACTCGGGGTCAAGTTCTCGACCATCAGGGCCCTGCGGGACAAGCTCCCCTACGGCGACCTTATCATCGATTACGACGCGGCGGCCGTGGAGGACACGCTCGTCACTCCCCGCGGGTACAAGGTACTCGACGGGTTCTTTGGCACCGCAGTGCCGAGGGGAGACGTCTCGCTGGGATTGAAGGAACTATACATTGCCCAGCTGAAACTTGTCGGGTTTCGCAGCGTCGGCGCGATCAACGCGTCGCCCGCGGGCACGCCATGCAAGCGGGAATTGCTCTTCTGCAGCCGCGCGGAGAAGCCTGCATGGGCACCGATGGTGGCCAGCTTGAACGAGCGCCTTTCCGGCATGAACGGCGAGGCGATCGATGGCTTCTGGCGGGTGGCCGGGCGCAAGGCCCCCACGTTGCTAGACATGCTCGAGACCGTCAAGGCGGCGAACCCGCCCGGCGAGGCGATTGTAAAGGGAGAAAAGGGAGCCGGGAGCGGTAGGGGGGACGTTGCCAGCCTCGACCTTGCTTTGCTACAAGGGAAGGAGGGATTCGTGCGCCCGCTACTTGCCGGCAATGACGACGCCACGTGGAAGGACATCTTGTCGAAAAACGCGTTCGACGTGCTCAAGGTAAATGGCGACATGATCGTGGTGAAGAAGCGCATCTCCAACACCGACCTGGTGCCCAAGAGCGCGTGCATCCAGGGGAAAATACGGGAAAAGCTCGGTATCTCCGTGCTGGAGGCGCGGGACATCTTCTTGCTCGACCGGCGCTCGCGCCAGTTCGGCACGGCCTCGTTCCCCGGGGACGGCCGGCTCGACGGCACCGGCTTCTGGCTCCAGCTCTACAAGGATATCTTGCAAGACGGGAACCTCTTGTTCCTGTCAAAGGTCGCAGACGCAAAGAAAATCGTGATCATCATCGATTACTTCCAGCAGCTGTACCCGATCATCTCTTTCTTGAAGGACTACTATCAGTTCTATAAGGCCGTAAAGGACAGCAACGTGGACCTGGTCCTTCCCGAAAATGAAAAAAGAATGGAATAAAGTTACCATTTCAAGCATTCATTGAGAACCGGCCGGCGGGAGGTCCTTTTTCTCTTCTTCCTCCTCCTTCAACAGCTCGATACCGCAAGTCCAGCATTGCTGTCCCGACTCCTTCAAGGCCTTGGCACATTTGAGGCAGTACAGCGAGTCGCATTGCGGGCACACGTAAATCGTGCCGGTGATCGGTCCCTTGTGCACGATGCAGGTCTTGGCTTCCTTGAACGCCGTCACCTGTTCCGCGGTTGCCTTGATGTCTTGCAGTTCCTTGGCCGAGAACTTGCGCTCCTGTCCCGTGTCCGAGGTATGCCCCATCGCTGCCTTGCCCTCCGCCAACTTCGGAGGAACTTTTCCAACCATGGGCGGGGGCATCGATACATCGGGGATTTGTTTCCCTATTCCAGGTTGGGACACGTCGGGTAGCTGTTTCTTGTCTTCCTTGCCACGGGCTTCCACCTTTTTCGCTTTGGCACGCTTCCGGCTCGCCGCTACTATTCCTATCGTGATGAGGATCGCCGCGCCCACGCTCGCGGCCACGAACACGTACCAGTATTCCTCGAAAAACGAGGGTTGCTGCGCTTGAGACTTCTTGATGGTCACCCACACGGTATCGGTCGTGTACCAGGTTGGATTCCCGTTGAAGTAGATCCGGATCGTGTAATTATAGCTTCCGACTGGTATATCCACGTCGATCAGTACCGCGACGATCTCTGCCGAGATCCATGTCCCGTTCCCGACCCGCGCCCCGTTCCTGTACACGATGTAGGTGCCTGCCCCTGCCCCGAGGGAGTCCACGATGGTCCAGTTCAGGAACACCGAACCTCTTTCCTTGTCGATGCTGAAATCTTGGGAACCGGACGTGATGGCGGGGTAGTCATCGATGAAAACCGTGATGGTGACATAGGTCGTGAAATGGTTTGCATTCGTGATAGCGATCGTGTATAGGAAGGTGCCTGCATCGGCCGTGTTGGCGTTGACGTTCGCTACCACGCCATTCACCCAGCTGACATTTGTGAAAGCAGTCGCGTTGCCGGAGATGGTCATGGTGAAGTTGCCCGAACCGCTCGTGTCGTCTTGCAGCAGCAGCCCGAAAGTGCCCGATGATCCTTGCATGCACGTCACGTACAAGCTACTCGGCTGCACTAGCTCTGGATATGAGACCACGGTGATGCCAGCAACGTTCATGCTGGGGTCGCCATCAACATCGGTCACTATCAAGGTCACCGTGTAATTTCCAGGCGTGGCAAACGCGTGAACCGGGTCGCGGGCAGTTGAATTCGCCGTGCCATCCCCGAAATCCCACGAGAACGATGCGGGCCCGTCCCCTTCCGAGCCGGTGAAGTTGAATTGCACCATGTCCCCCGCTCCCGAAAGGGACACGTTCGACGTGAATAGTGCCGACGGCACGTTGTCTTGAAGGTTGAGGGTGAACGGGGCGCTGGGTGCGATGGTAAACGTCATGTAATATGCCCGTACTCGCCAGTAATAGACCCCGGACGGTTGCTGCAAATTTATCTCGCAAAACGACGTGCCCGACGTTTCCACGATTCCTGTCACCTCTTGCAGGATCGAGGCAAACCAGGAGGTGCTCGAGAGTTGCCATCTGAAAAAGATCGCAGTCGTCGTCATGTCCAGGCTCTGCCACGTGAATGTCGTGTTTCCCATGTTCACGGTCGTTCCGTTCGTGGGCGATATCGGCAAGTAGGTCCCGGAATACCCCTGGAATGGATTGATGTCGGGCCCGGGAAATGACCTCGTCGCCGTTCGAGCCCCGTCGCTGCATTCGATGGTGAACTCGTGGCTGCCCCACGGGACCGTTGTCAAGTACTGGTAGATGATGCCGTCCGTGGCGGTGTTGTCGCCGGGGTTCACCTTGGTCATGTTGAACGTTCCCGTGGCGTTGATCGTGATTCGGACGTAGGCGGGCAAGTCGTTATCCTGGTCCGTGTAAGTCGCCGTGAAGTTGAACACGGTGGAAGCCGTCCCGGTCATCGGCGAGAAGCTCACCCCGGTTATCGTCGGGCTATGGAACAAGTTCACGTCCGGCCCGAGGATCCAGGCCGTGCTGTTCACCCGGTTGATATCATTGCACGTGAACATGAACTGGTACATACCGAGGCCAAGCATCGTGTTGTACTGGTAAAGGATGCCATCCACCGCGTTCGTGTCGGACGAGTTTACCGGGTCCAGGGTGAACGTGCCCGTCCCGTTGATCGTCAGGTTCACCCATGCCGGCAGGTTGTTGTCGGCATCATAGTACCAGACCGAGAAGCTGAAAATCGTGGTGTCGTTACCGACTGGCGGGTTCACTTGCGGGGTTCGGAGCTGGGGGTCATTGTTGTTTATCCGGGCAACGTAGAGGCTCGTGTTCAGCGGGGTGGACACGTTGTACTTGCCGTCGCCGGTGTTGAAGGAGAAGTAATTATACCCCTCTGGAAGCGCGATCTCCAGGTAATACAAGCATCCATCTGCATAGTTGGAATCACTGCTGTTCACCTTCGCCATGGCGTGTTGGGTCCCGTTGATGGTCACGTTGACAAAGAACGGGGGGTTATTATCGGGATCCATATAGGTTACCGTGAAATTGTGCACGTACGTGAGGTTCGACGGGTCGGGAATCACCAGCCCGGCGAGCTGCGGCGGGTTCTCGTTGTGGACGAGGTTGAACACGATGGTATCCGACCAGGCGTGCGCAATGCCTTTATACTCCGGCCGGACTCTCCACGCGTACTGCCCGGTGGAGAAGAGCAAGTTTTGATTCACGCTCGTCGTCCAAATCGTCTCTTGTACCCCAGACAGCTGTAAAATGACGGACGAGAATCCGGTGTCGTTCGAGAGCTGCCATGTCCAATTGACCAGCCCGAGGGGAAGGCCCAAGCTTTCCCAGCTGAACGTCGTGGTACCTGTGAACACGGTTCGGTCGTTCAGCGGGGAGACGAGCGTGTACAACGGGGAACTCGCCACGATCACGTCATCGAAATGCCAGTAATCGGTTCCAAGCCCGCCGCCGCCTTCTTGCCGGAACCTGATGCGGAATCCGGCGTGGCACGCGTCCCACGGGAGCTCTTGGTTGGTGATCGTGTATATGGTTCCTGCTGGATCAAGGCCTGAATATGTTACTATCAGCGTCCACGTCCCGCCCGACGCGTAATATTCGACAAAGAGGTCCTCCGCCGCGGTGTCCGGGCTGTCCGAAAATGCACCGCCTTTTCTGACCCAAAACGAGACTATTATGCTGGAAAATCCGCTCGTGTCGATCACCCTCGTGGTAACAGAGCCCGCGTCCGCGCAGTGGTATGCCGATCGCGTTCCCGAGTTATGCGTCGCCGTGCTTATGCCGGCGGTGCCCGTGACCGTCCAGTCCGTGCCGAGCAGTGCACGTTCGAAGTCGTCTGAAAATATAACGGTAGTCGTCGGGGTTAGGCCCGTGAAGGGGTTGACTTCTGGTCCAGTCAACCATCCCGTGTCATTCGAGCGCGGGTCATCGTAGCACCGGATTATGTACCGATGCATTCCCCAGTCCACGGCGGACGCATGCACGTATAATATCCCGTCCGTGGCGTTCATGTCGGACGGGACAGACTTGGTCATGTTAAACGTGCCGGTTCCGGGGCCTGTCCCGTTTATGGTGATGTTGATGCACACAGGGAGGTTGTTATCCTGGTCGTAATACCAGATAGAGAAGGCGAACGTCGTCACGTTCGTGCCAATAGAAGGGGAAAGCTGTGGGTTCACGAGCGATGGGGCATAGTTGTTGACACGAATCACGGTCACGCTCGTGTTCACGGTAGTCGTCGTGGTGTACTTGCCGTCGCCCGAGGTGAAGAAAAACGAGCAAGTGCCGATGGATAATAGGGTCTTGTAACAGTAGAGGCACCCGTCCGCGTAGTTCGTGTCGCCCGGGTTAAATTTCGACATTGCGTACATCGTGCCGTTGATGGACACGTTGACGAAATAGGGCGCGTTGTTATCCGCGTCCGTGTATGTCGTCGTGAAGTTGAACAAGGTCAGTTGATCACCCGTGGTGGGCACCACGTTCGTTGCAAGCTGCGGCTGGTTCTCGTTGTAGGTCATGAATATCGACCTAATGTTCGTGGCGTTCCCGTAGGCACCGTTGACCACGGGGCGAACCCGCCAGTAATACGTGCCGGTGGGTAATAAAACGTAGATGCTCGCGGAGGTGTTGCCTGTCGTTTCAAGGATCCCGCCTTGACTCTGGAGGATGGTGGCAAATGTCGTCGTGTTGGATAGCTCGAGCGTGTAGTTCATCGGCCCGATGCCCAGCTCCAAGCTATCCCACGTGAACGTCCTCGATCCCGTGAATAACGAGGCTCCATTCGCCGGGCTGATGGGCACGACCATCGTCGACCCGCTGAATGGATTGACCTCCGGGGAAGTGGATGTCGTGGTCTCTGTTGTGTAGGTACCATCGCTGCACGCTACTTTGTACCGGTGCACCCCCCAGCCGAGCAGCGTCGTGTACCTATAAAGGACCCCGTCCATCGCGTTGTAGTCGAGCGGGTCCACCATTGTCATGGTGTGGTTGACGCCGTCGATGGTGACGTTGATCCACGCGGGCATGTTATTGTCGTTATCCCTGTAGAGCACGCTATACGTGAAGGTCGTTAAGATACTGCTGCTGTAGACCGGCGTGACGCTTGGATTTTCAAGTGTCGGGGATGCACTACTTGTATACGTGATGCTGATGGTGTAATTCGACGTGCTGTTAGAAAGCTCCGTGTCAGCACATTCAAAGCGGTACGTGTGAATTCCGGGCTGCAAATACCTGTACATCTGGAACGTGGCGCCGTTTTTATAATTCGTATCGCTCGCGTTTACCTTCGTCATGGAATAAGAAAACCCGTCGATTATCGTGGTGACGGAGAGTGGCGAGTTATCATCCGCGTCCGTGTATGTCACGGAAAACTCGAGCAGCGTGTTCTGGCTGCCCGTGGAAGGCATGACCTTGCCCGCGGTCAGTTGCGGTGAATACTTGTTGACATACCCCAACCACCCGAACACGTTCTGGAGGAATTCCAGGTTATCATTCTGATTGTAATTGTTGGAGATGAAGTAATAGGATCTAAGATCGACGATCGCGCCGTATCCATAAGCCATAGCACTAACGAAGCATTCCCCCGCGTAGCGTACAACGGATACAGCGAGAGGCTGGCGCGTTAAATTCACCCTGGACCCGTCAATATTTTGGAACTTGAGGGTCCCGACTCCATCGACGATCGGATGTGGTGTAAAATCGGATGTCGTGCCCCCGGCCGTGCCAGACGAGTAAATCGTCATGTTCAAGCGCGCCAAGATCGAGGAAACAGAGGTAGGCGTCAACGCGCCCGAAGTGAACAGCCTGCCGCCCCCTGCTAACCACGTGAACAGCGCGTCCAACTGCGCGCCTGGTATCGCGCCCCCGTTGTCATCCACCCAGAGCATATCATAGTTGGCCAGCACGGCAGCCGAGAGAGCTGATGATATCGTTGTAATGTTCACGCCACGGGGGGCGAGGTAAGAATTCACGAACGTGGAATAATGCGTTATGGGGTTACTTTCACCATGCGTGATCACGCATCCTATCCGCTTCCCGTTCAAGTCGATCAAATCCCAGTCCATGTTCTGCTTGATGGTGGGGCCACCGAGCACGCCGGAAGTCGTGTTCCTGGACGCGTCCCAGGCCATCACGCTGAAGTTATGAGGTCCCAAACCCAGGAGCGTCGTGTAATAGAACACGGTCCCGTCGGTATAGTTCAAGTCCGCGGGGTTTTCCCGTATCATCGGGAACGTGGAGCTCCCGTCGATCGTGATCTGGACAGAAACTGGCGCGTTGTTATCCGCGTCGCTATACGTGGCCTTGAACCAGCAAGTCGTCATTCCTGCATAGCCGATCATCGGGTACGAAAGAAATTGCGACAGCACGGGGGCATAGTCGTTCACGATGCTCACGGTCGGGCCAGACAAGATGCCCGTCGTGTTCGTGAATGAAGGATCGGACGTGAAGAACCTGTACGTGTAGACGCCCGGCTGGAGATACAAGCTGGTCTGGTATTGGCAGCCATCCAGGTAATTTGTATCGGCGGGGACGCTCTTTTGCAAGGGGAAAGACGTTCCGTTCACGATCACGTTGATTATATTGGGGCGGTTGTTATCATCATCGGTATACACGACGCTGAAGGTGAATTGCGTGTTCATGTTGGCCGACAAGGGATTAACCATCCCCGATGTTAGGCGTGGCAGGTTCACGTTTTGCTGGTATACGAATCGAGCAACCAGCGGGTACCGGTCGACGGATGTTGCGGCCAGGGTATATGGCGTTTCCCAAATGATGCCATTGTTAATTGCAGAAGGATACAAGGTTGAATAATCCCCCCAGTAATTTCCGTTCACCCCGTCGTCGAACCAATTGACCCCCGTGCCAGATGCTTGCCCATCGTAGGTGTTACCAGAGAAATCATTCCAAAAAATGCGATTATATTGCCCGTATTCGAGAAAAATCCCCCTAATATTGCCGTTCACCCTGTTTTCCTTGACGACAGCACCGGAACAGCTTTCTACATGGATTCCCGCGTACGGGTCTGTCACACCACTCGTGATGTTGTTTCTAGCAATCGTACAGTTGTTGGCGCCGTTCAGATCAACAACGCCGGTGTCGGAGTACGAGTTACAATCCGTGAACGTGTTTTCCGTGACGTTCACGAAATTTGAGCTACCAATGATCAGCGGCGAATACGAGGTGGTGCTAATGAACCGGTTCTTGTAGATCGTGTTCTGATGGGAATTGCTTGCCAGGCTTATGTAGTCGCCTATTATCGTGCAGTTCCTGATGGTATTGGACACCGCCCCGTAGAAACAGATGGCATAAATGCAACCGCCCGAAACGAACGTGCAGTTGCGAATCGTGTTCGAGCTCGAGGAATCCGCGCGTATACCATAATTGGTCGGGGGCCACCCCCCTTGGAACCGCGTGTGTTCGATGATATTGTTATTGGATGAGCTTTGTAGAAACACGCCAATGTAGTTATGATCGAGATCGGCTTTCGTGATGTTCACGTTCTTGACATTATACAAGCGGATGCCGGCTTGGGGGTATGTCGTCCCGCAATTGAGGATCGTGCAGTTTTCGATAACCACGTAGAGATCCGTGTTCAAGAGCTCGATCCCCGACGCCCCTGCCCCTCCCCATCGATGTAATAATTACTGATCCTGTGTGGATTGGCCGGCGTCCCAGCGGTCCCGTTCCCGGCGCAGAACGCGTTGAGTGCAGTATTACCGTTGATAGAGATGCGCGCGTGATATATTTGGCTGGTAACGACCAACCCGCTATATGGTCCATTGGTTACCGTTGTCATGCCGTCGTCGCTGGCTGAGAATAGATACGTGTAACTACCCGTTACCAGAGTGACCTCGGCCTTGTACCAGCACCCGTCCATGAAGTTCATGTCGAGGGGGTCGACCTTGGACATCGCGTGCGCGATCCCGCCGACGGTCACGTTTATGGAAGTCGGCGCGTTGTTGTCCGAATCGGTATAGCGGACCTCAAACTCGTAACTTCCACCAGATGGGCCGGTCAAGGGATCCACGGATCCACTCGCCAGGGTGGGCTGCGCAGCGTCGGTACGCGAAACAAGCAGGCCCGAGTGCAAGGTCGTCGATGTCGAGCGCTCCGCATCTCTCGTTTCGAAACGGTAGTCATACTGGCCGGGTTGCAGATACGTGGTGTACACGTACACGACGCCACCATAATAATTGTAAGCGGAAGGTGTTTGTTTCACCATCGGGAACGTGGTACCATTTATGACGCAGCGAACGTAAATCGGCTCGTTGGCATCTTGATCGCTGTACGTCACCGAGAACGTGAACGACGTGGCCTGCGTTCCACTTCCCGGGCTCGCGCTATCTGCTGAGAGCACGGGCGCGTAGTCGTTCACCTGGTAAATAAACGGGTTCACGAGGGGCCTGTAATCGTATCGCGTGTTCGTCCCGGAGATTAGGTATGGAGTGTACCATATTTTCCCGTTGGACGCCGCACCCGGATACTTGGTGCTGTAATCCTTGTAGTAGTTACCGTTGTAAGTGTCGTTGAAATAGTTCGGGGGCGCACCATACTGGTTGTCGTCCCGAACGCTGCCGTTGAAGTAGTTTTTCGTGATCCGGTTGTAGCTGGCTTGATCGTAAAAGTTCAAGACGGACATGGAAACGCTGGTGAGCACGTTTCTCGTGAAGTTGTTGTATTTTCCATAATCCATCATGATGGCATTGCTCTGGCTAGACCAGACCGTGTTGTTCTCGATGTGGTTGTAATCCGTGTTGTACAAGTAAATTCCACGATATTGCGACGTCAATCGACATTTTTCGATGATGTTATAGTTGCTGTTGTCAGCATAGATGCCATAATAGGTGTTCGAGGTGTTGACACCCGTCACCTTGATGTTAAAACCTGTCACGATGCGGATGCCACTTCCCGAGGCCGTGTTCGTCAAAGAACAATTCGAGATGATGAGGAAGCGGTTCGTGTTGGCGATGTAGATGCAATCGCCCGTCCCTCCCGCGTCGATAGCATACCCGGAGATCCTGTGCGCGGATGCCCATGAAATGCCCGTTGTACCATTCCCTGCACAAAAGTTATCCAGGGCAGTGTTCCCGTTTATGCTGATCTTGGAATGCGTAACCAGATCCGAGGTACCGATGGTATTAACCCGTGTTTGACCCGAGCTGGATTGTTGGGCACACGGAGCAAGGAGGATGATGGCGAAGGCGATAGGTATGAGACATAAGACAAGGTTGAGTTGGCGTTTCTTCATGTTACTCCAACACTCGTGGATTGACTATAATGAACTAGTAAACTCGTTTGCGAATTTAACCTTGATAGGACGGCTCCCGCCTTTTATTGAGACGGGGAATGAATGGGTGGAGAAGGAGGAAACATTGGATTTTTCTCGCACGATTCGGGCACTTTCTCCTCCAATCTGGTCGGCATGTCATTTTCACCTCTATAAGGACGTGCGGGACAGCAACGTGGCACTCGATATCCCCGAAAAAAAGGAAGAATGATGCTGCTGGCTGCGAATATCAGAGCTCCAGGACCTTCAATGCGTCGTAGTCGGCAACCGACGGGCTGTTGATGTCGTCGAACGTGTAGTCCGCGCCCTCTTTTTTCAAGCTGACGACGAACACCTCGTCGCCCTCCTTTCGGATGAAAGCATAGACGCCGCCGGGGCCTAACCTGGCGGAACCATCCCGGAGCTCGCCGACCCGGGTCACGTCGCCGATTTGCCGCTTGCTCTTGTCCATGAACTTCGCCATGCGTTGGCGGATCTTGTCGTCGAGCGCCCCGAGCCTCTGGCGGTTCACGGCGCTGAAGATGGGGAGTAGCTTGTCAAGGCTCCCTTCCTTGATGCAACCAATGGCCATGTTGGCCACGTCGCGCGGGTTTTGCATGAGAGGAGTAACGACTCAGTTGATATAAAGGCTCTGGAACATCCGCTCGATCCCGTATCAGTAGATACGGTTCTTGGCTTTCTCCACGTGATTATCATGCAAAGGATAAAATCCCGGAGCAAGACTCAACGAGTCATCAATACTACCCTGTATTTTTCACTCCAAGAGTCCCGCTAGGACTGCTCAAGGTGCTGGTTTTAAAAAATTACTGGACCCTTCGGGCTTTCATCTCCTATATGAATATTGGTAAGGATAGATGGTTCCGAGTACCTTGTTGCACTTGCCGCAAGTTACAAGGAAAATGCGTTTGCTCGTACCTATGAGAAACTGTACCTCGAACAACGGACCTGCGACAACAAATACCTGGGATTTCGGGTCGAGCTCTTGGTTGCAGTGCGGACATACGGCCTTCATTTGGGGGGATCTTTTGCTCCACATTATTTCAGTTTCCTTTTTTTCCTTTCTTACTTCCCCGTATTCCTCATATGCTTTTCTCTCGAAATAGTCATCATCAAGCTCTGGATCCTCCGGTGGAAGATCATCATCTTCATATTTCTTCTCTTCTCCCATGTCCATCACGATTTTAGAGAAAACAGCATGGCAAGGGGGAGAGGAGAATAATAACTTATAAACTTAAGATCGGGCGGGTCTTTCGTCATTCAGTCGTGGTTTAATGCTCGTCCACTTGATGCACGCATCCTTGCTCATGAACTGGTTCTCGACCAAGAGCCTCACGAGATCATCATCCTCGGTCAATAATACCCCTTTTTTCGAGATGGCACACGATGCGATCAAACAATCAAGCAGGTCTTCGTGGCCCGCGAGGCGGACCTTCGAAACCATCGCCACGCACGCGGGACTCGTGAGGGGATCGAGGAGCCGGACGACCTTCGATTCCTTGACGGTCGGAAACCCGATTTCATACCGTGCGAGGATCGATGCATCTTGTTGCTTCTTGTATTCCCGGTTCAGCTTGAACAAGATCTCCAGCAAGCACGTCGTGGGGAGGACGAGGTCGAAACCGGGGATGCCACGGCTCCAGAGGCGCTCCAATGGATTTTCGCCGCTCTTGGAGCTGGCGAGTTCCTCCACGTCGATGCCGAACAACGGCAGGGCATACGTCGTGTCGAGGACGAGAAATCGTCGCGATTCCATCACCGTGCCTCCACTTTCTTGGCCTCCTCGTCCAGCTCGGCCTCGATCGAGCTTGCGGATTGCGACGTGATCCGAGGAAGGTTTAACAGTTCCTTGACGGAAAAAATCCTCTTGATGATGAGCTGGTTAGGCTCGGCCTCGACCAGGACGTGATCTCCCGGGGCGATGTTTGCTAGCTCGCGAAGTGCTTTCTTGGGAAGGATCTCGCCTTTCTTGCCAACAACGATCTCTTCTTGCATAAGAAATTGTTCGTCGGAGAATATTTATCTTTTTCCGAAAATGGAAAAAAGTCAGAAATTAATGATTTTCATCCCTCCACGCTGAAGAACCGCCTTGTCTTTGTGAACCAGCGATACTGAAAAAAAACATCGAGCAGAAAGCGGCGCTCGATTCGAGGTCATCGGTGCCTGTTGTTGCAACAACGATCGACGAATGCCGATATCTATTTTCTCGCCGGGTTAAAACCCAGAGCGTGTCCGGCGAAGGTAAAATTTCACATCCATTCCCAGTTTCACGCACTTTTCATGGACCATCTCGAGGAACTCGAGAAATCTCGGCGCCCCGGATTCCACGTGATTGGACTCGTATTTTACATCGAACGTGGATCTGCCCTCGTCGTCTAATTCCATCCGGGCATCTACCACGTCAGCCAGTTTGTTACCACGAGATGCCTTGCCGAACAAAACTTCCCAGATCGGTGGTAACGATGATGGCTCTCGCGGCGGGAGGCCCGGTTCCAGGCTCCCCGGATCGTCCCGGGCCGTCTTCAACGTCTCGATGATGGTGCCGAGTGACGCGCTGGAGACTTTACGAGAGAACAAGCACATAGGGATGTCGGGGTCTTCTGGAGTAAAATCGCCGATCTTCTCGGCAAACCATGCAGATTCGGGATGGTTCTCCATGCAACCGATTTCCCCGAAGTAGTACGTTCCCAGACGAGCCCGATTTCTTCCCGTCGAGTAAGCACTTAATTCGTCAGGGCCTTGCATCCGATTCACGGTGCTGAAGATGGGAAGCAGCTTGTCAAGGCTCCCTTCCTTGATGCATCCAATGGCCAGGTTGGCCACGTCACGCGGGTTCTGCATGAGAAGAATAACGACGCAATCGATATAAAGGCTCTGGAACCTTCACCAGATCCCAAATGTGTGGGTACAGAAAATGTCGACCACAGCAGCCATAGGAAAACGGAGCTATAGATCATCTAAAAAACTGTACATAAGATGCACGCGTTTCGAAGCCATTCATGACAAATACCGGCGATGCTCGACACGGCGGTTCCCGTACGGGATTGTTTATTATACAGACGGAGATGCCATCAACATCGTGGCGATACTGCAGCTAAATAGGGAACCGGGCTATTGGAAAGGTAGAACAAAGGGAAAATAAAGGTGATGGAAGCGGAAACGCTGTTCAGACCTTCATCGTGATCCAGTCGGCGACCTGGGGGATCATCGAGGGGAGGCCCTTCTCGAAGGCGTTCACGAGCTCGCGGAACATCATCGCCGCGGTTGGATGAAACATCATGGCGAGATCCATGCCGGCGACCGCCAGGCATATGGCCGTGTAGCATTCCCATAGAGGACCACGAAGGTCACGCATTCCCCATTCAGGATGTTTCGACTCGCTCATCCAAGCTTCACGAGCGCCCCACGCGTTCGTCGTGCCCGCGCTCATGGGGAAGGCGAAGTCGGTATCGCCGCGCAAGCCGGCGAGGTGGTATCTCTGATAGATTGAATAGCTGTACTCAAGGCCGTAACCGAGCGTAGCGCACGTTGGATCCATAAGAATTCTATCACGAGGTATTCCGATCTCAAGAGCGCTTTTGCATATTTTTTTCTGCGCGTTAGGATCCAATTGACTCCATAAAAGCACGTTGTGGCCATACTTCATGGCAATCGGGACGACCTTGTCGACGGTCTCGACCTTCGCGGCCGAGAGCATCAAGCGCTCGCCCTGCGTCGCCGCCGCCACCGCCTCGAACATCTGGAGGTCCTTCTCGTCGTTTCCCGACGAGCCGATGGAGACGGGCACCTTCACCGCTTGCAGCACGTTCTCCATGAGCTTGGCCGATTCCTTCGGCGGCGTGTTCTTCACCGCGGGGTCGGTCGAGACGAAGTGCAGCGACAGCATCTGGGCGCCGAACTTCTTCACGGCAAGCTTCGCCCACTCGACCGGGTTGTGCAGGATGTCCTCGCCGTACTTGTCCTTGATGGGCCCGGGCACGTGGGCGACGTGGTCGAACACGTCGTAGATCACGACGGGCGGGTTGGGGTTCTTCGTTTTCTCCCAGCCATAAAAGTGTGGCACGGTTTCGCCGCCTATCTTCACGGTCGTCCCGTTGGATCGCTTGAACTGGATCTCCTCGATGCGGGTCTTGTAATCTTGATAAGGCACAGAAAATCGTGTGGATTCCCATTCAAAGGGCTTCAGTCCCTTTCCCGCAACTAACTCTGGCGCAATCGTCTTCTGGACAATATTCGATACGAGTTGAGGCAAAAAATGCAACTCCAACGTCTCGGCAGCTAGATCGACATCATCTAATTCGATTTCGCCCACATCATCGATGATTCTTGCAAGTGTTTTAGATAGTTTTTGGATATCCAAATTTCATCACATTTTATAACGTGATTTTTGAATCACTCATCGTTCTGAGTTAATAATCTACTCAATAGTTATTAAAGCTCCGATTATTCCCAAGTCTCTTTATATTCCATCTATTACCCCCTATATAATGCAGAAACGTCGACAGTAGAACTATTACAGCAGAAGCTGCTTAAAAAAAAGATAATTGAAGAAAATATAAGATAGTTAAGGAAGAGCCACAAATCCTATACCGATCGTAGTGCCGTAATCCGCTAGTCTCTCGTGTAACCATACACGGCCCGTCTGAGTTCGCTCGACATCTGATGGTGTCATACCATAGTTAGCCAAAAGCCAAGTCTCAAAGTCAATACCAGCTAGATTATTACCAGCTTGTGAAGCATAGAGCAAGAACCAAGGCAAAGTCGCCATCTCATTCTCTAACGACCGAACTGGATTATCGTTCTCATCCACTTGAATCCCCGCGATATCGTACGCCAATGCAGCCATAGCGCGATCTGCGGCAATGCTCATATCTTGGGAAATTGGATCCGCTGGATATGCTGTACCAAGCAGATGATGAACTAGCCATTGATCAAATCTCACTGAAATACAATTCGATATAGCTTGGCTATTGGTTCCATCTCGGAATACGGTAAAAAAGCTCGCCGCTTTAGATCGCATCCAAGCTGATCCAAGCGATTTTATACCGGAAGTCCCTGTCATCCAACAACCTGGGAAGTTTTTAATATCAAGACTGAATAAAGGATGATACCCAATATTTGCCCTGTCCAATTTACATATAATTGAAGCTCCCGTCTTAAAGCTGATAGTAAAGCCCGACCTCACTCGGTTCATCAAGGACGTGTGAGAAGGACGTGAGGGGTATTTATACAAATGACGAGTGTATTCGCTTATGGGTAGCCGTCTTTATGCTGATCCAGATAAATTACCTGGTACAGAGACTGGTCTTGGGCAAGTTGATGATCTCCTTGATGTTTATCCCGATATTTATCAAGACTTAGGATTTGGTGAAGTTCATAGCTGGGATAGTTATACTAGCGAGAGAATTTCTGCACTTGATATTGAAAAGGTAATATCTAAAATCAAAAGACTTCGGTATGATTGGCAAAGAGATTATGAATTGAATGAATTATTCGAATTTTTAGAGATATGTGAAGAATGGTGTCGCGAAAACAACACAGATATTTCATTACATATCGGCTAAGTTGATGGATTTGCAGCTCCAGGGTCTCATAATCGTCTTTCCGCGTATTAAACCTTGCACGCGCCGCGAATCCCAGGAGGCGCCACGGTCGGCGGATGGACGGCCATCGCGCGAGCACGTTCAAATGGTCGAGGAACGAATGTAGCATCGCACCACTCGAAGCGTCGTTCGTCTTGCAAAGTGATGATCATGGCTGCGAGCGAAACGCCTGTCGAGGGATCCCCCGCCGTGGGCCGCAGCGTCGCGATCGGCATCATTATCGCGGTCATCGCCGTGGTCGCCATCGTCATCGTGCTCTTGTTGCTCACGGGAGCCTTCACCATTCCCACAGGTGGCGGCACTTGACATGGCTAAGGATCCCGGGCCCGTGATTAGACATTCCCGGACCACGATGACGGCGGGCTGCAAAAATCGAGGGCCCGCCCGAGTGCACCCGCAAGGTGCGATCCGGCTGGCACGCGTGCTCCCCTCCCCGTGCTTTTTCCACTCTTTCTGCCCGGCAATGAACAAGTTTAAGAGCCCGCCGGGCGAGGTTCCCTCTAGCACACGCATCCCGTGGTGGTGACAAGCACGAGCGGACAGCCAGTGGATCCGCAGCGGTTTCCTCATGCCATGAAATATGCCCTCATCGCTGGCCTGGTCGTCATCGCCGCCGTTATCCTCGTCCTCGTCATGGTCGCGGCCTTCGGCGGTGGCGCGGCGCCAACATTGCCGTGCGGCTGACCCGGGAAATAGGTTCACTACCAACCAGCAGGGCACCGGCCCGTTCCAGTTGACCCCGCCCGGCAAACGAGCGCGTGCGCGCGCCGCGGGCGGGCGATGGGGACCAGCAAGTCCTTCGGGGAGGCTTTGCGAGGGGCGTGATCATCGAGTCTAGTGTCGGGGAATCGTCCCAGACCCGCGTTCGTCCTTTGATTTATTCCCGAATGGCGTGCCGAACACGTGAAGTATCATCGTTCTTCGTTGGCCTCTACTGGTTCCCCCCGTTTTGGAGGATAGCTCGTCGGGACCGAGCTCTTTAGATCCCATGGCCCGCGCGCTCGCATCAAAGCGCTTGTCCTCGATCGGGAGAGATGCCCATCTCTTTCACGTGCGCCTGGAAGAAATTGTTGCGGTAGTTGATGACGACGGGCTGCGGGGGAAACATTGCATCGAGCCGCTCCAGCACGATTCGCGGCTCGCAACTTGCCTTACCTTCCTTTACCAGCGCAGAAGGCGTGGCCTGGCCGGCCACGACGCGTGCAAGGTCGTTCCGCGTCAGCGAGAACACGGCGCCCCGCTTTTCCTTCGCTGGCCCCTCGTCCAGGATGGCAAGGTGGCCGCTTTTCCAAGAGATCACGACTCGCTCGCCATCCACGTCGAAGACAATGTCCTCTCCCCCGTTGATCTTCTTGTGGCTCGAGAAAGCAGCGAGGCTCGTGTCGAGCTGGTCCCGCGCGTGCTCGAGGAATTCCTTGACCATGTTGATCCGGACCATGTCCACGTTCCCGCCGACCTTGACCTCGGTGCCGCCGAGCTCTTTCATGGCCGCCGCGAGCCCGGGCACGACGTAGAACCCTGCAGAAATCGCCCCGAACTCGTCGTCGAAGGCAAGCAGCTCCTTGAACACGCGGGCGACGAGCGAGGGCTCGTAATTATCCAGCGCGAGCTCCTGGACGGCTATCCGCAACGGTTCCCCCTCCTTGACGCTTGTATCCCGGGTGCCGAGCACGTACCCGGCGAGCTTGCCGCCGCGCCAGATCTCGTGGAAAAACTCGACCAGGCTTCCCTGGCAAGCCTTTTCAACGAGTGGCTTCATGTATTCCTCGTTGGCATGGACGAAAAACCAGCACTTGCTCGCCATGCGCTCCCGCAACGCCACGTAGCTGGCGAGCCGGTCGAGAGAACCCTCGCGTAGCTCGACGTCCACCGGCGCTTTCGTGACTCGCGCATCGACCGCGGCTCGGGGCACCGAGATCTCCACCCGCTCGCGGACGACCTCCCAGCCCTTCAACGCGTAGAAGCGCGGCACGGGGGTCTCGAGAAACGACAGCACGAGGCATTCCGACCGCATGATCTCGATTGCCTTGTCGAGCATCGCGTGCCCGATGCCCTTGTGCTGGCACGATGGGTCGGTGCCGACCATGTGCAAGACGCCCGCACGCGCGATCGAGCCGCCCACGTGGAAGAGCATGGGCCGGATGGACGCGTGCCCCGCGACCTTGCCGCCAAGCTCGGCGACCACGACGAACCGGGACGGCGGCAATGGATAGGCGTTCGCGGCCGGGTTCTTGAAGCTCCTCTGGATGACCTCGTTCATCGCCCGCTCGTCGCGGGGCTGGAAGGTTCGTGCCACGATATAACATATGTATCATCGTTAAATAGGTAGGATCGTGTTCTGCGCGTGCACCACGAGGAACTGCAATCCAGCAACGAGGTCATCGATCGTGGAAAATGTCATAGAGATCAAGGATCTAGTCAAGATTTTCTCGTCAAAGAAGCATAACGTCGTCGCGTTGAACGAGATCAACTTGAAAATAGCTCGGGGAACGATCTTTAGTTTCCTTGGACCTAACGGCGCGGGAAAAACGACCACCGTCCGCTTGCTCTCTTGCTTGCTAAAGCCGACGGCCGGCGAGGCTTACGTTTTCGGCAATAACGTGCTCGACGATCCCGTCGGCATCCGGTCGCGCATCGGCGTCCTGACCGAGAACCACGGCATGTACGAGCGCATGACCGTCAGGGAGAACCTGGAGTTTTTTTCATCGTTTTACGGCATCGATACGGCGGTCATCTCCAGCCGGATACACGAGTTGCTCGCGGCGTTCAACCTTACCGATCGAGCAGATGACAAGGTCGGGACGCTGAGCAAGGGGCTCAAGCAGCGGGCTGCGCTCATCAAGACCCTGGTGCACGACCCCGAGCTGGTGTTTCTCGACGAGCCGACGGCCGGCCTCGATCCAAAGGCATCGGTCGAGTTCCGCGACTACATCCAATTGCTTGGCAAGCAATATCACAAGACCATATTCATGTGCACGCACAACCTTGTCGAAGCCCAGAAGCTCAGCGACCTGGTTGCCATCATCGACAAGGGCTCGATCAAGAAAATCGGCCCGCCGGCCGAGCTGGAGAAGCAATTATTCGAGTCGGTGACCTTCAAGGTCGTGTCCGCCAAGCCCATGTCCCAAGATATCGCCCTCAGCATCGGCGACAACGAGGGCGTGAAGGCCTCGTTATCCGGGCCGAGCGAGCTGACCGTGTTCCTCTCGAAGCCAGAGGAGGAAATCATGCCCCGCATCGTGAAAAAACTCGTCCAGCTCGATGTACCTGTCGTGCAAGTCGCGAAGCAGTCTCACTCGTTGGAGGATGTTTACTTAGCACTTATGAAGGGGGATGAAGCTTGAA
The DNA here is from genome assembly GCA_030587475.1 of Candidatus Sigynarchaeum calidifontis. Taxonomy (GTDB): domain Archaea; phylum Asgardarchaeota; class Lokiarchaeia; order Sigyniarchaeales; family Sigyniarchaeaceae; genus Sigyniarchaeum; species Sigyniarchaeum tengchongense. Next base: position 27,136 of record JAUQYZ010000026.1, read on the forward strand.
ATGCCCAGGATGAGACTATTACTCAAGATCGCCAAGAAAGACTGGCGTGAGATCAAGTCAAACAAGCAAATTCTCGTGCCAATGCTGGTATTGCCCTTCCTGGTAACAATATTCTATCCGTTGGTCCTGGTCACCGCGCTGCTGTCGGATACGGGAGAATATTCGAGCCCCGGGGAATTACAAATGGTTGTCGACATGGTGATCGGCAACATCATCAGATCGATGTTCGTGATGATCCCTCTACTGATTACGATGGCAATCGCTTCTGATTCGTGGGCGGGGGAAAAAGAACGCAAGACGGCCGAATCGTTATTCTTGCTACCGCTCTCTGACACGGAACTATTCGTAGCGAAGGTGCTCGCGAGTTTCATACCCGGAATGCTCATCACGTGGGGCTGCTGGGTAGGGCTCACGATAATACTCGATTCATTGCTGTTTCCCTATCTCGGTTACCTTTACATGCCAGACTTGACCTGGATCTTCTTGGTTTTCGTGTTTTCGCCCATCCTGGCGTTTTTCTCAATTTACGTGAATTGCTGGGTTTCCTACCGAGCGAAAGACACGAAATCGGCACAACAAGTAGGTGGATCGGTTGTCACGATCTTTATCGGGGTTCTAATCAGCGGCTTCCTCGGCGTCTTGAACTTTACGATCATCGTTCTCACGATCATTATAGGGATCGTGGACCTGATTCTCGTGTATTTCTCCCCTCGAATCTTCTCCCGCGAGGCGATGATCGCCAAGTTCTAATCCCCATCCTGAAAAGGGTTTTTTTATCTTTTGTTGATCTTGCTTCAAACCGGCTATTATTGTATGATATAGAGGCGCTTTCGGATCAGTATTTAAATATAAAATGGAGAGTGTTATTTTATGGCGGAAAAGAGCGATACGCGACCCGGATATCTTGCTTGCCACGTTTGCGGCGAAAAAGTACCTGAAGGTGCATTACATTATAGGTGCATTAGTTGTGGTGCTATAAATTGCGATAAAGACAAGGGTACATATTATGTTTGCGAGGATTGCCTTGAAAAATGCTCTGAAGAAACGCAAGAGCATATCATCAAGATGGCATGCAAAATTATGAAACGAAAGCGAATATTAATCTTGATATTCTATTTCACTTTATTTATACTAGGAATCGTGATTGCGGGTAATATTATCTTCCTTATTATGATCTATCTACAATTGGGCATCGTGAGACTAGAAGGAATAATAATAATCGTCGTTTTAGGCCTTACCTCCGGTATACTTGTTTTCATTGTCTTCTCTGCTATTCAAAATAGAATCGAAAAAGATAGCAAGTTATATCGCCAGCTTGGCACAACAATCAAAGCAGGAATGGCCAAGAATGATTCTGGATCGGATCCGGTCTAATGGATCCTGACCTTGATGTAGTGTATACCAGATATCATCACGAAAACGGATCCCTTGCGCCACTTCGGCGCGTTAGAAAGATGAAGGGGAAAAATGAACGAGTATTTCGAATTCTTGTAAATATATTCAATTCTTTACTTCTTTTCGGCTTGTGGTGGCGAAAACACGCGCCGAGCCTCTCCCTGGCCCACGTCGAAGCCGTTCGGGGGTTCCGCGGGCAGGATCTCGCCCCGGAGATCCATCTCCATCATCGCCTTGATCTTGGCGGGGTCCTTCTCGTGGCCGAGCACCCACATGAGCTTCACGACTGCGGTCTCTGGGAGCATGCTCTTGCCGTCGATGATGCCCAGTGCCAGTTCCTCTCGGCCAGTCTCGTACACGTTCATGCCCGTGAATCCCCACAGTGTTTGCACGACCATGACGACCGACACGCCATTGTCGATGATCTTCTTGATGGCCGGGAAGGTGGCGTGGGGAACGTGCCCCAGCCCCGTGCCCGCGATGACGAGGCCCTTGTATCCCGCGCTGCCGTAGAACTCGAACACCTTGGGGTCGATGCCCGGGTACGTGTAGACCAGGCCGACCCGCTCGTCTACCTTGATATCGGCTTGCGTGACCTTGTCCTCGCCACGCTTCTTGTAATCCTTCTGGAGGATCTCGATGTTGCTACCGTCGACCTTGCCAAACGGCGTCGTTTTTATCGTGCGGAACGTGTGGCGCACCGAGCTGTGCATCTTGCGGACGAGCACGCCCTTGTGGAGATACGCGAAGGTGTGGTTCTGCGTGCCCATCATGCAGATTACCACGTCGGCAAAGTCGCCCCTCGCCGCGGCGGTCGTGGCGTGGATGAGGTTCATCGCCGCGTCGCTCGACGGGCGGTCGGATGATCGCTGGCTGCCCACGATCACGACAGGGATGGATAGCTTCGGCAGCATGAACGAAAGCGCGGCCGCTGAATAGCTCATCGTGTCGGTACCGTGGCCGATCACGACCCCGTCCTTCCCCTTCCTCGCGGCTTCCTCGACCGCCTTGGCGAGTTCCTGCCAGTGTTTCGGGGTCGCGTCCTCTGAGAATATCCGGTACTTGACCACGGTCTCGACGTTCGAGATGTCGGCCAGTTCGGGCACGGCGGTGAAGAGCTCGCCTGGCGAGAACGCTGGGATGACCCCGCCAGTCGCGTAATCCAGCCTCGATGCGAGCGTGCCACCCGTGCCGATGAGCAAGATGCTCGGTTTCTTCGGATCCGGCACGAGGTTTTTTTCTGGCAGCTGGTAGGCCCCCTTCTGGTGATCGAGGACCTTGAACTCAGTGGTGGCGTCGACGCGGATGCCGACGTTGTAGCCGTTCTTGAGCTTCAAGTCGATGAGGCCCGGGGCATCGAACTTGTTGCGAGGCAAGAGGATGCCCTCGAAACTCTTGTCACCCGCCTTGACGGCGAGCTTGTCCCACGTCTTGATGCCCTTGGCCTTGAGGATGGCGAGCACGTCGCCGGTGTACCCTTCCAGTTCGCTTGTCTCGTTGCTCATGGTATTCGCCTCATTTCTTCCCCCGCTTGTTGATCTCCTTCCGGAGCTCCTCTGACACGATCTTGCCGTCTATCTTGCCGCGTGCCTCCTTCATGACATCGCCCATGTAGGCCTGGAACGCACGTTCGCCCTTCTCGGCAATGATGTTAGGATTCGCGTCGATCACCTTGTTGATGATGGCACGCAGCTGGTCGACCGTCATGGCTGAAATGTTAAGCCCCTTGGCCGCCTTGGCCACGGTGAGGGATGGATCCTTGCAGATCTCGCGAAGCACGCCGTCGATCGCCTCCTTGCTGATCTCGTTCTTGGACAGCGCCTTGAACAGGTCGAGGAAGTGCTTGTCCGTGATGTTCTCCGTGTCGAGATTATCGCGGCCGATCGCGGTAAGCGTGTCTAGAAATGTCGTGAGCACGATGGACGGGTTCACCTTGAACTTGTCGACGATCTCGTTGAAGAGCACGAGAAAGCCATCGAGGATCAGCTGCTCCACGCGTTTTGGATCGAGCCCGTGCTTCTTGCTCATGACGTCTATCACGTCCCAGGGCTTTGGCGGGATCTTGATCGAATCGACGTGCGCCGGGTCGAGCAAGATGGATCTCGTGTCGGTATCCGGGTAGAGACGAGAGCCACCGTGCAGGGCCCGCAAGAAGTCCGTGTTGCCGTTCTCCAGGGCACGCCGCGTTTCCTTCGGGACGCCGGCCAGCGCGAGCTCGATGCGCTCCTTGATGACGGGGAAAGCACGCTTGAGCTTTGTCTCGGGGCCAAGGACGAGGATAAACGCGTCGTCGGCGCCAACGCCGAGTTTCTTCTTTATCGCCGCGATCTCGTCGGCGGAGAAGCCGTACTTGTCCAATTTCTCGTCTGAATGGATGATACCGTTTAAAGCGACGAGGACCTTGACCCGGTCACTGATCTCGGTGCCGAAGCGCCGGTCGGGTTGCAGTTCCATGCCTAGCAAGCCGGCCATGCCCGGTACCTTGATGCCTTGAACCTTGTCACCTCTCTTGAGTCCCGAAGCGATGAATTTCACCGCGGTCCTGGACAACTCCGCGGACACGTCGGTACCCTCGGCCGCGATCGTGTCGAGCACGGCCTTCGTGATCTTCTTCTTCACCATTGCCTTCTTGAGTTCGACGAGCTTTAATTGTCTCAGTGCCTCGTGATCGATGAGTAGCGGGATCCAATCGAGCTTTTGCACGCCCTTTATCTCGGTACGCTCGCCCTCCTTGATGCTCACGTTGAGATCCTGCCTGGTGACGCCCAGCCCGCGGCGGACCTTGCCGGTAGACCGGAGCAGGAGACCCAGCCGCGCGGCAGCCTCCCTCGCCTCCTCGGGATCCTTGATGTCGGGGGCGGTGGCGATCTCGACGAGCGGGATGCCGAGGCGATCGAGCCGGAAAGTGATGGTACCTGGACCTTCGGTAACCCGCCTCGCCGAATCCTCTTCCAGGCACAAGATCTCTATACCGATCTTCTTGTCATTGGCGAGCGTGTAATAGCCATCCTTCGCCGCGATCATGGTGCGCTGGAAGCCACCCGGCACGGATCCGTCAACGTAATTTTTCCGGCAGACCTTGAACTCGTCGACGATGGTCATGTTGAGGACCTTGGCCAGTTCGATGGAGATGTCGATCGCCTCCGGGTCGCACTCGAAGGGTGGGGTGTCATCGAGCTCGTAGGTGCAGTTGATGTCGTTGAAACCCTCGTAGATAACCTTGGTCTTCTTTTCGAATTCGAGCAACATTGCCTCGTCAAACGCGCCCATCTCGCCGAGCACAGGGCGGAAATTGCGCATTATCGTGAAGTCCGGGTTCCTGGTTGTCATTTCCACGGGACAACGACAAAATAACTTGCGCCTGGTCTTCAGTTGCTGGTGTATCTCGATGCCAGCCTTGAGACCAAGCGCCGTGTAATCGAGTTTTTCCTTCGCGCTCATCGTGACCACGATTCTTCTAAACCTCAAAGATGTTTCTACTAAGCCTTTAGGATGATTCCTTGAAATATTAAAAATGCGAATAGTCATTTAACTAAGAAGAATTGCCCCTCCAGTTGAAAGCCATGTTCAAGCCTGTCGACGAAACGAACGCGGATAACCTGCCAACAAAGAAAATCATCTTCACGGGCCTCGATAACGGCGGAAAATCAAGCATCATCCTCGCGCTGCAGCGCACGCTCGCCAATCTGGCCACGTTAGCCCCGACAAAGATGGTTGACCGCACGGTCTTCGATTATCTCGGCTACAAGATAACGAACCACGACCTGGGAGGGCAGAAGAAGTACTTGATCACCTACCTGAAACAGCCCGGCAAGTACTTCCTCGACACGGCAGTGGTCATTTACGTCATCGACATTCAAGACACGAGCCGGCAAGATGAGACCCTCTCCTATTTCAAGGACGTGCTCGCGGAGTTGACCACGCTCAAGACCAATCCGCTGATCTACGTGCTTTTCCACAAGGCCGAGAAGATCTTGCTCCAGGGAGACCCGGAAACCGAGAACGATCTCGAGGGATCCGGCATGCAGCGTATAAAGCAGCTGGAGAAGGCCATCACGGAAATCAACGCTGGCCGGTTCAAGGTCGACTTCAAGATCACGACCATCTTCGATCTATGGAGCATCACGAGCGCGTTTTCCGACATCATGCTCAAGATCTTCCCCCAGAGCGTCTTGCTCGACAAGACGCTGGCAGAGTACGCGAGCTCGAACCAGCTGGATGCGCTGCTCCTGCTCGATTCGAACTCGCTAAACCTTGGCGCTTTTTACCGGAATAAGGACTCTCAAGACATCGTCAGGTCCTCGACCCCGTACTTCCTCACGCTGCTCGACTCGTGGAAGCCTTTCAAGATCGGCTCGCAACGCAAGCAGATGAAGGTAACGCTGAACGAATATGCATTCTTCTTCAAGGAGATACGGCAGCCGACGCCATCCTCGAAAAACAAGGACGCGTACATTTCCTTCTATTTTCTTGCCATGACGACGAATTCCAAGTTCGATGTCGACCGGCTGGATGATTTTTCGAAGATGATACTTGGTATCTTGAAAATGTGATCGCGGCTGGATCGACGATGCCCCGCCCTTTCGATTTCTTCGATCACTTCATCCCGGCGCACACGGTCGACTTTACCGCCGGGAAAGAGGTCAAGGCACGCGAGGACATCACCTCGCGGTTTCTCGACACCTACCCGGTGCCCGACGTCGGGTTCGAGTTCGTGGTCTTTCCCAGGAAACTCTCGCCCGGGGATATCGATACCCAGGTGCGGAACTTCCACGCCGTGCGTGGCCGGCTCGAGGGAAAGCATCGCGTCGAGGTACACGCGTCGATGCACTTCCCGACCGAGAACAACAACGTGGGCCTGTTCCTGGGTGCTCAAGATGCGGGAACGAGGACCAAGGTGCTTGATTTATTCGATCGATGCCTCGATCTCGCGATAGCAGCTGGCATCCAAACCATCGTGATACATTCCGGCGCAAACATCAATCATGCAACGTGGACGCGCATCAAGGACGATTACGGCGAGAAACGCTTGCAGCTCCACGTGATCGCGGGGCGATTGCGGGAGATGCTTGGCAAGTGCGCGGAAAAGGGTTACAAGGGCGCGCTCGCCTGGGAAAACGTGCCGTGGCCATTCGACATCCCGGATGCCCTCTCGTACACGAACATGGTCACGGGGGATTTCAAGGCCGTGCTCTCTGATCTGGACGGCATGGCCATCCCGAACGTCGGCCAGCTGGGCATCTGCGTTGACTTGTGCCACTCGTGGATCCTCGAGCGCGTGGCCGGCTTGTACGCTCGTGGCGAGTTGCATCCGAAGAAGGCCCGCGTGCCTCCCGGAGTATTTCCCGAGGAGGAGCAAGATTTCATGAACCTCGCCGATATGAATGCCTTCATCGCGCCCTTCGCGAGCAGGATTAATCACGTCCATATCGCCGATTCAGCGGGAGAACTCGTGCTCGAACCGGACGGGGTTACTTGCAAGCACCAACCAAGCGAGGGCGCGGAGCTCGGCACGGGAGACTTCTCCCGGTCGCCCGAGTTCAAGGGCGTGCTGGGCAAGATCGCTGCCGGGCTGCAGCCTGGCAAGAAGGTCATCTGCACGCTCGAGGTCAAGGACGCCGATTTCTCCCGGCCCGACAAGGCATACCGCAGCCTGCTCTTCCTGGGCAAGTCGTTCTTCCACGAGCGCTAGGCGCGGTCAGTAGGACAGCTTGAACCGCAAGAGCGCGGCCATGCCGCCAAGGCCCTTGATCTTCTTGCCCGCCTCGTGAAGGGTGCTGATGATCGTTACCTTGCCGCGCGATGCCTCCACTTGCTTGAGCAGATCGAGCATCGGGGCGTTCTTTTCCGCGTTGACCTTGCGCATGATCTCGTCCGTGACGAGCAAGTCCTGGATGGCCCCCATGCCGGCAGCTTTCTTGATCTCCTCCACGCCGTATGCGAAGTCGGCCGAATCCTTGGCGACCCTGACGAGCAGCTCGTCGACCAGCCTGGTCTCCTCGAGGATGCGCGAGTCCTTCAGCAGGACCTGGACGGTTTGCTTGGCCAGCAGCTCGCGGATGCCACTTTGCGTCGCGGAACTGGCGGACTCGGTCATGAGCATCGGCTTCAGGCCGGGGTTTTTCTTGAGGCAGTATTCCATGAAGTGCTCCCGCGTGAAACCGGGGCCGGTGATGATGACTTTCGTGAACTTCGCCTGGGCCATCATGTTCTCCAGCATCTTGTAGACCTCGGCGTAGAAATTGTTGCGGGCCTCGGCATCGTCCTTCACGTCGCCGTATCGCTTGCCCGGGATGTGTTCCGATAACTTGATGGACGTTTTCTGGTAATAATCGCCGATCTCGCCGAACGTCGCTTCGCCCGCGTCGATGGCGATAACAAGCACCTTCTGCACGACCTTCCGTTTCTCTGCATCTTCGAGCAAGTGCCATTCTTGCGACGTCCACTTGTTCTTGGTGACGAAAAAGACCGTGCCCTCCTCTATGTTGAACGTGTGATAGGTATGCAGTTGCACGAGGTCGTCCGGCCCTTCGGTGATCTTTCCCTTGGCGCGGAGCCGGTTCGCGAACTCGTGGAACTCCACCTCCTCGACCGTGATCTCGAGGTGGATCAACCGCCTCTCGCCCTTGTCATCGTCGTGGTCGGTGTTGATGATGCGGCGGCTGGTCTTGCCGTCGATGCGGTCCCCGGGCTGGATCAGGTTGTAGAGGATCCAGAGGTCATCGAGGTTCTCGACCTGGATGCCGACTGTTTCCCTGCGGGACTTCTTCGAGATGATCTTCATCGGGTATCAAGCCATCCGCTTCTTGGCGAAGAACTCGATGGCGGCCTCGAACGCGTCACGGTTCGGCAAGCCGGGGAAGTGCTTGTTGAATGCTGCCTTCGCCTCGCCCGCGTAGCGTTCGGCCATCTCCTCCGCATGGGCAATGGAACCCCGTTTTTTCATCAGATCGATGATGAACTCGATGTCCTTTTCGGTTTTCTTGGCGCGCGGCTTTTTCATGATCTCGAGAACCCTGGCGTGCTCGTCCCCCGCGGTGTGCTTGATCAGGTGGATGAGCATGATCGTTCGCTTGCCCTCGAAGATGTCCCCGCCGATCTCCTTCCCGTAGGCCGATCCCTTGCCCACGAGATTCAGGATGTCGTCCCGGATCTGGAATCCCTTCCCGAGCGGGATGGCAAACTGGCTTATTTTTTCGAGCGCGCGGTCATCTGCGCCGGCGATGATCGCCCCGAGCCGGATAGGGCCAGCGATCGTGTACTCGCAAGTCTTCCCGTACACGATCTGCTCGTAGTGGCTGTAATCGAGCTGTTCGAGTGGGACCCTGTCGAGAAAGGTCAGCGAGTTCTCGAGGTGCTGGCCCCTGGTCGTGATCTCCAGGAACCGCTGGAACTCGCCCATCACGCGAAAGGTGAGATCGTCGCCGAGGACGGGCCGGTTGGCGAGCAGCACCTTCCACATGAGCACGTGCAAGGCATCGCCCGCGTTTATCGCGAGCTCGTTCCCGTAGATCTTGTGCAAGGCTGGCTTGCCACGGCGTTCCTCGGAGTCATCCTCGAAGTCATCATGGATGAGGATCCAATCCTCCGAGATCTGCATGGCAGCGGCTGTCCGCACTGCTTTCGAGGGGTCTCCGCCGAATGCCTCGCACCCGAGCAGCACCAGCGTGCCCCTGCCGTATTTTCCTTGCCGTGCCGGGTATTCCCGGGTGATCTCCACGAAATCGAGGGGCCCTTCTGTCGGGAGGAATGCCTGGACTTCTTTCCAGATGATGGCCTTTTTTTCTGCCAGGATATCAGCGAAGTTGACCATGGGTGATCCCGTTCCCGGTACATGACTCCTGGCTAATCATACCTTCGTCGCTCCGGGGACGACGCCTGCAAAATTGCCATGCCCTGGAGGTGGATATCGAAAAAAAGGGTAAATGTCGCGTGTTTGATCGAAAGAGGATAAAAAGGCGCGCATTCACCTTTCTTAGCTTTCTCTCGCCTTGTTTAGCCAAAAAGTGCGTCCAGGCCCACGGGCTCCTCTTCTTTCTTTTCCTCTTTTTCCTCCTTCTTCTCTTCCTTGCCCTTGCCTTTGCCTTTCTTTTCCTCGGCAGGCGCAGCGGCTGGTGCAGCAGCGGGTGCCGCGGCGGCGACAGGGGCGGCCATCATGGTGGCGCTGGCGAGCACTTCCTTGAGGTTCATCTCGCCAACTGCCTTCACGAGGGTCTTGATCTGGGCCTTGTCAGCGCTGCCACCGGCAGCCTTGACGACCTTCTCGACCGCGTCCTCGCTGATGTCTTTGCCAAGGGCGTGAAGCAAGAGAGCGGAATAGACGTTTTCCATGTTTTATCACTCCATGTTTTTTTTGGTGGTTGGTGGTGGTGAATCGTGATTATTGTTCACGCGTGTTCTACCTTCAGCCAAAGAGATCGCCCAGGCCAACATCCTCCTTCTTTTCCTCCTCCTTGGGCGCCTCCTCCTTTTTCTCCTTGGAGTCGCCCTTTGCGGCGGATGCCTGGGCCGGGGCCGCTGGTGCTACCAGTGGTTTCCCCGTGACCCTCGCGTTGAGGGCAAGCGCTTCGGCTTGCGCCTTCGCGAGGTATTCCTTCATGAGTTCCGGTATGATGATCGGCAATTTCAAGGCAAGGGCCTTGGCCTTCGAGAAAGCCCGCTGGATGACGATCTTCGCGTTCTCGGGCGTCACGATGCCCGCTTCGAGGCAAACCTTGAGCGCGTTGGACTGCGCGGCGAGGAACATGTTCTTGAACGCGTCGACGTCGATCGTGAGCATGCTCTTGTCAAGCACCTCCCCGTTCTCGTACGCCACGTACATGTCCATCACGACCTCGATGGGCTCGATGTTGAGCTTCGTGAGCACGCCCGCGACCTTGCTATCGACCGCCTGACCCGCCTTCACGACGACGCAATCTTTTGTCACCCATATCGTGCCATCTTGGGTCCTGGTCGCGAGGCCGACCGCGTTCAGCTCCGTGATGGCGGGTCCCGGGGGAAGCTTCGTGTTTCCCGCCTGGATAACAACGTCCTTCTCCATGACCTCGCCGATCTTGGCGCGTATCCTCGCCTTGTTATCGTCGAAGATCTTCCGGACCTTGACGGCTGGAAGGTTCGTGAACACGAGTGCCGACGGCCCCGTCTTCTCCGTGAAACGCTCCATCATCGAGGCGATGCCCGGCTTCCCGTTGACCTTTTCCAGCGCCCGCTTGATGACGGACTTCTTGGCCATGCGGATGAGCACCGAGCCGCGGAGCTTGGCGCGAAGGGAAGCGATCTTGGCCGAGCCGATCTTCGACATCTTCACCAGGCCGATGGTCTTGTAAGCCTCGCAAAGGCTAGCGATGTCGGCGACCGCCTTTAGTTTTTCCTCGGATATCGTTCTTGCTTGGCTCATAGTAGCTTCACCGGCATCCCCATCGTGGTCTTAACGTAGATCGACTTGATGTTCGCCTTGCCTTTCTCCATTTTTTGCTCGATCCAATCCAGCGATGCTTTCAGGTTCTGGGCGAGCTTCTTGACGTCCATGGCCTTGTTCCCGATCTTGTACTGGATCAAGGGGAACTTCTGGAGCTTCATGCGCACGACCCGCTTGTACCGGTCGAGGGTGGGCGCGAGGCTGTCGCCAGGATTGATGACGCCGTAGCCCTGCGGCTGCGGTCGAGGCATTTTTCCGTGGGTGCCGAACAGCTTGCCGAGGTTCTTCGCCACCAGCTTCATCGTCTCGGTGTTCGCGACGAAGTACTCGTACTTGTTCACGAACTTGCGCTTCGCGGCCTTCTCCGCCTTGCCCATGGCGTCCATCGCCTCCTTGCCCAGCGCGTCGACCTTGAGGCTGCCGGCCTGGACGAGCTGGTCGCCTTCGACGAGGAAGCACACGGACGTCTTCTCGTCCACGGGGTTGGGCAGCTCGATCTCGTTGATGAATCTACGATTTGGATCTTTCAAATTCACGTTCTTGAGATTCAC
>JAUQYZ010000057.1 GCA_030587475.1 Candidatus Sigynarchaeum calidifontis
AAGGAAAAGGTAGCCAAGAGCACTTTTCTGGAAATGATCGAGGATCACGATGCCATCATCGAGATACTGGAAAAAATCAAGCCTCGATAATCGTTTCAAAACTTCGTCTACCAACGAGATATTGGTCTACGACCTGTAATAGCGCCTTATGGCACGGGATGGGGATGAATGGCGAAGTCAGCGAAGCAGCGCCAGCAGCTCGATGGCCGCGAAGAGCAAGAAGGCGTGCCCGAGCCACGCCGCCACGCCCTTCCAAACGAACACGATTGGAAATTAAAGGCCAAAGTCAAAAACTTCCGGGACATGATTCATTGCATCGCTTGCTTACATTTAATACACGTGGTCGACGAGCTCGTGGTGCTCATCAAGAAAAAGTTATGAGGGGAAAATACGAGGCGGTACGCCTCAATGTTCACTTGCCTTTTTCGAGAGATCCCACTTGTTTCAGCATTGCTTCCAGCTCGATGATGAACAACTTCTCGTCTTTGAAGAGCTTGAAATTCACCCCATCAACGTCGAAGATACCCCATTGGTCCTCTGCCATAATCCGCAACGCTTCGTGCACGAATTTTCTATTCCTCCAGAACACCTTTTGCAGCGATTTGATGGGAATCACGTGATCTAGATCCCGGGCTAGTTTCACCAAAGCAAACTTCTGCTTCGTCCTAATCCTGGCACCAATCTTAAAGAATAACGTTGTGCCTATCGAGAACCAGCCACCAAAGCCTATGAACACGTGAAACTTGAGCAATAGATCCAACGGCGTTAACACATCATTATATTGAAGTAAGAACGATTTCCGGTTGGAAGAAAATCCATCAAATGCCACGATGGTGATATTGTGCAACCCAAAGGCCGGCTTCCCCTCGATACTCAATGACGTGCCGGTACCGATTGCATTGCCGTCCAGATACCATGTCACGGTTATCGGGTCATCATCGATGTCCGTTACAGCAGCGGTAAATACTAATGGTCCAGCGTCGTCTCTAACCTCGATTGGCAGATAATTGAGGGTAATGGTTGGCCCCTTGTTGATGATGGAGATGAGCACCGATTTTGAGCTAGATTCGACAAGTGTTGAAACCATTACCGAAAAAACATAGGTTCCCCTGGGTATAGCCAAGCTAGCGAGCCAAGGTATCGACACCTCGGTCGTGGGGGCCATTGACGTGTTGATCGCGCTTGAAACAATGGATCCATTGTTCGCGTTGAAGATGGTAAGACTGTAATTCACGATCTGCTGCGAAACGTTGAACGAGTTCCTTATCACGGCCGTTAACTCGATGCTTTGACCGCGGGTCAGGCTCGAATTGTTCACGTGCAGCTTCATCGGGGATTTCGCGCACCACACGATCGAGTTGTACATGAGCTTGTAATCATCGAGATCCGGGTATACATACGATGCAGCATTATACTTCTCGATATCATAGGAAAAGTACAAGCCCCGCCATGTCGAGTTGTACATGATGATGGCTGCCTCGATTGCATTCACGGTCGTGTTGGATTGGGCTATTAGCGTGCCATTCGTGATGACATCCGCCCAACTCGTTGCGATGACCGGATATGCGGCGGTGGTGTTACTAGCGGGGTCGTAATTCTTTGAGATGCCCTGGAACACCGGGTGCGTGAGCCCCGTCAAGTTAAAGGAAAATTCGCCATCCGAGTATCCCATATAATCAAGCAAAATAGAGTTATTTATGCCGAACAAATCGTACAGTTTTCGATTGTTGTCGACATCGCTGCTCGTACTTGCCCCGGTCATGATGATGCCATGGCCTTGGCGCACGTAAGTCTTGATCGCTGCTATCTGCTGATCAGTATATTCGTAGGCTAGCACGTCAGCAGAGGAGATGACGAGCACGTCGGCATTCGACTTCACGATGTCTATGAAGGTAAAATTGGATTTTCTCAAGGTGTCGAAATCGAAATCTAACTGGTAGGCTCCGTAGGGATTCCCCTCGATGAATTTCCAAGAGTTATCGTACGGGGCAATATTCCCCCTTGAGTTCACGATTGCAACTCGGATTTTTTCATCGTACGCACTCGCAGGTAAATCAAGTTCATCAGCGATGGTGAAAACGCTTGCTTCTCGTCGAGTTGTTATGGCTTGCTGGAAAACTAGGGTTGTCGTAAAAATGCTGATGCTTACCAGAATATACGCTATAGTTGTTTTTTTCTGCATTCCCTTTCCCTTTTTCGTTTTTCATCATTGATGATTGGTTGAAGGCAATTCTAATCATTTGTGAAGAAAAAAGAATGAAGAACCCTTCACACGCGAAGGCGCTTGATCTTTGCTTCGAGTTCTTCCTTTTCTTTCAAGAGTTGCCCTGAACGCTTGATATAAGTGTCCTGAGAGAGCTTCCCTTGCTTGAATTGCTCTGTCAAGACGACGAGCGTCTCCTCCAGGCTGTTGATTTCCTTGTTCAGCGACTCGATGTCCTTGTTAATCTCGGCCGACGAGAACGGCTTCTTGCAGGCCCAGCATGTCTGGTTATCCGCCATCAAGGCTTGAGCGCACGACATGTGATACTTCGCAGCCTTGCATGATGGACAGATGTACACGTCCCCAATAAGATCATTCTTGCATACTACGCATTTGTCGAGCTGTTCTTGCACGGCCATCTCGGACTCCAGCTTCGCCATCTCCACAGCCGAGGCGTGCTGGACGTCGGCCTCGACTGATGGTTTTAACCCCGCCTTCTTCGGCGCCTCCATCGCCTCGAACAACTTGATCGCGCCCGCGACACCCGAGGGTCTCGCTGGCGCTGCGGCCGTGGGGGTCTTCGTCGCTTCACTTGCATCGATCTGCCACCCGGCCACGCGCTCGTCCTTGGTTGCAGGCGCCGTAGTGCTTGCTAGGATCGCACGCTTCCGGTCGGCCTCGAGCTTCGCATCGTAAACGTCATGAGCCGCACCAGCAGCGGCATCGCCCTCCGTTGCCACGTACGACGTCGGCGCGCCCTTCTTTCCCGGTACCTTCTTGGGCGGGACACCTTGCTTTTGGAGCTTCACCTTCTTGTATCGCGCCGATCCGCCAATTACCGCAACCGCAACGATGCCGATCGTGACGAAAATGATGATGTACGGTATGGTCGTGTCGTTGATACCCACAGAGAACAGCTTGTCCACGCTGCTTTCCCCGGCCTCGCTAAACACATCGAGGTGCAATGAATACTGCCTAGATCCCACGGGGATCGAAAACGTGAAGGAGACCGTCCTCTCACTCCAGCGCGTCAGGTTGCGGACATATTTCCCGGCCGCTCCGGTGGATGCGGGAGGTTCGAACAGCACGTATTCCAGATCAACCGGGCCGATGTTCCGCACCACGAAGGATATCTCGATCGAGGTGCTCGACCATTTCTCCGTGTTGAACGTCAGCGAAACGACCGCAATTTTGGTGATGGAAATGTTGAACCACGTGATCTTGGAGTACCGTGGCGTGTTCGACGCATCGTGCGCGACCGCTTGCACGAAATGCGGCCGTTTGAAGTGCGCGATCTTGTTCAAGTAGCGGGTCAAGTCCAGGGTCGTGTTCGAGCTCGAATACACGTACATGCCATCGAGCAAGAAGTATGATGGCAGCGTGCCCGTCGTGAAATTCGTTGTCAAGCCCACGGGCACTTTCAACGTGTCATTATACGTCCGGTTTTCTAGCATCGTGAGATTCACGAAATAGTTCCCGCTAATATTCAAGTAAATCGAATCTGAATACGTCGGCGATAGCCAGCCCGCGTTGTCCCGCACCTGGAAGTACACGGTGTTCATCGCGTCCTCCAAAGGCAGCGTCCATGCCCGCGTCGGCACTGCGGCTTCCCACGGCTCCGAGTCCCAGACGTCATCGTTCCCGTACCGCACCAGCGCCACGCCGCTCGCCGCGTCGGCGTACGTGAGGTTCAACGTCACCGAAGCGCTCCGTGCCACTAACGCGCCGCCGTTGATCGATATACTCCCGGTCGGCCCGCTCGTGTCTAGCACGATCGTGTCAGAGAACACCGATGTCAAGCCCGCGTTGTTCCGCACTTGGTACCACACGGTCTTGCTACCCTCGCCTGGCGACAACGTCCACGACCTCGTGCCAGCAGCGGCCTCCCACGGCTCCGCGTCGAACACCCCGTCGTTGCTGTACCGTACCTGGTCGATCCCGCTCTCCACGTCCGCGCACGTCAAGCCCAGCGTCACAGCCGTCGCGTTCGAGTATGCATCGCCGCCGTTGATGGTAACGCTGCCGGTCGGCCCGCTCGTGTCGAGGGTTATGGTATCCGAGAACATCGCCGTCATGTTCGCCCCGTTCTCCACCTGATACCAGACGGTCTTCGTGCCGTCGCCGGCTACCAGCGTCCACGCCTTCGCCGCCGCCGGCGCCTCCCACGGCTCCGTGTCGAACGTCCCGTCGTTGCTGTACCGCACCCGGTACACGCCGCTCTGCGCGTCCGCGTACGACAGCGTCAAGGTCACCGACACGGTCGTTGCATACCCGGCGCCACCATCGATCGACACGCTGCCGGTCGGCCCGCTCGTGTCTAGCACGATCGTGTCAGAGAACGTCGATGTCAAGCCCGCGTTGTTCCGCACTTGGTACCACACGGTCTTGCTACCCTCGCCTGGCGACAACGTCCACGACCTCGTGCCAGCTGCGGCCTCCCACGGCTCCGCGTCGAACACCCCGTCGTTGCTGTACCGTACCTGGTCGATCCCGCTCTCCACGTCCGCGCACGTCAAGCCCAGCGTCACAGCCGTCGCGATCGAGTATGCATCGCCGCCGTTGATGGTAATGCTGCCGGCCGGCCCGCTCGTGTCCAGCATGATCGCATCCGCATACGTGATTGACACCACGTCCATGTTGTTCCGCACTTGGTAGTAAACGGTCTTCGTGCCATCGCCCGCTGGCAAAGACCATGCCTTCGTCGGCGCCGCCGACTCCCACGGTTCCGTGTCCCACGTGCCGTCATTGCTGTACCGGACGTCCTTCACGCCCACTACGGAGTCCTGGTACGTCAACGACAAGGTTACCGACGTCGTGTTCGTGTAGGCCGCGCCGCCGTTGATGATGATGCTTCCCGTCGGTGCGCCCGGCATATTAATAGTGATGTAGTTCACCCGCTTGAGCACTGCCACGTCTCCATCCGCATCCACGACTGTCAGTGTCACGTTCCGCATCCCCGCAGATGTATACTGGTGTATCGGGTTTTGAAGCGTGGAATTGCTCGTTCCGTCGCCGAAATCCCATTGGAACGTAGCAGGTAAATTCCCCGGTGTACCCACGAATGTGAATGATATCCATTGGTTGACAAAGATCGCCGTGGTATTAGCAGTGAAGTCGACGCTTGGTACTAGGTCTGCCCCTTCCTCAGGCAGGTCGTACTCGTCCCAGAGGAAGCAATTGCCCGAATTTGGCATATTCTTGTAGCATACTGCTGCGATTTCATTGAAGCCATCATCATCAACGTCCGCGACGGTATTTGCTTTTGGATCCCCGTCTCCGCCGTTGTATAGCGTCTGTTGAGTCCACGTCGCGCCAGTCCCGTTATAAACGCACAAAAGGCCATCGCTGTTATAGCCAGAACCTACGATGATCTCGTTTTCCAGGTCATCGTCCG
>JAUQYZ010000126.1 GCA_030587475.1 Candidatus Sigynarchaeum calidifontis
GCGGCTGACATCGCTGGAAAAACAATCGGGACAGCAGATCAAAATGTTCGAGAGGGCGAGAACCGCACCAAACGCCGTTTTAATTACGATGGAAACTCTATGCTCCTTTTTTTGCACGTGTTTTCGTATCATGATGAATATGGAAGAGCAAAACGTGCTGAAGAAGATGATGCTGCTTGAAGTAGATGAAAGAAAACCATTATCTGAAACAACCGGATGATCGGTTTCTCAGACAAAAACCGTGGCTTCCGTGCAGCAAGCCGTTCGAATAATAAAGGTGTAAACAGCCTACAATTGTCAATGGGAAGAAAGAATAGAAACAATAGCCCCGTTAGATTCCGTCCTCGATAATTTCATTCGGACATAAAACTAGTGAAAAAAAGTGCATTGCGAATAATATTTTACCAAGGAGGGTGATAGAGGGTAGTAGTATTAGTTCGATTATATATCAAAAGGGAAAATACAATGCATCTTGATAAAATGTATCTATCTACGAGGAAGTGACAAACATGCCCAGTATGAGACTCGTGTTGATTCAAGGACTGGTTGGAGGAATTGCGCTGACGGTATTGGTCGTGGCCATATTGTTACAACAATACCTTGTCAATATTTTACCTGATCTTCAATCGGGAGTGCGAATGACGTATTTATTCTCCGTCATCTGCCTTCTAGTCCTTGTCTTCTTGTCGGTAATCTCCACATTTCAAAACCGGGTCTTTATTCACCCGGATGATCGCCTATTTGGGAACACCTTGTGTTTTATCTTATTCATGGCCGATACCCTCGCATTGGGACATTTCTTCCCGCCAGGACCGGCGGAAAACGAGATGATCAGGAGATTCAGCTACGAGGCGGGTTCGTATGTCTTGATCACCTTCGTGCTGATCTATCTCGTATTGTTTTTCAGCAGGAAGATTGGGTTTCAAGAACTCGTTGCAAAGGATCCTGAAAAGCGCGAGAAAGAGGTCGTTGCTCGATTTATCTTGTTTTCCATACTCCTTGGAGCGATACTAGTCGGCTTAAAATATCTACTAGACATGCTCTATGGCCTTCTTTTTTACTCGGGTGGCGTCTGGATAATGATGGCAGCATCTTTTGTGGTAATAATGTTGATCGCCCTCACGAACTGGAAGAAATACGCCCCCGTGGCAGAGGCAGCCCCGGCAAAAAAGCCTTGAAATCGAAATGGCCTGCGAACTACCTATTCTTTCTCATTTTCTCTTGCTCTTTTCCACGTAGCGCCCGCGTGTCTCGATCTGCTCCAGCCGGCGCTCTATCTTCTTGAAATCGCCCGAACGGCCGTGCTGCTCGAGGTGTGCCTTGTACCCGTCCATGAACGGCGGGAACAGGCGCTCGAAGTCCCCCGCGTGCGTCGACGTGATGACCCGCTTGAACAGGTGGATGTCAACGCTCTTGTCCTCGACGCTCGACGTGTGGCGAGCGAGCCCGAAATCGATGAACCGGAAGGCGATGTCGTCGCTGTCGAGGGCACTCTCGTAGATGATATTCGACGTCGTGATATCGCCGTGGATGATGTCCAGGCCGTGCATGCGTGCCACCGCTGCACCGATCCGGGCGAAGATGCGTGCCAGCTTGCCACGCAGCGGCGCCACGACGTCCTTGAGCCGCGCCCCGCGAACAAGCTCCATGACGATCGTCGCGTCCTTCAAGTGCACGTCCAGCAATCCCGGTACGGGAATCCCGGCGTCCAAGAGACTTGCCAGGATGCGTGCTTCGGTGACGGTCCGCTCGGCGCGGATCTTGTCGTCGATCTGGGGGATCCGGTATGCCTTCCGGGTGCGCACCTTGAACAGCGCCTCGCGCCCCAGCCACTCGCCCTTCACGAGGATCGCCTCGGCGCCCTTGCGCAGCACCTCGCCGGGCGGCATGGTGGTTGCTTGCGTTCCTGGTGTCGTCGGCTTCATTCGATCATGACCTCCACGTGATGGGAACCTGGTCCAGGCGCCATTTAGGCAGGATGGAGGTGTTCTCCATCGTTAATCCGCCCACGTGCTTGAACTGCAGAAGGCCCGTCCACGCGATCATTGCCCCGTTGTCGCCTGCCAGCGCTCGCGGCACCGCGTGGAACGATGCCCCGTGGTCTTCTGATACCAGCCGGATCATCTCTTGCAACCGGCCGTTCGCGGCGACGCCACCCGTGACCAGCACGTCCTTCTTTTCCGTATGCGCGAGGGCACGTTCCGTCACCTCGGTGACCATGGAGAATGCGGTTTCTTGTAAAGAAAACGCCACGTCGGCAAGCGGGTGTCTTCGCAGCGCGTTTATCGCGGACGTGAGCAAGCCCGATAGTGCCAGGTCCATGCCCTTGACCGTGTACGGCAATTCGATGTACGTGGTCGACTCGCGTGCCAGGGCCTCGATCTTCGGCCCGCCGGGGTGCTGGAGCCCCGCCTCGCGGGCGAACGCGTCGAGCAAGTTCCCGAGGGCGATGTCCAGCGTCTCGCCGAACACCTGGTATCGCCCGCAATCGAATGCCGACACGATCGTGTTCCCCCCGCTGACGTATAGCGTGAGCGGGTCGTCGACCTTGCACGCCAGCCGGCCGATCTCCACGTGCGCGACGCAATGATTGACACCGACGATCGGCACGCTTAAAAACGCCGCGAGTGCCCTGGCGACGTTCGCCCCGACGCGCAAGCAAGGCCCGAGGCCGGGACCTTGCGAGAACGCGATCACGTCGATGGCCTTCAACGCGATGCCGGCTTGGTCTAATGCTTGCTGGATCACGGACTGGAAGCAGCCGACATGGTGGTTCGACGTCTTGAGCGGGTGCAATCCGCCCTCGTCAGGCACGTACGTGTCGTTCACCACGCCCAGGATCCGCCCTGCGTCGTTCACGACACCCGCGGAAAGCGTGTGCGCAGTCGATTCCAGGCCGAGGCATATAGTCATGGTGACCACGTAGCTGTAGTGAATCGTGTTAATGAAGGCGATTCGATCCTGCCACCAGGAGCGGGGCTAGACCGATTCGAAAACGAGATGGAAATGCGAAAAGGAGGCTTTACTCATCGCCGGCGGGGCTGGAGCCGCCACCGCCTCCTTGAGGCTGGCGACCCAGCCGCCGTGATTGCCGTATGGCACCGGCAAGGCCACCCATGGGTGCACCACCGAAGCCACGGACGTTGCCGTCCTTGTCGGTGAACTGCGTGTACGAGCACTTCCCGCAAGTCCTGCGATTGTAATGCACGGCCATGAAATACCCCGTCCCGCACTTCGGGCACTCGGTCTTCGTACGCGTGATCTTGTTCCCCTGGATTGCGTACAACTTCTTGGGAACTCCCTTGACCTTCTTTTTCGCCGGGGCGGCTGCCGCGGGCTTCGCGCCCTTGCCAGCCGGGGCCTTCCCCTTGGCATGCGCGGCGGGAGCGGCGGTGCCATCCTGAGCCGCGGGCTTCTGCTCGGCTTCTTTCTTACCCATTTGTCAATCTCACTCCTTCTTTTTCTTCTTGCTGCGTGGCTTCTTGGCCGCTTTCTTTGCTTCTTCTCGCTTGTCCTTTGCGATGTTGCGGATCTTGACATAGGTGGGCTCGATCTTCGCGGCCTCCTCGTTATCGTAGATCATTGCCGTGCCCTCGAGCTTGGTGGTGCCAAAGCGGGAGTTCAACTTGCGGACAAATGTTAGCTCGAACTTGGCGCTCTGCAACGCAGCGATCTTTTCCTTGACCTCGATTCTATCCGGCGCGCCCTTGTCAGGATAGACCATGAAGGATATTTCTCGCCGCTTGAGTAAAGGGTTAGGCTTGACGGTTTTTATCTGAACGTCCATCGAATTACCTTCTCGATGCATGGCCAGTTGATAATTGATGGTTAAAATGGCTCAATTGTTTTTAACTTTCCGAGCGGGCGATTTTGATATATTTGCCGGGTCGGCAAAAAGCGTTCGAGGGCCGCGTATTGTCTCTTTTTCCTGCCCCATTGGCGCAGCGCTCGTAAAAAAAGGTGCGATCACCTTTTTCCCTCGTAGAATTCACGTACCTCCTCGCGTGCGCCCTCAAAATCTCGCGTGATTCGAGAAATTTAATGGCTTGCTTATTCATTTGCTTCCAAGATTATATCCGTTCTCGTGCTTCCATCCGCCTAGAAATTTAATCGGGCGGGGACGTGCGGGCGCTTTTATCGTTAAAAAGAGGTGAATGCGATGCATTCAAGCGTCACATTTCTCCTAAAGCATGCACCGGGTGGTTGAAACGAGGGCATCATTTCCGTCCTGGACGATTGCTTTTTGAGGCCGCGAGGGTAGATCAAATCGATGCCGCAATGCCCGCTCGATTCGACGCGATGGCCATCCCGAAGGAAAAAGTGTTGAGGGCCCAGGTCATCACCCTCGCCATCGTGGCCTATGCTTTGGTCGACCTCTTTTCGATGCTTGCCCTGCAAGATTACTTGTTTTATGACGGGATATACGTGCTGCTGTTCTTGTTCTTCATCCCGCTAGGTGTTGTCCTGGTCTTGTACGCGGCATTCATCAGGAAAGTGTTCAAGCCCTGCCCTCGCCGCGCTCCGAAGGTTGCAGCCACCCTTGCTGAATCGAGCGATCTCGCGTCGATGTTTTTCACCCCTGGGGTATCAACGCTCGTGGCGTCGAGGGAATTGCGCCCGGAACTAGCGAGGCTGCACGGTGAACTCATAGCGGGCACGGAGGCCGAGACACTGCCCAAGGTCAACGATTACCTGAAGCGCGAGCGGCCGCCGTATCTTGGCAGCTGCGGCGACGTGATCTCCAGGAACCTATTCAAGACCGACTACTTCCCAGACCTCGTTGTCGTGGATCGCAAGACCCAGCGCCGGGATTACGAGGCCACGTTTCCCCAGGGTTACAAACGCCGCGAGGTATCCAACGTCACCGGCGGGGTAACGCGGGCCGCGTGGGAGGCGATAGCGCAAGCCATCGCGAGCGGCGAGCGCACGATCATCGAGGTCACCGGCGGCGAGGAAGACTTGTTACTCATCCCCATGGTCTTGCTCGCGCCGGATGGCGCCATCATGGCTTATGGACAGCCGCCGGTTACCGATATCGAGCCGCCCATCCCGGCCGGCGCGGTCATGGTCAAGGTCACGGCTGCAGTTCGCCGGACCTTCGCGGATCTCTTCTCGCGATTCACCCCGCCCGCGAGTAACCAATGATTTGAACCTTGCAACCCTATCCATCGTGAGAAATAATGTCAAAACGATTCGTTATAGCCGGCCCCGCTTCGCAATCGCTAGCGGTCCAGGTCGGAACCTTGCTAAACGTGCCCGTCATCGAGACCGAAGCGAAAAAATTTCCCGATGGCGAGAATTATATCAGGTTGAACGTCGAGGACGAGACTCAATTCAAGGATTCTGAGATGATCATCGTTCAAACGGCGGATTTCCCCCAGAACGATCATTTCATGGAATTGTTCTATTTGATCTCGATTGCAAAGCGCGTGGGTGCTGTCAGGATCCCCGTCGTCGTCCCGTACCTCGCATACTCCCGGCAAGACAAGGTATTCCGTCCCGGCGAGGCGATTTCCGCGAGCCTCTTGCTGACATTCATCGAGCGAGCCGGCGCGACCGAGTTCGTCACGGTCGACATTCACGCCCCGGAGGTGTTTTCGGCCGTCAGGATCCCGTGCCACAGCCTCGATCCCATGCCGCTTCTCGCCCAGCACCTAAAGAACCGTATGCTCGTGAACCCGGTCGTCATCTCACCGGACAAGGGCTCACGCGACCGGAGCAAGCAGTTTGCCGATCTCCTGGGCGCCGAGCTCGTCCTCTTTGATAAGAGCCGCGACCGGATCACGGGCGAGATCGAGATGAGGGGTGACATCAAGCTCGATGGCAAGGATGTCGCGATCGCCGATGATATCATCGCGACGGGCGGTACCATGGCTACAGCTTTGAAACTTGCGAAGAAAGGTGGGGCACGCAACATTTTCGCGCTCTGCACCCACGCCTTGCTCATTGGAAACGCGCAATACAAGCTGGGCAGCATCGGCTGCGAGATCATCGGCACGAACGCCACGAGCTCCCCGGTCTCTGTCGTTTCTGTCGCGCCCATTATTGCGGATCACTTTAAGACGCCGTGAAGCGTGCATCCGATGCACCGCATCTTTTTTTTCATAACAGGGGAGAACTTCAACACCCGTCGGCATATCGAACCAGGGGATGAACCAGCCTTCATGATGCTCGAAATAGCTTCGTTATTAAAGGCATGTTTCCCGGCAATCGATATAAGACCCCGGTATATGGCTCACCGTGTCTTGGAAGCGTATATGCCGGTGTTCGATGCACGGATTACCCGTTTCTTGCGGCGATCGGTATCGATACAGCACGTGGGAACGCTGGATTGCGAGTGGGTCGCGAGCAGTAACGATGTCGAACAGGCCATCCGCGAGTTCAAAAATGCCGTGCAGGGCCTTGGGGAAGTGAAGCAGCTCGCCCGGGGGCTCAAAGGGAAGGGAAACGCTTTTGCAATCGCGCAGACCATCCACGGCATTCCTCTCCCCAAGGACGCCGACCTGGAAGTCAAGGCCGCGATCGGCGCGGTGATCAAGGCGGAAAGCGGTTTTCACGTGGGTCTGGATTTCCCGGACGTGTCTATCAACACGTTCATCACGAGGACTCACGATCCATCCCGCAAAATCCTGTTCCTCATCTCCTTCAACTGCACCTCCTTCCATGCCAGGGGGTTCAAGGCCCGCATTGCGAAAAACCGCCCCGCGTTCGAGATCGGCACGATGAACCCGCCGCTCACGTCACTCATGGTCAACGTGAGCCATCCGCCATGGAACCGCCCGTCGCTCCTCTTCGACCCCTATTGCGGCACGGGAGGCATCATGATCGAGGCACTTGCTCGCGGGATCGCATCGGTCGGTGTGGACGCCGATTACGAGTGCATCAAGGGTTGTATTAAGAACTTGCGCTATTATAGCAACGGCAAGAAGGCCGGGTTTAACTTGTTGCACGCGAGCACTTTTTCGCTTCCCTTCCGGGACGACATCACCACGAGCCGAGAGAGCACGATTACCGTTACCGACCCGCCGTACGGTCGCCTTGAATCCCTCAAGCACGCCCCGTTCGAGACATACATCGATGCGTTGCTCCGCCTCTCCCGGTCGCACGCGACGCTTTGCTTCGCGATGCCAGAGGTGGCCATCGATGATGTGGCCTCGTTCGTGAAAAAGGATCAAGGGACGTCCATCGTGTCCATGCAGCGAAAGCGTGAACACGCCAGGTTCACTCGTGTCATCTTGCTCATCGCCAGGGACTGAAGCCGATCGCGCGATCAAGGCGTGCTCTCGCGCGGCGCGAGCCAGTCGATGAAAGCAACGGGCTCGTCGGTCGTGATGTCGATGTTGATCGGCCCGAGCGGGGACTCGTGCAGCTCGGAGAAGTGCACCTTTCCCATATACGCGGCTTGCTTGTGGAGCCGGAAGGATAACCGGTACGTGTTCCCCTCGATCAGGTGTTTGGAACTGAAGAGCACGGATCGTGCACATTCCTCGATGAAATCGTTTTTGAACGCGCCCTTCAATTTTTCGAGGCATTCTTTCCCTTCTATTTCAATCACGACGCGCGTGACCTCGACGTCATAGCGAACCGTCACGTTGAGCTTTAGCTGGACGGACTCGACCTTGTTTTCCCTTTGGACTTGCTTATCGTCGAACACGAACATGTTCTTGAGCGCTGCCATCACGCGCTCTGCATCCTCGGTCGGATAGATCGACGTGTTGATCCGGACGCGGTTCATGGATTGCCCGCCTCTTTTACGAGCCGGTCGATCGCCTTGGAGGCCATTTCCTGCAATTCAGCCACCGTCGTCTGTTCGCTGTTCACGATCATCTCGTCAGCAAGAACGATGACATCGGCGATGCCGAACTTTAGTTCCCTTGCATCTCTCTCCTCGTAATAACCCGGTTTAGTCGAGTCGTCTGCCCGGAGGCGCTCCTTCATGCGTGCATGGCGTGTCGCGGGCGGGGAATGGATGGCGAGCACGGGGAACCGGAACCGGCCTCGGAAGTACGAGACCTCTTGCATTGATCGCAATCCATCGACGACAACCAGATCGCCTTTCTTACCCACCTCGGCAACCTTCTCGGCGGTGAGCTGCGCGACCACATCCGGCCCCCGTTTCTTGCGGAGATCCTCCGCCATTTTTCCCAGGTTCTCGGGCGTAATGGGTAATCCGGCTTTGGTGAGTTGTTCTCGAACCATGTCACCCATGTTCACGATCTTGGCACTTTTTTTGGCCACCAACGCCTCGACAGCAAGAGATTTTCCAGCACCGGGCATCCCCACAAGCCCGATGACGACAGCGTGTTTCATGATTAAGATTTGATTAGTTTTTAACGATTTTTTAAGTTTTCCTTGTCGAGAAGGTGCACCACGAGAATAGCGAGGGGCGTGGTCGACATGTCGAGCCGATGGTAGCTCTCGGTGATTTCTCGCATGTTCGTGGCGTGGACGTCCTGTTCTTGCTTGATCTTCTCGCCAGCTCGCGACATCTTGCTTTCAATGGCTTTCAATGCCTTCGAATTGGATTCCTCGTTCTCGCGTGTTCTTATCTCGTCGAGGATGTAGTTGTATTGGGTGATCTCGTCTTGAATTTTTTTTATCCGGAAGGCGTGGAAATGCTCCTCGCGCTCGCGCATTTTCTCGTATAGCTCGTCGTTCTTTACCTTCCAATCGCCGCGCATCCCCTCCATGATTTCGGAAACACGCTTGCGGTTGATATCCAATATACTGTTGATGATCTCCGGCGAGGGAACGTGTTTGGAAAGGTCACTAACCAGGGTAATCCTTCCTTCGCGCGAGACGAGATAGCTGGTGAACAAATTTGCCGGGACTTGCCCGATGGTTTTTACAACGTTCTTGCCATTATTATGCACGATCGTAAAAATCTCGCATTCCACGTGCCGCTGGCTCTTCACACCGGTTAGATCGATCGCGTTGCACACGATGACAGCATTCGCCGCCTCTGAAATAACCTCGAATCGCTTGTCTTGCCAGGCGTATGCGATGTGGTCCGGCGTGTCCTCCAGCACGCCGATGTACCTGGTCGAGTCGATGCCGATCGCCACGTCAATGATCTTCTCGATGAACGGGTGTCCTATGTTGAAAAACTCGAGGCGCTCGTTCTTCAACGCGACAGACCTGTCGAAAGTCCCCAGGTGCTCCCCGGCGGTTCCTTCATTGATCGAAAACACGCCATCCTTCACCTTGGAAATCGATGGCCTCATCATCCCCTTCATGACCATGGCCTCTGTTAATGATTCACGGGCCTCTACCGGGAACGGCATCTCGACCGCCTTGGTTGCCACGTCGATCGCCGCGAACGTGAACCGTTTTAACGTGTCATAGTAGTCGATTTCGATGTTACATGCGAGTTTTTCATCGCTGAGGAGCTCTTTACTATCCAATTCCATGATCACGTCATGCATGCCCTCCCGGTGATCATGGAGCTGCCGAAGCTTGTCAGAAATCTTGTTTCCAAGCATTTGAAACTTTAAATCTGCTTCTTCGTCCGACCCGGATGTTAAGATCGCGTTCGTGAGATCATCCTCCACATTCACGAGGATCGGCTCGAGTTCGCCGACCAGTTCTTGAAACACGAAGATCCGTTCCGATAGGATGGAGACGATTTGTTCCTCGACCGTGTCCTTGAGGGCAAAGTTGAAGACCTTCACGTCGTGGTCCTGGCCGATGCGATCGATCCTGCCGATCCGCTGCTCCAGCTTCATCGGGTTCCACGGGAGATCGTAATTCACCACGATGTGGCAGAATTGAAAGTTCCGGCCCTCGCCACCAGCCTCTGTACTAATAAGCACGAAAGTCTTTCCAGTGCTGGACCTGAAATTATCGATTTCGGCGTCTTTTTCTTCTTTCATCAGTTTCCCGTGAAAAACGCCTACAATGACATCTTTCAGCGTGGTCTCCAGCACATGCTTGATGTAATAGAGCGTGCGAATGAATTGCGTAAACACGATAACCTTCGGATTGCTCTCATCGCGGGCCAGTTCGGTCACGAGCCTCACGAGAGCCGATGCCTTCGAGTCTGTCTTGAGCGCGGTGAGTTTAGCATAGTACTCGTTCAGCAGCGGGACGTCTTCATCTATCGTGGCGATCCGGTTTGCGATTTCCCATGCTTTTTTCTTGTATTCCTCCTCGGTCATGGTCACGGCCACAGCATCGAGTTGTGCCTTCTGCTTGAGGAGCTTGACATGATACTCGCGGAGCGTGGCGACGCGCTGCTGGATGGTCTTTCGCAAAGCGACGTGCGACGATGCGAGTAACCGCTGGAACACGACCATCACGAAACCCGTCGCAGCGTTCTTCTCCTCGATCGACCGCTGGTACACCCTCGTGATGTACAGGCGGATGGCCTTGTAGATATCGAGCTCCTCCTTGGTCGGCTCGATGAGCACGATCTTCGTGAGGCGCTTCGGCAAGAAGCCACGGAACACGTTTCGTTTCTTGTTCCGGATCATCACGCGGGAGAGCATGTGGCGGTCCCGGATGGCCCGGACGATGGCCTCCTTGATCAACGGGCTCCGTCGGAGTAACGCATCCTTGATGCTCTCCGGCCCGGGAAATTCCTTGTTACCAGCCAGGAGCTCCCCGATCATGCCGTCCATGTACTTTTTCTCGAAAATGTTCAATTTCCCGAATCGATCGAGATTCCGGACGACCAGGTTGTAGTGGCTAACCTTGTCCTTGAATTCCAAGAAATGCGAATACTCGGGAAACATGCTCGGGTCGAGTAGCTGGACGAGGGAAAAGAGCTCGAAGGGATTGAGCTGCATCGGCGTGGCGGTGAGTAGCAACACGATGCGGGCACGGGTGCAGACGATCTCGCCGAGGTCGTAGTTCTTCGTCTTCCGGTAGGTCCCGGTTTCAGCACTGCCCGCGTATCGCCGCAAGTGGTGTGCCTCGTCGAAGATGGCCATGTCAAAGGAGACCTCCTTGAGCGCCTCGCGGTGCTCGTCCCGGCGGAGGAAGTGCAACGACGTGAGGATCCTGGGGTGCAGCGTCCATGGATTGATGCCGGGGTAGCCTGCCTTCAGTTCCTTCACGCGCGGGCCATCATAGACCTCGAAATCGAGGTTAAACTTGGAATCGAGCTCGAATCGCCATTGTTCCACCAGGTTCGCGGGCACGATGATGATGACCCGGTTCACGATGTTCTGCAAGTAGAGCTCCTTCAAGATCGCGCATGCCTCGATGGTCTTGCCGAGCCCGACCTCGTCGCAGAGAAGGAACCGGGACGGGTAGGTGCCGAGAACCTTGTTTATCACTTTCATCTGGTGGGGGAAAGCCTCTATCCGGCCATGACATACCGCTTGGAAACGAGGATCTGAAGGGAGGCAATAACGAAAGTAATAGGCGTTGATGAAAAGACCCACGAGGCGGGCATCAACCGGTTGCATACTTGAAGGGTCGAACTCTTCCGCGATGCCGCGGAACACGCGCGTGATGACGTTCTCTTGCAGCGCCTTCCTCGTCTTGCCCTTCAGAAATTCGATCTCGTAGGAATAGAACCCGGCTCCACCATGCTCCTCCTTTCTTAGGACCTTTCCCGTGCCGTATTTCGTGTGCACGAGGGCGTTCGGGGGGATGGCCAGCCGCATGATCTCGTGGGGATAGAGAGTTTTCACTGGGGGAGATGGAAAAAGCACCTTGTAATGCAAGATTGGTGCCTCTTCCACCGCGAACACCTCGCCCACGCCGAGCCGAGAGTTGCCGCGCACGATTACTTTCATCCCGGGCTCGAGGGTGGCGCTGCTGTCTGACGTGGAAGTCATGATCCCCGATGAGAAGTCGCGTGTGAAAATAGGGGCGATGTTTTGACGGATGCGCGGGATTTATGCTTCCGTGTTCGGAAATATTCGAGCATAGGTAGGCTCGGCGCTGTCTAGGCGGTTCACGCAATACCTTCCATGTCACGAACCGCGTCCATCGTGTCCAGGTCGTACCAGTAAAACTTTTCGCCAAGATAAACCGATTGGATCACGTTGACTTCGGAACGGAACTCGTGTTCGTCCCGGATGTTCTCCTCGAGCCAATCCTTGAGCGCCTCGGAGAACCTCGTGCGACCCCTCGCGATGCCCCCTATCGCGCACGTAAGAATATCGACATGCACGGCAACGAGCGGCACGATGGGGCAGGCGAGCAGGGCCGGGTCGAACAGCTGCTGGAACCTTTGAGGGACCACGTCCTTTAAAGGCGTGTGTACCCTCTTCCTTGTCATATTCGGCCTGTTTTCGATTATCACGTGTACCCGCGATCGGGAGGCCATCATGCCGCGGGCCGGTATACCAGCGATGTACCATGCTGCCCTACGGTCGATGACCAGATCGGCTGGGGAGAGCATCATCATCTTATCGAATTCCGCCTTTATTAATTCCCCGCGCTCGTTGAGATAATCGAGCGCCCCGGCGAGCGTGTAGAGAGGGCCTTTCCGATAATCGATCGCCGGGTGCGGGGGGATCGTCCTTACGTTCGACCCGGCGAATGCCGTCCTCACGAACGCGTCGATCTTCTCGCCCAGGTGTCCTGTTGCGATCCAGATCGCCTCCACGCCCCCAGCGCTCAGCGCATTGATGAGGTACTCGAGCATCGGCCTGCTAGTCGCGCTTGTTGGAGGCACGGAGACTGGAAACAAGGCTTTTGGTATGGGATATTCTAGATCTCGTGGCAATTGCCGTTGCTCGGTTTGGTTCGTGAAAAATCTCGAACCCTCCCCTGCAGCAAGCACGATCGCGTCCGTGGCAGTATACCTCCGCGATCACGAGACCGTCGTGATTTCTGCATGGTCCTTATGGACGATCAGCGTGTGTTCTGCTTGCGCGACGAGCCCGCCCTGACGCTCCATGAGGAGGGGATATGCTTGCAGCAAGTCCTTGTGGGCGAGTTCGAGGATGGCGGGCATAATGCGCTCCTTGGGGATCTTGCCCAGGAGCCACCGGGGCGAAAATGGTAAAGTATAACATTGCTTCCGGATCATCTCGAGATAGGATGCTAACGGCATGGGGAGCTGGTGCTTCGGCCGCTTTTGGAAGCGGTAGATGAATTTACTCGTCCCGTCTATGACATAACCGGCCCCGTTCGTCGAGAATGGCTCGACCGCGAAGACATCGCCCTCCTTGAGGACGTACGGGTACCCCGACCCCGTGTTCGGCACGAAAACGCCGCCGTGGAGGTTATATTGCTCTAGATTGTGGCCCCCGAGGTTTCGGATCGGCACGAACCCGGCCTTGACAATCGCCTCCTCGACGAGCTTGCCGATGTGCACGACGTTCTGGCCTGCCCGGAAGTTTTTCACGACGACATCAAGCCCCGCTTCGGCTGCTTCGATGAGTTTTTGGTAAATACCACCAGTATTACCGATGTCGACCGTGATGGCGTGATCCGCGATGTAACCATCAACGTGCGTGCCGATATCTATCTTGAGTATCCCTTTCTCTGGCAATGTGAACGTGTCGTCGATCGACGGCGAGTAGTGTGCCGCGACATCATCGAGCGAGATGTTTACGGGGAATGACAAGCTCGCGCCCTTGTCCAGGATGAATTTTTCAATCTTGTTGCCAAGCTCGAGCACGGATACTCCGGGCTTGGCCAACGTGCGCGCGTGCTTGGCGGCTTCCGCGCAGACTTTACCCGCGTTCCGATACTTCTCGAGGATGGCTTCTTCAACCATGTCGATGACCCGTTCGGCGATGCTTCGATGAAATAGAGATGCTCCCCCTTGGATATAAACCTGGTTGAAAAAGGGGATGGTGACAGAAGATATAGAGCCATCCTTCTATCATAAGATTTGTGGTACTGATTAAGTCCTAAGATCCAATAAATTAACTACATTCACCTTCTTTATAAACTTGCTCTTGATTTTTTCGTTCGATGGCAGGATGAGAGCATGTGAAGCCAGATGGAATGCTGGCATGATGGCGAATACGAGATGCCATTTGCTATCGATTCAAAGCACGTTCCTACACGTCCGAGGAACGTGACTGGGAGAAAGAGATCATTCAGAAACCTTGGCCACCATATTAGGCGGCGGGGGAGGACGTGGTGGCGGGATCTTCAGAAGGTTCAAGATGCCATCAACGTCATTCTCGTGCAGCAAGCGAAGCATGACGTCAAACGGGATCTTGTGCTTGAGCCCCGTGTGGTACAAGGACAGCATCATGGCATATATTTCAAATACCTCCGGATTGACGAAGTTGGCCGAGACCTTGCGCTGGATCACGAAGGGGCGGATCTCCCGTTCAGCCCAGTTGTTGTCTGGCGGGATGCCAGGATGATCCAGGTACGTGAAGAGCTTGGGGGCGAATTTCTCCATCCGCTTGAGCAAGCGC
>JAUQYZ010000150.1 GCA_030587475.1 Candidatus Sigynarchaeum calidifontis
TTCAATTTAATCTCCTTGTTTGCCTTTCCCAAGTTCACGAATGCTTTGACAGGTGCGGAATCGATGGTCACGCTTGCAAAATCGATCCAACCAGCGCGTCCGAGGTGATCGCGCAAAGCATTGAAGACCTCGGCCAAAAGCTCTACGGTTAGCCGTTCCCGCTTGAAATAACTGAAAGTCTGATGACTCGGTATGTCTTCAAATCCAAGTGCGGCTGCGAGATGTGGATTGCGGCGCAATTCCCGCTCCAACGCACGATCTGACATGCTTTTATTCAATTTTGCAAAGATCACGGCCTTGAACATGGCGACGGGGGGGAAAGGCTCACCCCCCCTCGTGCCTGGCTGCCACTTGTACAACGCATCCAATTTCTCGACAAACGGCGCGAGAATGTCGTCAAAAGGCACGGAAAAAAAGATCTTCGTCTCGACACGAGTCCCGTTTTCGTCGCGCACCTTGAACACTTTATCCGCCACGAGCTGGAGCCCATACTTCTCGAAATAATTGTTTTCCGTCATGATAGCCATGATTCGTCCACCTTTACATCACGGGCTTTAGACAAATATGGGTATCACACGGATATAAACTTCACCCAAAGCCGAGACGCTTACGTTAAAATGGGTAGAGACGGCATTGCACGGGCATGTATCATTTCAGTCTTGACATCGGACGTTGAAAATACTGAAACAGAAAGGCTTTAGAATATATAAAGAATCAGTTAAACGGCCACCTCAAATAATTAGTTCACCCCCCCTTCAGGATTGCTATAATGGAGCCACCCACCTTGAAGCAAAGAAAAAAAAGTTCGTGGAGTTGCCTTCAACCGACCGGCCACCATTGCGCCTCGCCAAGGGCGAGGAGATCCACGTTCGAGGCAAACTGCTCGATCATTGCCGCGACCGTGGCGCGAGCCTGGTGGATCGCCGCCGGGTGCTGCGCGTGGATCTCACGATCGCTGGCGACCGATGAGACGGCCGAGTCGAGCGTTGCTTGAAACGCGTCGAGTTGCGTGGGACTGTATACCGACGAGTTGGCCCGCAGCCACGCGATCGAGCGGTTCGCGAGCCATAGATACTCGTAGTCCTCTTGCGCGTCGAGATAATTCTCCCAGCGGGGCGAGTCATACACGATCCCATCTTCGCCGATGTGCACGAACCAGCCATCGCCCCAGCCGTTGTATCCGAAGCCATACTGCCCGTGGTACTGTGCGTTCGAGCTCCAATACAGGAAGCCCTGGATGTCGTAATGGAAGCATTGCCAGAGTAGAACGCGTGTCTCGTAGAGCCGGTTGTAGAGGTGCGAGTTCGGCCATGGTGCTTGCGGACCCACGCAGTAATACTGCCAAAATTCTTTCCCTTGTGCTTTTTGCTCTTCCCACTCGGTTCGGTTGTAATCGGTGGCGATCGGGCAGTAGATATCGATGTATTGGCGCAGCGCGGCTAGCCCGTCGGACCGCGGGGGCGTCGTCGTCATGATCTTTATGAGGGGGGCCGACGAGTTAATCAGGTGAAGGAAGCTCTCGACCAGCTTGTAGTACTCGTCCGCTGTGAAGCCCTCGGGAATGAACATCTGGAACTCGTCGATGAAATAGATGAACGCGTACTTGAGCCAGTTTTTATCGATCAAGTGTTGCTGCATTTGCTGTAAAAAGCTCGTGTAAGACTCGTTCCACCCGGGTTCGCTCATTCTCGGCACGCGCGGCATGCCTTGCGCGGGCGATCCGAAAAAACAGAACCCATTGGCGCCCGCATCGAGGTTCTGCTGCGTCAGCACGTCCCAGAGTGTCCAGTTAAAGGTGTATGTATAGCCGCTCGCGTTGTAATAGCAAGTGTAGGTCGATCCAGGGGCGATGAAGCTCGCGTAATCCCACGTGCACCTGATCGGCACGCCGTAGCTGTTGATCCGGTGGGCCTGGAAGGATGCCATGTAATTCGGCGAATCGGTCATGTCACCCATGTTCGTCCGCAAGTGGCGCATGCGGGGTATGGTGAAGTTGTAGACCTCGACCATGAAGTGGACGGGGATGGTCGTGTTCACGTGGCTGAGGCCGACGTTGTAATTGTACTTGAAGTACAACGTGCCGTTATAAGAGCCCGCGGCGGTGCCGTACGGCACGCGGACGGAGATCCAGAACGCGTGGTTGCGCGTGCCGGTCACTTGCAGCCGCGAGAACGGTTTCAGCACGTCGGGAAACTCGTCCTCGATGATGTTCTCGACGTGGCGGATTTGAAATGCAGATGCGGGCATGGCCTGCGAACCATTGTATATATTCGTGAAATTCGTGAACTCGCAAACGAGATCGTTCAGGCTCTGGCCTAGCGGCGTGTACACGATCTGGAAGGCCTCGTATTCGTTCGCCGCGGCGTGGATGCTGAACGTCTCGATGATGTTTGCCGGGTCGAGGGCCACGACCGTGTCGGGATCGAAACGCTCGGTCGCGTTTGCCAGCCACAGCGCGAATTTCCCCGGCTCGTAGTACACGAGCGGCCGTTGCTGGCTCGACGTGAAGGTATGCCAGACAAACAAGCCGCCGCCGGCGACCACGCCCGCGACGACGATGACCATGATGGCCGATGCGGTTAGCTGCTTCACGCGGCGTGTTGGCTCCACCCCGGGCGTCCTTACGACCGTATATCGATCGTGGTACTCGATCCTCTCGATTTGATGCAATCTTTCCCACTTCTTGGCAAGAAACTTGACACCAAATAAATGCCCGTTCTTGACAATGTAGAGGATGATGCCAAGAAATGCCAAGATCATGCCCACACCACAAACCAGTACCAGGTCCTCGTTACCAGCCAGGGTGAGATCGATTTTTTCCCAAACCTCCGGCCGGCCACCCGGGATCGCACCGCCGGCGAGCCCGTATCCAAGATACACGGCCAGTCCCGGAACGATGAATGCCACGAGCGTGACCATGAATGCCCGCTGGATCGAGTCGCCCCCGTCGTTGTGCCGGGTCGCGAAGCGAAGGAACTCGTTCGCGAGCAAGAAGCCCGAGCTGAACCCGGTGGAGATCACGTGCCCCCAACCATGAATGTACTGGAACGGGAAGAATATATCCATGGGTCCATAAACACTATATGCGTTGCTGAGCACGTCGGTGAACAAGAGATAAAAATTAAGCATGACAACGACTAGCGAAATCAAATAGAGAACGTGGTTCCATGCCTTGCTTTTCAAGGAAAGGGCCGCGACCGCACACCCGGCAGCCCCGATAGCAGCGACTTTCCCGAACACGTCCGGGATGTACAAGGGATACTTGAAAAAATACACGATGCAGCAGCACGCGACGATCACGCCGACGATGCGAAACGCGTCAATGTATGCCAGCCCCGATGTCATCCATCGCTTGATCCCCTTGTCGAGCAGAAGATTATCGGATCTCCGCCGCGAGTATGAATACGCGACGAACACGAGGCAGATCAAGAGCAAGTAGACGAGGTAAAGGAGATAGTTTTCATTACTCGTCGGATATGAATCTACCACGAGATAGATCATCCCGGCGTCCGCGAAAAGTAGCAAGAAGTGGAACCACCAGAAGGCAATGCGCTCGTTCCCCGCCGCCTCGATGAAACCGTGGAATTTCTTTAAAGGGTCTACCATGACGGGCGGCGTGAAGGACCTCGTTCGAGGGTAATAGGTGGTGAACGCTGGCAAGATTTCCGGGTCGCCGGTTCGCGGCCCGAATACCTTGATAGAAGGTAGCAAGCTCGCGATTGTCGAAAACGCTACCAGCGCGAGCATGGCGAGAAAGACGTACATCGTGCTCGAGTAACGGTAGGTGAACTGGTACGCGGCGAAGAGGCCGAGCAGCAGCACGATCAGCGAGCCGAGCTCTGGAACCATCTTGCTCCTGCCAGGATCCGCGCTCGATGGAACTAGGGCGACGAGATAGGAAAGCGATGTAACGCTCGAATAGGCCGCCGCGCCGAGAAGAACCCCGATCTGGAGGCCATCGTCCCGAACGAACCATGCCATTTGCACGATCCACGGCTCGTGGTTATCCGCGGTGTAAACCAAGAACTGGCTAACGAGGATTATGGTTGCAATGAAAAAAAGCGCGTTGCCAGCCGTCACGAGCACTGGCCCCCATCTCCGCTTGAGGAACGCGTTGGTGAAAAAAGCCGCGTTCAGCCCGATCATGAGAAAGAAAGGAACCCAAACCGTGGTCAATCCTTCTGGTGAGCCGAGGATGTCCCTTGGGTATAATAAGACCGAGCTGAAGAAGGCCAGGATGCTCAAGCTAGTGCTCGTCGATATGACGAGGGAAAAATGCATCCATGCGTCTTTTTTAACGATCTTTTTAAGATCCTGGTGGTTTTGGCTCGCCATTTGTGATTCACGACTGGTCTCTGGATGGTATGACGTGGGTCATATGCGCAAAGAAAAGAGACGGCGTGGGGTGATCATGCATGCACCGAGATTCCCTCATGAACCGC
The DNA here is from genome assembly GCA_030587475.1 of Candidatus Sigynarchaeum calidifontis. Taxonomy (GTDB): domain Archaea; phylum Asgardarchaeota; class Lokiarchaeia; order Sigyniarchaeales; family Sigyniarchaeaceae; genus Sigyniarchaeum; species Sigyniarchaeum tengchongense. The sequence continues at coordinate 4,443 of JAUQYZ010000150.1, forward strand.
GATGCAAACTCGTATTTTCGCGGTTATGAAGAGAAAGACT
>JAUQYZ010000158.1 GCA_030587475.1 Candidatus Sigynarchaeum calidifontis
GTCGTTATACTCGATGCTCGCCAGCTCCGACACGCGCATGCCCGTGTCCGCGAGCAAGTAAAGCATCGCATATTTCCGCGTGTCCATCACTTCTACCTTTGCCATGTACGCGTGCACCTCGTCGGCATTCAACACGAGCTCCTTCTTTTTCGGCTTTTCAGCATGCTTCGCGTGCTTGAAATCTACCAGCTCGGTACCAGGAAAGTTGATAAAGGTCTCAGGCTTCGTGTTCGTGTTATATTTCTTGATTATATAGTTGATAAACGTGGCAAGCACGAACCAATACCCCTCCTTCGTTGCCCGCGTCCATCCCTCGTGATCGCGGACCTGGAAATAATATTGCTCGTAATCACCATATTGCAGGCTCGGGATCGGCCTGTCGCCAACAAATTTCATGAAATTACCCAATCGGTGCGAACGCATCTTGAAGCTTTGCGGGCTCGTCTCCTTCCATTTCTGCAGGTGGGACTCGAGCATCTTCGTGTTGCTCTCGATCTTCGCGTCTTGTATCATGGCTCGTTCACCTTGTATTTCGTCGGGGCTTTGGTCGCATCCTCGGTTATCTCGCCCGCATCTACCAGGATCTGCAGGCTCTTGTACACGCTTGCCTTGGATACACCCGTGTCCTCCTCGAGCATCTTGATCGTTGCCGAACCGCGTTTTGCCAGTGCCGCGCGTACCATGTCGACCTCCATGTCACCCGGTGGATCCGCGCGGGCGATGCTTGCCGTCGCGCCCTTGATCGCCTTGATGCTCGCCATGTTCTCGTATAACTGCCGCCAGGTATTCATCAACTCGCGTTGCTCCGCGAGTTGTTTCTCGAACTTCTCGGTAATTGCCGATAATTCATCACCCGGGCGCGTATCGACACTACCATTCAGCACCCGCTCGATGCAATCGGCAATGAAGCCTGTTAACGTGCGTCCCCGCGCCTTCGCTTCCTTTACCCACAACGCTTTTTGCTCGGGGGGCACGGCCATGTTAATCCTTCCATCTTCGCTCATGATTCGATCACTTTAGGGCCGGGAGGGCCGGGCATTTCCCCTTCCGGGGCCCGGGGCCCGTGTCCATAAAGAACGCTACGCATAACTTACTTATATCTTTTGTGAAAGAAACATTTCACGATGGCAAGGGCGTGGCATCTCGCTTGGAACGCTTCATCGCTCGCATGATCACTATCATGTATATTATCATCGTCCATTCAATTGTCCCGAGCCTCCGGGCGTGGTAAGTTCATAGCTGGAACAGACCGACGAAGAGCGCGATGTTGCCGGCAAGGACCGGGAGAAATTTCCAGAAATTGAGTTTTATCGGGAAAACATGCCCGATGTAGCGTAAATAGTGCCCGGTGAGGGTCAGCTCCCCGAAATTCGATACCCGCTCTTTCGAGGAGAAGCGATTGCCCGAGAACTGATGTCAAGGGACAAGTACCTACGAGTACCGGCCCATCTTCTCGACTAGGGCCTTCGCTGCAGCCATGTTGCGTATTGCCATGCCCCGGGGTGCCCACGGCCACTCGCAGCCGGCGGCGTACCAGTACCGGCCCCCCGGCTTCCCGTCCTCGATGTTGCGCGCCACTGCTTTCGCCACGTCCTCGATATGCCCCGTCGCGTCGCCGAGCAGCGTCGTGTTCGTGTTCCCGCGCAGACATGTCTTGTCACCGACCTTTTGCTTCGCCGCCGCGAGGTCGACTTGCGTGTCGATGTCGATCACGGATGCACCCGTGCTGGCGATGAGCTCGAGCATGTCGTTCCCGTCCTTGTCGACCACTGAGTTGTCCCCGCAGCAATGATAGATACTCTTCACGCCGAGCTTGTGTATCTCCTCGAAGAGATGACGCGTTTCCTCGAACGTGGCTTGCTTGTAACGCCGCGGGCCGATTTGCGAGATGGCACTATCGCCTGCCCCGATGATGTCCGCCCCGGCCTCGACTTGCAGCTTCGCGAAATCGAGCTGGACGGGCACGATGCGCACGAGCAATCGCTTGTAGACGTCGATCCAGTCCTTCCGGCCGCAGATCTTGACCACGTCGATCATGGAGAACATGCTGCAGAGCTCGGCGAAGGGGGCCTCGATCCAGCCGACGATGCACTGGTCCGGGCACCGTTTGCGGAAAAGCTTGATGGCTTCGAGCCGCTGCACGATGCGCGGGGATGCTTGTAGCTCGGGGGTCTCCACGGTGTCAAACTCCCTCCAATCCAAGCTCCCGCCGTCAGCGGCCACGGGCGTGTGGCCGTCCATGTGGACCTTCACGCCCCAGGCGCTCGCCTCGCGGAATGCATCGCTCATGGCATGCACGTGGTGGATCCCGAAAAATTTTGCGCACTTGATCTGGCCGTCGACCATCACCTCGGGCTTCTCGCAATACACCTTCGAATAATCGACGTCGATGATCGTCGCCGCGAGGTTCATGACGATCGGGTTGAACGGGATCTCCGGTGGCGTGCCCTCTATGGCTGCAAACGACAAATCTCGTGGATTCATGGCCTAGAATTCCGCGCGTGTGGATTTATGCATTACTTGGTTAACATTGAAAAGTCCTTGGGGGAAGGATCCAACCATGACCAAGGTAGATGACAAGCTAGTCGAATATGCTGCCGACTACATAAAACAAATAATCGTTAAATTCGGCCCCCGGTACGGCTGCTCCAAAGCTGAACGGGACGCGAACTTGTGGACGAAGGAAGAGATATTCGCAAAGTTTTGCGACGAGACACATTTCGAGGAGTTCCAGACGGAAGTCGAATTATACCCTCAAGGTCTCGTCAAGGTATGTGGCGTGCTCGCGACCGTCGCCTTGGTATTTATGCCGATGGGCTTCGGGTTGGCCGTCATCGCGGCCGCCCTCGTCATCCTCGGGCTCGTCGTGTTCTACACGGAGCTGTTCCTCATGAAGCGCTGGATCGCCTTCATGTTCAAGAAGGGCACGTCGTCCAACGCGTGGGGCGTGGTCAAGCCATCGGGCGAGGTGAAGTTCCGCGTCGTGTTGGAAGGCCACGTGGATTCCGCGAAGCAGATGCGCATGGCGGAGAAGGAAAACCTGACTTTTACACCGCTGATCCTCGGGTTCGTGTACTTGTTCTTCACGATCATCATGGGCGTGATCAAATTCCTCGGTTTCGTCTTGCCCGGGGACCTCATCGGCACGCTAGCGGCCTGGGGGCCATTCCAGTGGTCGGTGCTTGACTGGTTCTACTTCGTCCCCATCGCGTTCCTCTTCCCGTGCTTCGTCTACCTCGTGCGAGGGTTCACCGGGGACAAGATCGTGCCCGGCGCGAGCGATAACCTGTCTGGTGTCGCCGTTTCAGCAGCGGTTGGCAAATATTTCAGCGAACCCGCGCACAGGTTAAAGCACGTCGAGCTCATCATCGGATCCATGGGTTCGGAGGAGAGTGGCGACCGGGGCGCGAGGGACTTCGTGGCGAGGCACGGTGACCTGCTCGAGAACGCCTATGCGTACTGCATCGAGGAGGCGTCCACCGGGACGGCCTTCAACATCATCGACAAGGATTTCCACACGTTCGGCAAGTACTACTCGCCCGAGGTGCGGGATCGCATCGACAAGGCCGCGGAGCGGCACGCCAGGGACAACCCCGACGCCTACAAGGTGAGCCACCGGACGCTGCCATTCGGTTCGTCGGACGCGTGCATGTACTTGAACGCCGGGTACAAGTCCAGTTTCATCATCAGCCTGGAGGAAAAGGTCGACTCGGGGGGGAAGAAGAAGGGCATCGCCAAGCCCGCCACCTGGCACTCGATGAAGGACAACTGGGACCGCACGAACAAGCAAACCCTGCGGGACTCCATCGGCATGGCCATCGAGTTCTGCAAGATCGTCGACGAGGAGCAGTCCAAATAGATCGACCAAGGTTTCTAAACACCTCCCTTTTTTAACGATCTGCGAGTATAGTGGCACATGCAGCTGAAACATGCTGGTACCGTGCTCGCGGCGGCTTGCGCGGGCATTTACATCGTCCTGGTGGCCACGTGCACCGTTTTCGTGAGCTCCATGCTGTTGCTCGGGCTGTTGGTCGTCGTGCCCCCCGTCGTGGTCGTTATCGTCAAGAAAGACAAGCGGTTGGTCGGCATGCGCGCGAAGGCCGCGTGCTGGGCGCTCGGGTTCGTCGTGCTGTTCATGTTCCCGGCGTTCTGGCTTATTCCGGGCCAGATATATGTCCGGGTGAATCGCCAGACAATGCTCATGACTCCCGACGATCCGGCGGTGGTCGCGTTCGCCGACGACTTCCTCGCCGATCACCCCGGTTATGATGCTGCGAACTTCTCCGAGCGGATGGACATGGCGACGAGGTTCATGCTCGATCGCATCGCGTGGAAGCTGGACTTCGAGACCTACGGGCTTGCCGGCCACGTGGCAACGCCCGCTCAAGTCATTACGCTCGGTGCCGACGATTGCCAGGGCCAGGCCGTGGCGCTTGCATCGCTGCTTTTGCGGCTCAATTACACGAGCATCTGGGCGGTGGAGACTCCCTTCCACTGGTACGTCGTGGCCCGCGATCCCGCCCTCGAGCCGCTTCCGGCCGGGTGGGAGAAGGCCATCGAGGAATACCAGACCAATGGCTCGATCGCCACGTTGAACCGGGACGGGGGCGGGAACATGCCTGCCTGGCGCTGGGAACCAGTCGTGCTCCTCTTCAACGACCGGGAAACTCTCTACCCGGTCGACCCGTTCACGGGACTCTGGATCTCGTGGACATCGACTGCTTTTTTCAAGGACGATATCTTCCCGCTGTTCGAGGGGCCCGGCATTCTCGCCATCGTCGCTGTTTCCATCCTCATGGGCTTGCCCCTCGCGCTGTACACGTCTTACATGGGGGGACAAGAGGCCAGGATCCCGAAGAGGCAAGCGAGGAACCTGCTGAAGGCATTCCTCCTGAAATCCATCGTCCTCGGGGCGATGTTTTTCGGGATCCTCGTGGCCTGGTACTTCTTACAGCCCATCATCTGGGATTACACGCTCGTCATGGCCATCGGCTTGGTTTCTGTCACGTGCACGGTAGCCGCGGAGACACGGGCCTGGCGGCGCCTCAAGATCGAATGATCAAGCGCGTGCAGGCAGATGAACGTCAAATATATTCGTTACAAGCGTCCTGGTGGGCGCGAAAACGTCCAAGTCGCCCTGCCATGACGGCAACACCGAGGCAAAGAACCTCTCGAACTGCACGACGAACTCGTGCGTGAGGATGGCCAAGGATTCGAAATATTGGTCGGTTATCAAGGCCACCATCACCTTGTCTCCTTGTTCGAAAATCACTTTCTTGTCTTGCAAGTCGAGCACTTTCACGATCTCGGTTTGCATCATCCCCGTGAGCAACGATTTCGCCAATTCAAGGGCTCCTGCCACGATTAAAGGGTTCGTTTTTCTTGCTTTTTCATCGGTTTCTGACAATACGGGAATTAATTTAGGTCGCTTACCATTTATTTTTGTCTCTTCGACGAAACTCTGCCTTTCTCGGCCGGATAATCCACGTTCAGCCTGTGAACGACCGATAGATTCAAATTCTTCAAAGACGGATATGATATTATGGTCATCGCAGAGAATCCAGAAGCAAAAGTGGAGTATAGCACTGTCTCCGATAAAGATTCCAAGCCGTCCGTTTGTAGCAAATGCGGTTGCGAAGATCTGATATGCCGAACGC
>JAUQYZ010000202.1 GCA_030587475.1 Candidatus Sigynarchaeum calidifontis
AAGCAGTCCAAAACGGGGCCAAGGCGCCTTCCGAAGCAACTTTGTCCAACTTCAAGAAACAGCTGATGACGGCTATTAAATCGCCTGCATTCGAAGCATTTAGGTCGCATGTCACGAAATTTCTCATCGGGATTTCAACGCCACAATATACGTCGGTTGACTTGCTTTTCCCGGGCTTATTTGCCGCGCTGCAGACATCCTTCTCGTATATTGACCCGGATGCCCGGCTCGGCTACTGCGCCGCAAAGAAGCAGGTCTTCCTCGGCTACCGCGTGCAGCTACTAATCGACGACAAAAAAAGGTACCCATAAAGGTCGAGACGTATCCGGCGAACACGCACGATTCCATCACGCTCATCCCACTGGTTAATGAACTTAAGGCAGAACATCCAGACGTGCAAGTTGGCAATATCAACGCGGACAACGGGTACCAAAGCCCAGAAAATGGCAAGGCACTCGCGGACCGGGATATCAACAACAGCATCGCACAGAGAAAGTCGAGTCCCGTTAAAATTCCCAAGAAACAACGCAACCAGCGGAAGTGTATCGAAGGCATAATCGGGATCGGCGAACAGCATCTCGGCTTGGAGCAAACTCGCGTCCGGGGTCTTGAAAACATGAAAAAAGACACGCTGTTAAAAGCAATCTCGATGTTATTCCTTGCAGTCGTGTCGGCCGAGACGGGGATGGACGACATGTATTTGAGGCCGACATATTTCTTTGGGTGAGAAGTTTAAAGAGAACGAGGTGTGAATTATTAGTTAGACAGACTCATTAATAATTCACGATCTTGAAAAAAAGGCGGAATTGCTGGTCTCTTTAATTCAAGAACATGGTCTCGAGGTTCTTCGGGGCCTTGGTCTCGCATTTCACGCGCTGGTGGATCGTGGACGCGAGGTTGACGCACTTCGTGGCCTCCCCGTGGCACGTGATGATCCGGTCTGGCTTCGGGCGCAATTTTCGCAGATAACCCATGATCTGTGACCTGCTGCTGTGGCCTGAGAAGCCCCCGATCGTCTCGACCTGGAGGTTGAGCCTGACCATGTGCCGCTTGCCCTTTTCGTCAACGGCAGTGAAGTCCTTCCATCCCTTCTGCACGCGGCGGCCGAGCGTGCCCTCTACCTGGTATGAAACGAAGAGCAGACAGTTCTTGGGGTTGTCGGCGAGCCGCTCGAGGTACTGCACCGATGGGCCGCCCTGGAGCATGCCGCTCGTCGCCATAATGATGCACGGATCCCCCTCGACGATGTCGTCCCTGGCATTCTGGCTATCGACCTGGTGAAACGATTCACACAAGAACGGGTTGTGGCCTTGATGGAATATTTTCTCTTGAAGCTCCTCGGAAAGGTACTCCGGGTGCGTCGTGTGGATGGCGGTGGCCTCCGAGATCATGCCGTCGATGAAGACGGGGATATCCGGGATGCGTTTACCGAGCATTTCCTCGAGAACGATCATTATTTCTTGTGCACGGCCGACTGCGAGTACGGGAATGAGTATTTTGCCCTTCCGGTTGATAACATCGACGATGAGATTCACCAGGCGGCGTTCACTCTCGTGGCGGGATTGCATGACGTCATGGGGCCCGCCATACGTTGACTCGATCACGATGGTCTCTAACCGGGGGAACTTGTACGATGCTGGTTCGAGCAGCTTGGTGCGCTGGAACTTGAAGTCCCCCGTGTAGACGATGTTGTAATTGCCGTCGCCGATGTGCAAGTGTGCCATGGCGGATCCGAGGATGTGACCGCTGTTGTGGAACGTGAGCTTGACATCGGGAGCGATGTCTGTGACCTCGTTGTACTCGAGCGGGATAGCCGACAAGATCTCCTTCTTGATGTCTTTCTTCGTGTAAATCGGGTCCCTGCCCTCCTTGTCTGCGATGTCCACGTAATCGAGCTGGAGCATCGTAGCGAGGTTGCGCGTTGGCTGCGTCATGAAGACGGGGCCGTGGTAACCCCATTTATAAAGATAGGGCACGAAACCGCAGTGATCCATGTGCGCGTGGGTCACGATCACGGCGTCTAGCTTGTCGAGATTGAATTCCGGGATGTCAAATCTCGGGAATTCGTTCTCGTTCGAACTAAAATTCACGCCACAGTCTATCATGACGTTCGATTCCCTGGTCTGGAGCAGCAAGCACGTTCTCCCGACTTCTCTAAAGCCACCGAGCGTCGTGAGGCGGACCTCCGTGTTCTTGTACAACGTGGGCCGGTGTATCCGGTGGCCGATGGCGAGCAAGTATTTCTTCTGCAACTCTTTCTCTTTCTTGATCAGCTCGCGGACGGAATCAACGGTCTTCGACTCGATGGGGGGCATGCGCACGACATTGGGGCGCCAGAGGGTTTTTTCCCTGATAATCTTGAGGGTGAGGCCGCCCTTGCCGATGACGAGACCTGGTTTCTTCGCGGCGATGATAACCTCGCCGAGGTTCGAGTCGAACGTGATTTTCGAGATTTCCGCCTCTTGCGGGACCTCCTTCTGGATAAACACCATTGCGTCCTCGGACGGGGCGCGGATCGATGGGTCCGCGCGGATGACAATGCGTTTGCGGATTTCTTTTGCCAGGGTCTTCAAGGCATCGCCGTTCGCGATAACCTCGTTGCGGTTCTTGCTATAAACGGCGATCTCCGGCCCCTCGAACTCGACGGTGTTAAAGTCCGGAATGTACTTGCGAATTATATTTTTATAGTGTTCAAGAACGTCGACTGAAGACATGTTTATTCCACAGTACAATATGTTGTTATTGGTTGATGATTTCTTTGCACGGCGTGCGTTCGATCGATGCCGGCAGCGATACGAAAAAGCAATCGATGTGCCACGCCCGGTAACTCAACTGTATTTCATATGATTCGAGGATCGGTAATATAACCAAATTCTAAGGTCGATTTGGGTCTTCGATTTTTACCTAGAAATAGTAAAACAAGTTAGGTAAAATCAACTCGAGAAAGTAATTAATGACGAACCTTAAAAACCATTCCACTTAATCCAACCACGTCGTCATTTTCGAAGGTCAACCCATCGCTTCTCGATACCCTCTTTCGTGATTACAAATAGATCAATGCCATTACCCGAGAAAATGTCCCTGGAGATACTAGCCTTAACTGCCTTCTTGGCGAGCTCGACACCCTCCTCGATGCTCATCCCCTCCTTGTAGCCATCCTCGAGCACGCCGTACGCGTATAATGAGCCAGAACCCGTGCTGGTGCAAGTTTCTTTCAATATAGAACCATCTCCGCCAACATCATAAAGTTTCGGGCCCTCATCATCGACACCGCCAACGATGTGCTGCACCTCGTAAGGGACCGGGTACTTGGACCGGTAGAGCTCGTTGGCCAGTATCTTCACGATCGTGTTCACGGGTGCCATCTTTCCATTCTTGAGCTCGTAGAGCCGGGCTTCCGCGTTCATGAGATCGATCAAGTACTGCGCGTCAGCCACGGAGCCAGCGATTGTCATCGCGATGCTCTTCGAAATCGGGTGTATCTTGTCAGCGGTCTTGCTCGCGATGAAAGCACCCTCGGTTGCCCGTTTATCTGCTGCTAAAATGACACCCTCCCGAACGACCATTCCCAACGTTGTCGTGCCCGTTCGCAGCGCGTGCTGTTTCGAGCGAGGCGCGCCCGCGGGGTTCGCGTTAGATACGTCCATTGTCTTCACGAAGCCGGCTATCTTAGTCATAACGCGATTTTATAATAAACTTGCGATTTTATAACATGGGCATCGATGAACATGGCATCCAAGGCAAGTGCGCTGCAGCTGCTTGAACGCGTCCAGGCACGGGACCACGTCAAAAACCACTTCATCGTTCAATCCATCCCGGCGGGGATCGACACTCACGGATTGTCACGAATGGCAACCGGGGACGCCTGGGCGCTACATGATCAGTTGCACGAGCGATTCCTTGAAAAGCGAGCGGATCCTAGTGCATCCCACGATGAAGCATCTCCGAGTTTCCTCGACGTGAAGGTCAAGCTAGCGCGGTCGATGCTGGGGTCGTGCAACTTCTGCGAGCGCGGCTGCGGGGTCGACCGGGCCGCCGGGAAAAAGGGCACGTGCCGGGTGAAAGCCACCCCGCGCGTGAGTTCAGCATTCCTCCATTTCGGCGAGGAAAGCCCCCTCGTGCCCAGTGGCACGATCTTCTTCGCGGGCTGCAATTTCACGTGTGTTTTTTGCCAGAACGAGGATATCTCGACCGATCCGGAGAATGGTATGCCCGTAACGCCGCAAAAACTGGCAAGCATGGCCACGGCGCTCGTGGTGGACGGCGCCCGGAACATCAACTATGTCGGTGGTGACCCCACGCCGAACCTCCACGTGATCCTCGAGTCGCTCGCCCATCAGGGCGCCCCCGCAGCGCAGCTGTGGAACAGCAACAATTTCAACACGATCGAAGCTATGAAGCTGTTAATTGACGTGATGGACATCTGGCTCCCGGACTTGAAGTACGGCAATGATTCATGTGCCAAGCGGTTATCTGGTATTGTCAACTATTGGTCTGTCCTCACCCGAAACCTGAAATTCGTGCACGACGAAATGGTCGTGCGTGGCTATGCATCCCTCGTCATCAGGCACCTGGTATTGCCAGGACACGTAAACTGCTGTTCAATTCCCACAATCGAGTGGATCGCAAAAGAAATCCCGCTTGCAATGGTCAACATCATGGGCCAGTACCGGCCGCAGCACGAGGTCCTTACCAGGCTTGCAGAGTTCAAGGAAATCACCCGGCGCCCCTCCTTCGAGGAGATTGACTCCGTCAGGGCGCTCGCGACCCGGCTCGGCGTCACCTGGAAGCCCGTGTCGTGATAAAAGATAAACGCTGCTTTTTTCTGTGCTGCGATAAAAAGTAGTACAATAACATGGCCTTCCACCAAGGGGCGAGAACGACGAAAGGTGTGAACGGGAAGATACTCTGGGTTGATCTGACCGCACGGAGTCTCGTTGACGAGACGCTCAGTGATCAGGTCTACAAGGACTGGCTAGGCGGTTATGGACTCGGCGTGTACCAGCTTTACAAGGCGATCAAGCCCGGGAGCGATCCGCTCGGGCCCGGAAACGTGCTCGGGTTCGTTCCCGGCCTGTTCACGGGCTCAGCGGCACCGATCACGGGGCGATGCTTCGTGGTCGGCAAGAGCCCGAAGACGGGGGGCTGGAACGACTCGAGCGTGGGCGGTTTCCTCGGCATGGCCATCAAGAAGGCTGGTTATGATGCCATCTTCGTCAAGGGCGCGTCGGAGGTCCCCGTCTACGTGTTTGTTGGTGAAGAAAAGAAGGAGATTCTCGACGCGGGCGACTTGTGGGGATTCGACACGGAGGAAACAGCCAATGCCCTCAAGAACAAGCACGGGAACTCCGCGAGAACCTGCTCCATTGGCAAGGCGGGCGAGTTGCTCTCGCCGATGGCCGGCATCGTGAGCGACGGCGGCCGCATCGCGGCGCGTGGTGGCATGGGTGCCGTGGCCGGTTCCAAGAAGCTCAAGGCCTTGTGCCTGGCCGGCGCGGCGAGGATCGAGTATGCGGATGGCAAATCTATCGTCGAGCTGGCCAAGGCGTACAATCAAAAAGTCAATAGGAACGAGAATGACCTGATCGCCAGGGCGGCGACCGCCGTCGGGCCCAAGGCAGGCCCGCTGATGCGAGCTGTCAAGATGGATCTGATTCAACCCCACGCGATCAGCTGCCGGGTGTTCAAGAACTGGGGCACCGCCTATGCGTTGCCGATACAAGTCGCTGTGGGCGACACGCCGATCAAGAACTTCAAGGGAACCTACCATGAATTCCCGTTCCAGGTCGGCCAGCAATTCACGACCGATGGGCTCGAGAAATGGATAACGGGACATCAAGGGTGCTTCTCGTGCCCGATCCAATGCGGCCACGTCCTCAAGATCCCCGAGCTCGGCATGGAGCGAACCCACCGTCCTGAATACGAGACGCTCGCGAGCCTCGGGCCGTTGCTGCTCAATCCCGATGTCAAGGTCGTCTTGCAAGCCAACGATATGCTGAACCGCGCGGGGATGGATTCCATCTCGGCCGGCGTCGTGTGCGCATTCGTTGCCGAGTGCTGCGAGAAGGGAATCCTCGGGAAGAAGGATTTCGAGTGTAAAGAGCATCCCGACGGGTTCACGCCTGCGTGGGGCGAGCCGGGTTGGATCCTCCCCTTGCTGCGAATGATCGTGAACCGGGAGGGGATCGGCGAATTGCTGGCAAGAGGCGTCGCTGAAGCCGCCCAGGTCATCAGCAAGGGTGCCGAGGAATATGCCATGGCCATCAACGGCCAGGAGATCCCTATGCACGACCCGCGCAAATATCTTGGCCTCATGATGACCTATATCGCCGACCCCACGCCGGGTCGCCACACGGCAGCTTCCCTCGACTTCAGTTCCATGGGCCAGCTCAACGCGTTCGTCGACGGCATCTCGTTCGATCTCAGTAAGAAGGGGCGAGTCAAGGGCGACCAGCACGCCCGGTTCGCCATGTTCTTGCAAGTCTGCAACGTCGTCGGCCTCTGCTATTTCGCCCTCAACTTCGAGCGGTATCCCCTGTTCGAGATGTTCAAGGCCGTTGCGGGCTTGGACTTGAAACCCGCCGACTTGTTCACGATCGGGCAGCGCATCCAAGTCATGCGCCACATGTTCAACGCGCGCGAAGCAGCGATACGGTACAACGTGCCGAAGCGTGCCCTCGGCATCACGCCGCTCGAAAAGGGGCCACTAGCCGGCGCGACCATAGCACCACGGGAGGGCATCGAGTTGTACCAAAGTACCATGGGATTGGACGAAAGGGGCGTCCCCACGAAACAAACGCTCGAGAAGCTTGGCCTCGGCTTCGCCGTGCCCGACCTCGCCAAGGCACTCGGGGCGGAACTACCGTTGTTTACTTGAAATGGATCAGAGAACGACGAGACCGGCTAGTGATGCCATCGTGGAAAGAGGACCGCTGCCAAGGGAGAAAAGCGACACGACCACGCGCAAGGAAACAATGAGCAACATGTCGCAGAAGCGGGCAGGGGCCTCCCTCTCTGCGTTTTTGGAAGGAAAGGAGGTGAAGGAGGCCCATGCCGAGTACAGGTCCTGGTCCGGCTTTTCGCCGGACCCGGTGCTGATCACGTGCGCGTCCGCGCCCCGCGATACCCGGGCGGAGTTCTCCGGCCTATCCTTCCAGATGATCAAGGAGGAATCCGGCGAGATATTCTACCACTTCTCTGCAAGAAAGAGGGCGCGTGGCTGGCACACGCGGGATCCGTGGCAGCTGGAACTTCGGATCTATGATAAATCTGGAATGCTTGTCGATGGATTGGCAAGAGGGGTTTATGATGCCATCAATATCGCAAGACTCTATTGTGGAGATGATGGCGTCAAGATTAGTTCGATGAACAGCGTTTCCCCGGGCGTCTGGGACGTTGCGCACGCGATCGAGGTTACATTTACTTCTCAGACCATCTACAAGTGCTAGGGAACTTGCCAGAACTGGTTAGGATCTTTCTTTGCCGGATAATCGGGATGCAAGACGTAAAATTCGGTTAAGGTAGATGATCAAGCCGTGGAAACTTGAAATGTTTAAGGCCTTGAATGAACATGTGGCTGAGGGAACGTCGATATTGATATGTCCCTTCCTCTAATATTCAGTCATGGCAAACCGGCTCGTGTTCGATATCGGTAGCAAAAATTGCAAATGTGCCATTGGCAGCGATAACGACGAACTCTTGGCGATCGAATCCAACCGGCCACTGGTTTTATGTTCTGAAGACGGGTTCTGCCGCTGTTACGATCCATCGTCTTTCTGGAATGAAATTCTCGACCTGGCGCGGCGCACGATCAAAAAATCGCGTATCCCCGCCAGCGAGATCAAATATGTCACGTGTTCTTCCATCCGGCCGTCGTGCGTTTTTGTCGACTCGAACGGGGCATTGATGTACATCGGGTCCAGTTTCGACCTCAGGGGCATACATGCTGCCGACACGGTCGAAGCTGCCTTCGAGAAGGCATCCGGCAAGTCGTTCTTCAAGGCGACCGGGCACTTCCCGATTCTCATGTATCCCCCCGCGAGATACGCGTGGTACCGGGAGAACGAGCCTGCCTCGTTCAAGCGCATCGCGAAATATTTGCCCGTGGACAGCTGGATCCTCGGGATGTTCGGTGCCGAAGAGCACGCGAACGTCGCGAGCGCTGCCGAGTCCGGTTTCTACGACATCGAGGCAAGGGACTGGGGCCAGGAATGGCCGGAGATCCTGCAATTGCCCCCCGACTTCTTCCCGCCCGTCGTGGATTCCGGCGAGATCGTAGGTGACGTGTCAAGAGAGGCCCGGCAGGCCCTCGGCTTGCCAAATGATGCAGTCGTCGTTTCCGGGATGCCAGACACGCAAGCAGCACTGGTCGGTGCTGGCTGTATCGACGAGCTTGACGCGGCCATCGTCGTAGGGAGCACCACGCCCGTCCAGGTGCTCAAGCGCGAGCTCTACCTTGATGACAAGGCACGGGTTTGGACGACCATGTTCAACCTGAAAAGCGTAGTCGATACCTACGTCGTCGAGGCAAGCACGGGCATCACGGGACAGTTACTCGTGTGGCTCGGCGGCTTACTTTTCAACAAGGATGGCAAGTTCAAAAGGGAAGATCTTGCAGCGATCGACGAGGAATACGAGCTTTTCGATGCGGAAGAAACTGCGAGACCCGCTGACGGGCGCGACGTCCTGGCGTTTCTAGGCCCGGACGTTCTCGCATCATCGTCCAACACGATCGTGCCTGGTGCCTTCGTGTTCCCCACACCTGGCACGGTGGACGAGGCGATATTGGCACGCCGGCAGCTCGTGGCAGCGACCTTCGAGAACATCCAGTTCGCAGCATACAAGAATCTCGAGTTCTTGAGAAATATCAGGCATTTCAATGCGGGGCGCACGTTCTTGCTCGGCGGCGTGACGCGGAGTGCAACGTTCTGCCAGAGATTTGCAGACCTCTCGAATACCCTTGTATATTCTACCGTGGAGAAGGAACCGACCATATCGGGCTTGTTCCATACGTGTTCCGTCGCGGCGGGGGATATCAAGAATGGAATTGATCTTAAGCAGAAGATCGAGTCACGAGCCGGGTTGGTGACAATGGCGCCCCGCCCGGGCTCGGCCGAGGCGCTCCGGAGCCGGTACTCGAAATGGCTCATCATGCGGGAGAAAATAAAGGGCTTGTAGGAATCCTCAGTCTTCCTTCTGCGTCTCCTTCATGATCTCGAAGATTTCCTTTGCGCGTGCCTCGGCTTCCTCGGGTATCGCGTAGATCGTTCCTAGCTGCGACGCGTGATACTGGATCCTTGCCGCGAACTCGACTAGTTCACAATTACGCCACGCGTGCTCCGCGGAGACACCGACGCACACGTTCCCGTGGTTGGCGATGAACACGGCATAGTTGTCCCCGAGAGCCTTCACCGTGTTCTCGGCAAGTTCCTCGGATCCTGCCTCGCCGTATTCGGCAACGTTACATCCGCCGATGAAGGGGATGATTTCATCGACGAATGGCCCGATGGGGGTGCGGGCGATGGAGAGCACGGTAGAAAACGGCGCGTGCGAGTGGATGATGAAGTGCACGTCTGGCCGCGCCTGGTAGACCTTGATGTGGAGCATGCGCTCCGAGGTCGGATTGCGCGTGCCCTCGATCACGGCGCCGGTGCCGTCCACGAGGAGCAAATCATCGGGTTCCATGCTCGAGTAATCTTTCGTGCTGGGCGTGACCAGGTATCGTTCAGAGCCATCCCCCGTCTTCACCCGTGCCGACACGTTTCCCGCCGTGGCGACCACGTACCCTTTCTGGGCTAGCTTGGAACAAACATCAACGACCTTCTTCTTAAGTTCGAGCAAAGTCGATTGCTCGCTGACCGGGGGCGCGGCTGGCTTTGCCGGGCACGTGCCGCCCAGCACCTCCGGGTTCACGAGATTAGGAGGCACCTTCCCTTGCAAGATTTGCTCGATAGCATCGACCATCATCATGGCGTGGCGGTTGTTCGTGTCGATCGTGTCCCCGCCAATATGGGGGGTAACGATGACATTGTCGAGCTTGAGGAACTCATTATCATAGTCGACAGGCTCGTTGGAAAACACGTCCAATGCTGCTCCCGCTATCCGATTGTCCTTTAATGCGGCGAGCAGCGCGGCCTCGTCCGTTACAGACGCGCGGGCGAGGTTCACGAGGTAGGCGGTCGGCTTCATGAGCCCGATCTGCTTGGCGCCGACCATGCCTTCGGTCTCGTCGGTCGGCGGGCAATGGAGCGTGATGAAGTCGGACTCGGCCATGAGCGTGTCGAGCGGGACGCTCGTGGCGTTCACTTGCTTGAGGCGCTCCTGGTTCATATACGGGTCGAACACGAGGATCCTCACGCCGAACGGCACGAGCCGCTTGGCGACCTCGATGCCGATGGCACCCAGGCCGATGATCCCGACGGTCTTCCCGTGGATCTCTATGCCCTTGAACATGTTGTAGTACTTTACATAATCGGTGAACTCTTCGACCCGGAAGGCCTTCGAATGCAGCGTCCGGTCGACCACATGCAATTTCCTCGCGAGCGCAAGGATCAACGAGACGGCGAGCTCCACGACGGAGAGCGTGTTGCGCTTGGGGGCAAATATGACCGGGATTTTTTTACTCGTTGCCGTCACGACGTCGATATTGTTCGGGTCGTCTCGGGTGGAACCGATGATCTTCAAGTTTGTTCGTTCGATGACGTTCTTCTTGACATTGTCTCCCTCGCAGATGAAAATCTCGGCCCCGGTATTCTTGATCTTCGCGATCAAGTCCTCATCGTTGAAATACAAGTTTTTCGTGTCCCGCCAGCTCTCGTAGATGACTTCATCCTTCAATACGGATCCCAACCGGAGGAGTGCCTCTTGCGAAAATTCGGAGGTTACGAAGGCTTTCGTCGTTGTTCACCACAAGGATGCCTAGAACATCAGCTTCCTCAGCTTGAGGAGGTTCTTCATTTCCCCCTTGACTTTGAGGGCGCCGCTTGAATATGCCTTGATCGCGTTGATTTGCTTGCTGAGGAGCTTCACGAACATGTCCGAAGCCATAGAAACTTGGATGGTAGCTGCTTCATCGAAGCCCTCGGACATTTCGATACCATCGGAGCCATTAATCTTGAAAACATAAGCCTTGTTGATATCAAGGAATGAAATTACAAGGGTGTTTACCCAGCCATCGAACTTGCTCCGCACGTCGGGTTTGTTGTACCGTTCAGAAATCGTGTTCAAAGCAGCCTTGATCGACTCCGGATCAGCCGGGCCACTGCTCGACGGTACCATGCTCTCGACGGGGGCGGCAGGCTTGGCAAGCTGTGGCGCTTGGCTGGGTATCACCGATGCCACCTTGGTCATGGCGGGGGTCTCGCTCTTTCCTTTCTTGGCCAGGACCGGCCGGATGATGTTCGGCCCCCCGACGGCGGCCATCCGTTCACCGGACACGTTTGTCGGCATGCCAGCTTGCTTGGCGATTCTGATGGCGTTTCTGGCACCAGTGAGAGTGATGCCCGTCCCGATACCGATGATCACGAATGCGATAATATATGCCGGGAACACGACAAGCGGGTTCGAAGCGTCAAAGGCCAGGTGGGGTATGGCGAGCATCGCAACGCCAACGAATTGCATGGCGACACCGGAATAGATCACGGCGGAGATTGCATTTCGATTATCCGACATGTAAATCATTATTTGATTATCCGGCGCGATAAATAAATGACAATCCAACGAACGTGATGCCCGCATGTCTGAAAAGACGATCCCGGCGCGCCCCCTTCCCGAAGCGGAATCGGCGTTGATCGCCCGCGTTGACGAGCACAAGGGCGAACTTGTAGAACTGTTAAAAAAACTCGTTGCAATCGATTCGCGTGTCGTCAACCTCGAGACGTTCTCGGATCAATCGCGCATATTCGCTCTCGTCGAGGCGTTCATGAAGGAGGCCGGGGCCAAGTGCGAATACTACCGCTGCCCGCACCTCCACGGGCCCGCGACCGGCAAGCAGTCGTGGCCGAGCCTGATCGCGGCCGCCGGCGAGGGCGGGGGCATGACGCTGCAGTTCTGCGGTCACTTGGATGTCGTCCCCTTCACGCCCGAGAGCTGGTCGACCGACCCGCTCGTGGCGGTCGAGAAGGACGGGAAGGTCTTCGGGCGAGGCACGGCGGACATGAAGGGAGGTGTCGCGAGCCAGATGATGGCGTTCAAGATCCTCGTCAACTCCGGGATCCCACTGAACGGTCGCTTGCAAATGCTCTTTCTTCCGGACGAGGAGATGAATGGCGATTACGGTTCGCAATTCATGGTTCGCGAGCACAAGGCCGCGATCGATGCACCGACCATCATATCGGAGCCCACGGGGCAGCCACCCATCAAGTCCCCCGCCATCATCGTCGGCGAGAAGGGACATCGTCGGCGAGAAGGGACACGCGTGGCTCGATTATTGCACGGATCTGGGTTACACTATCAAATTACCCGAGGGCTTTCGTAATCTCCAGAAGGACATTTGGAAGGATCGATGGGAGGCGTTCTTGCTGGAACACCCGTTCGACGTCGAATTATCCGTGATCTCCTCCACGCCTGGCACGTTCGAGGATCCAAACCGGCCATTCAGCCAGCTGCTCAGCGAAGCATTCGAGGACGTGTACCACGTGAAGGCAGTCCATTTCTTCGCGCCCGGCAGCTCCGATGCAGTTTTCTTCCGCGGGGGTGGCATCAAGGACGTGGTTCTGTTCGGTCCTACCGGCGGTCACATGCATGATGCTAACGAGTTTGTCGACATCGGTGACCTTGTCCGGACGTGTAAAGTCTATTTACTCGTCGCGTACCGGATGTTATGCAAAACAACATAAATCCGTCCGGACTTGGAGACACATGGTAAAGTTGTTGGACGTGCCCGAGCCCGAAGCGGGGTTTCCCTTCGTCGACACGCACTGCCACGTCGCCGACCGCGCTTTCAAGGGCTTGCTCCCCTCGCCTGAAAAGCAGCTCTCGGACTATCGAACCGCTGGAGGCCAATTCCTCATCGTTTGCTCGATCGACATGGAGAGCGCCAGGACCTGCCTGGCCTTTGCGAGGAGCAGCAAGGACGTGTATTTCTCTTGCGGTTGGGCACCGCAAACCGTGACCTACACGCCCATCGACAAGTACGAGAAAGATTTCGGGGAATGGAATCGTTTTTTGGAAGCAAATCTCGCCATTATCGTCGCCTTTGGAGAGATCGGTCTCGATTTCCACCACGCGAAAACCCTCGAGAAGCGGGAGCGACAGATCGAAGCGTTCGAAAAGATCTTGTCCATCGTCACCTCGAAAAAGAAGCCAATCGTGCTCCACGTGCGCAACGCGGGGCCGGGAGACGTGGATCATAGCCACCCGGACCACGCGTACAACAAGCCGGAGGGCGCGTTGCGAGTGGTCCTTGCCAAGCTCGATAGCTATGGGGTTTCGCCTTCGACTGTCTTGTTCCATTGCTATTCTGGCCCCGCGAGTATGAACGGCGAGCTTGCCCGCAGGGGATTCTGGTTCTCCGTGCCCAGCTCGGCGTTCGGCATCGAGAGGTGGAACAAGGTGTCGAGAACGCTGCCGCTCGACCGGCTCGTGACAGAGACCGATTCACCGTTCCAGCACCCGCGATCCATGGAGCCGGTGAACATGCCTGCCAATGCACGATATGCGATCGCGGCGATCGCGCACGCGAGGAACATGGCACAAGGCATCGTGGCCAAGAAGACGGTCGACAACGCGCGCTCGTTTTTTAAAATCAATTGAATAATGGCTAGCATGACCCGCTCTAACGCACGGCTTTCCTTTCAAGGAATGGCCTCCAGATCCCCCAATAATCGATAGCATGTATTAGTAACCGGTGTAACCATCATGGTAGCAACTGAGAACTCTTCAAGGGAAATCAGACGATGTTTCTTGTTCATCTTGGTAGCGTACGTGTTTACTTGGTTCTTCTGGATACCCGATGCATTGAACAAAATGGGTCTCATCCCCGTTTCTCCTTTGACGGGTCTCGGCTTTATCGGGGCTTTCGGGCCTCTCGTGTCCGCCATCATCGTGACATCGGTTTATGAAGGTAAAGATGGTGTCAAGAACCTTTTCAAGAAAGTGCTGGATCACCGGTTCAAAAAGCGGTGGTGGCTCCCGGTTTTCTTCCTTATGCCTGCTCTCGTGCTCGTCGCGTTCGCGATTGCTGTCTTGACCGATGGCATCGTGCCCCCGCTGGAGGCACTATCACAGCCCGCGATCCTGGTCCCTGCATTTTTCTCCGTCTTGCTCCTCAGCGGCCCATTCGAGGAGGAATTCGGGTGGCGTGGCTATGCATTGCCCCGCTTGCAAGCAAGGTTCAACCCGCACGTCTCCAGCGTCGTCCTCGGCATGGTCTGGGCAGCGTGGCACCTCCCACAGTTTATAATCCCTGGCAATGGCATGTTCTACAAGACTCCGCTCTGGACGTTCTTTCCAACCGTCGTCGCCGCGACGTTTCTCTTCACGTGGATTTACAACAACACCAACGGCAGTATGATGACTTCGCTCTTGTTTCATACGACCTTCAATTTCTCCATGTTCGTGTTTCCCGTGCTCGACACGAACTTCGGATACGTGTACGTGCTTGTTATCTTCGTCGTAGCGGCCGCTCTTGTAACCGCTTTTTCTGGTTCGTTGAAAACTCGGAAAATCAACGTGCAGCAATAATGAGTTGCCAGGAAAAAAAGGTAAGGCTTAAAATTGCTTCTTTTCAAACACCAACAAGGCGACGACGATCATCCCGACCGCGACTCCCGCGCCGATGATCATGGAAATCACGAACGGGTCGACCGGGAAGGTCACACCGAACTCGAGTTCCATCATCTGCGAGATGAGCGGGATCACGAGAGTGAGGATACTGCTGGCCTGGTTGCCCACGTACAGCGAAAGCAACGCCGACGCGGCCACGGATCTCATGGCGATGCCGAACAGCGTGCCGAACGAGCACGTGATGCCGAGCGCGAAGAAGGCCGTGATCATGGACTTGGTCATCTCCTCGATGATGTACTCGTTTATGGTAGTGTGGCGCAGCGTGTCGATGACCAAGCTGGTGCCAATCGCGATGTAGACCGCAGCGATCAAGCAAGTATAGACGGCAACGTACTTCGCGATGATGATGTTGCGCCGCTTGACCGGCCGGATGAGGAACAAGTCGTAGACGTGCTTGTTCATCTCGCTCGTGATGGACGTCGACAGCATGACCGAGCCGAGGGCGCCAGCGATGCTGGTCGCAAGGATGGTCGTGAAATACGTGAGAATACCGCTGAAGCTGGTGTCCGTCAAGAAATTCATCAATATCGTGAGCGCGGGCAAGCCGATCCAGAGGATGATCGTGATCTTGGACTTGACGAACCCTTGCAGCTCGTCGAGTAGCAACAGTTTCAAGCTCATGGCTTTCTTTCCCCTCCTATTAGCTGTAGATACACGTCGTCGAGCGTCGGCCGCACGAGGTTGATGTTGCGCACCTTGCATACTTGCTCGACGAGCCGCGCCATGAGGCGCGTCATCGACGAGTCGAGGTCGTTCCCCCGCTTCAAGAGGATCCGCTGCGCCCCGTCCTCTGCCATCGACACCTCCTCGACCATGTCGAGGCCGGAGACATCCGATAGGGCCGGCGCGCCATCCGCGTACACGATCTCCACGATGTCTCGCGCCCGGTATTCCTCCCGCATCTCCTTGGGCGACCCGATCTTGACGATCTGCCCGTTGTAAAGCACGGCGATCGTGTTGCAGAGCCCCTCCAGGTCGCTCAAGATGTGGGTCGAGAAGAAGATGGTCTTGCCTTCCTTCTTGGCCACTTGCTGGAACACGTTTTTCAAGTGATGCCGGGCCAGCGGGTCGAGGCCGGTCATCGGCTCGTCGAGCACGAGGAATTCAGGATCGTGTAGCAATGCCTGGGCGAGGAGCAGCTTCTGCTGCATGCCGCCTGAGAGCTTCCGGATGTGCTTGTACCGGACGCCCTCGAGCTGGACGAGCTCGAGCACGCCGGGGATGCGCTCCCGCACTTCTTCCTTGCGCATTCCCGAGAGACGGCCGAAGGTCATAAGCGCGTGGTCCACCGTCCGCCATTCCTGGAAGCCCACGTCTTGTGGAAGGTAGCCGAGCATCCGGTGGAAGCCGTTGCTACCGTAATCGAGCGGGTCGCCGTTAATGAGGATGGAACCCTCGAAGTCTCGTATCAAGCCGACGAGGATCTTGATCGTGGTCGTCTTCCCGGCACCGTTCGGCCCGACATAGCCGAAGATATCGCCCTTCTTGATCTCGAACGAGACACCCTTCAAGGCCTTCGTGTCCTTGTACGACTTTTCTATATTTTCGAATCTCACGAGCGATGTGCTCAAAGCGTTCATCTGCAAAAGGTTCTTATTCGCGTGGATAAAAAAAATCCGAGGATATAAAGATGTTAGACAAAAATCCTTGATAGAAATAGCGATTCTTTTTTTCAACCACTAGGGGGATGCCCGAAGGAACGCGTTAATTTCCAATTTGAGCCATTTCGATAGGCTATCATCTCTTCGCCGCTCTTTTCGCAATGGAGCAATTGGCTTGTGACAGCAAGGAAATAAAATGAGATTTTTGAAAGAAATGCCTGGTTCAGAATTGCATCTTGTTGAACTTGACCAAGGAGATGGTCATGAACATAGACGCGAGCACGATGCCGAAGCTGATCGATATCATCAGCGGGTTGACACCAGCAGGGAGCATACCCGGAATGAGGGAGGGGATCATGGAGATCGACGTGATCTGGTTGCCCAGGACCAAAGATAAATACGTATGGCAGCGCGCTGGCCTCGTTTTGTCCGCCGATGTCTTCTCCGAGGGATTACGTGGCTTTAATCCATCCACGCCTATAGGTGCGGTCATCACCTATTAACTATTTCCTTGACGTTCTTCACATCGTGCGAGCGCTTGAATTCCTCGAGTTCCAGGGCCTCCTTGGTCGCGATCTCGCTACCCTTGATGGGGAAGCGGCCCTTGAGCGGGCTGATGTTGAACATGAGCAGCGATGCCTTATACATGAGCCGCATCATGAATTTCGACGGCCCCGACAGCTCCACGGTGAGCCTGAACGAGTCGACGCTGTAATCGTCCCACGCGCCGAAGATGCCCATCAGCGGGCACACGATCAAGATGGGCCACAAGAACAAGACCATGGCGATCGTTATCACGGCGAACGGGATTGCCCCTACGAGCGCCGCACCGAGCGGGAACACGTACGTGCCGAAGAGCCAGCAAAACCCGGCATAGATGGCCATGGGCAAGAGGGGCAGTACGAACGACTGCATTGCGAAATCCCGCAGCCGGACACGCAATATCTTCACGTGCAAGACGATCCAGTTCAAGGCCATGAAGGCGAGCAAGATCGGGATGTCTTTCAAGATGAAAATCGTGATCGTGAGGTTCACGTTCACGACGTAGATGAGGAACATGTACCACAAGAAAGAAACCGTGGATTGCACGAGCCCGATGGCCTGGTCGTAGCCGGGATGGTTGACCTGCGTGAACGACACGGGCTTCTCGAAGATCTTGATGACCTCCGGGATCGAGAGGAGCGGGATGAGGCCGAGCGCGGGCAGCCAGTTCTCGCCGAACACGCTGAGCATGGTGCCGAGGGCGATGGGTATCATTATTATTATTGTAATCCACAAATACGTCGTGAGGAAGAATCGCCACTTCAATTCGAGCGCCATGTAGTAGTGCGACAAGTTCCTTTTCCCGTTGTTCATGCTCTCCGAGATGGAGTATTCCGTGTTGCTCTTGATCGTGCCCGGTAGGTCGATCATACCCGTGAAGTTCTTTGCCAGCGAGATCATGCCCATCCACGCTGCATACTGCGGCAAGATGGAAAAAGTTACCAGGAAGGACACGAAACCCAGCACGTTGCCGTAGATGCCCGCGGGCATCGTCTTCAGCCCGTACTTGAGCGATTGGATGGCTATCGCCCGACAAAACGTGGGGCGGATGCAAGACCCGATGGACAGCCCGATGCCCTTCAAGATCTTGTCGAAGAGTTTCGCGGCCAGGATGAACGCCAGGAAATCGTCGATGTAGAGGCCGAGCACGAGCCCGACGCTCATGCCGACGAGTTCGCCCACGGCAGGATTCGATGCGCCCCACCAGCGCCCGAGCAAGATGAAGATGATTTGCGTGCCGAACTGGAAAACGTCTTGGAATACCTTTACAACTATATATTTTCCATAATGCTGAAACGACTTGAGCACGCTATCAAGTACAGAAAGCATTCCAGGATACTGAATTGTCGAGTACACGAGAAATACCCAGGCAAGGTGCGCGGTCGTTAGATTCGGCAACCAGTACAACACGAATATCGATATCGCGGTCACCTGGACAAGGCCCGTGAACATCTGAAACCATATAAAGAAGGAAATATACTGGAGTGCGCGTTTCGGGTCTTTCACGCGGTACTCGGGCACGAACCGGCCCAGCGCCGAGCCCACGCCCGCGTCGAAGAGCATGAACATGAGCGCGTACATGCTTTTCGTGACTTCGTAATACCCGGTCGCATCGGGATACGGCAGCAGCGAGGGGATGAGCATGCCCGAGACGAAGATGAACAAGATGGCCATGAGCAAAGCCGGCACGTAGTTGACGAAGAATCCTGCGATCGCCCTGTGAAAGCCGATTCTTTCCCATCCTTGCGTGTAGTTCCCGTGCACGTCGATGAGGCTAGTTCCTTTGTCCAAGATTTGCGTTTTTTCTTCCATTGGGGACACATCCCGCCGGCGCGGCCGAGCTCGCGTGATGATCAATGGTGCTGCCTGGTCCTTGAATAGGTTTGCAACGCAGAGGAGGACGGGGGAAGCGGATTATTTCATGTTAATTTATATGAGTTAATGATCACCCATAGGACATATTCATGCTGCTACTAAATTGCGAGGTTGTTCAGTAATGATAGACAAAGATATTGAACGCGATAAGAATTCAACGGATAGTAAGGATATTGAACGTGCAATAACGTTCTTAGTTGAATCAATTAATGCTTCAGGGCATAATCCGAAGCCAGTTATTCTCCATAGCATTAAGGTTGGCATGTTGCTTTTGGATTATCATTACCGCAAAGAGATTGTTATTGCAGGTTTGCTGCACGACGTTCTCGAAGACTCTGATGCTAAAGAGCGTGAAATTCGTTCACTATTTGGGGAAGTGGTTACCAGGATAGTAAAGGCATTAACTCATGAGGAAGGTACCAGGTATGATGAAAACAGATATCTTGACGTCGTTCAAGAACGTATTAAAGCTGGAATGGATGTGTGCATTGTTGACACTGCTGACCGGATTGCTAACCTTCCTTATTTTCATTTGGCTCAACACAAGGAATTATTTGATTGGTTAATCAAAAAAGGAGAAATTACCATCAATTCGAGCAAAGATCTATTAAAGAATGAGTTATTGTTTAGAAAATTAGAAAATGAACTGGCTGTTGTTAAGAAACGAGGTTTTTAAACGTGGTTTGGTGCTTTTCTATAAAATAGGCTTGTTTTTTTTGTGAGAAGAGACGGGTGCTGCTCGGTCCTTGAATAGGTTGCAGAATCGAGGAGAACGAGGGGAATCGGGTCATTTCATCAAGCCGCGGATCTCCTTGAGCACGCCGCTCTTGAAGATGCCCTGGATGGCGGCGCGGCCGTAGATTTCCGTGACGCAATCTTGCATCCAGGCGCAGCTACCGCCGCACTTGCCTGGGCCATCCCCGTGGAAGCCGGTCACCTTCACGAGTTCGTCGCCCCTCGCGTGCAGCTCCTTGGCATCCTTGCACGCCATGACGTCGACCTTCACGGCATCCGGGTACGACTTGCAAGGCCAGAACGCCTTGCCATCGATGTCGATGTGGTTGAAGACGGCCGGGTAGCAATCCTTGAACTTCGCATGGAGGAGCCGGTCGAGCATGGCGGCGGACGCGATCATGGGATGACCCTGGCGTGCCCGCTCGAGGATCCGGTCGACGAGCGCGAGGTATTCGGGGTCGGCGAGCAGCGAGCGGTCGGGATGGTTGTCGACGTTGGCACTCACGGGCGAGAACGTGATGCCCAGGTCGTTGCACAAGTCGAGAACGGAGCCCACTTCGGCGATGTTCTCCTTGCAAATGACGGCATTCACGACGAGCTTGAACGGGAACGTTTTGTTGAGCATCCACAAGGCCACGATGTTGCGCACGACCGTCTCGGCGGCGCCCTCGTTGGCGTTGTACATGCGTGCCAGGTCTTTCAACACGAGGCCGTCGAGCGACACGATGATCACGTCCATCTGGCGCAAGAAGTCCTTGTACGCGGGTTTCTCGAGCAGGCTACCAATGAGGGCGCCGTTCGTGTTGATGAAGTTGAACATGCCCTCCTCGTGCGAGTGCGCCAGCAGCTCGGGGAGATCCTTCCGGATGGTCGGTTCCCCGCCGCAGAAGTAGATGGCGGTCGCCGCCTTCATGATCGTGATGAGGCGCTTGCCTTGCTCCGTTGATAAATTGTCGCGGAGGCCCTGCTTGAACAGCAAGGGATACTTGCCGCCCCGGTGGTTGCTGCAATACGAGCAGACGAAGTTACATGCATTGGTCATCGTCCAAATGTAAAACAGAGGTATAAAATTCTCGCTGCCCTTCTTCGCGGCACGCTCGTTCCTCAAAAGGTTCGCCAGGGTCTTGAACATCGCGCCCGCGCGTTTTTTGGAGCGCGCGAGCTTGTCACGCAACGTGAATGGCCCGGCGTTCTTCAAGACACGAGCGGCGAGATCCGCGGCCTCCGCGAAGAGACGGCCCCATTCCGGGTGGCATTCACTAGGTGTATATAGCTTGAACGGCGGGGTCGTCGGAATGCCAGCCGCGGTCGTGTCCTTCATTTCGTTGTATCCTCCTGTTTTCTAACGAGCACGTACTCGATCATGTCGAACGCTTGCTTCACCACGATGGGCACGAGGAACGTCCACCAGATGAACATCCAGACGGGCAAGCCAAGAAACACGGGGTTGTAATACTCGTAAAGCCCGAACGCGACCATCAACCCCTCGAACGCGAACGCGTACGGGAGGATGCAGATGATGCGGAGCTCGTGCTTCTGGGGGCGGAAGACCAGGAGGCGTGCCAGCACGATGCCCCCGTAAATCGCCGCGGGCAAGACAGGCTCGCGATACGTCTGGTAAATGGCGATCCGGAGCACGACGAGCAGGATGATGTCGACGAGCAGCTTCTTGGAAAGCCAGCCGCGCAACAGCTCCTTGTCCTTCTTGAAACCGGGGCCCTTGAACCACGGGTGATTGAACAGCTTCCTGAAGAGCAAAAAAACCTGGCCCCAGAAGGCGATCATCCAAGCGGGCATCAGTCCAGAGAGGAATGGCAACACGGTCAGCGACGTGTAGTTGTAGACGCCATTGATCATTGACGACATGTCGTTGCCGCCCCCGCCGATGATGCCGACCAAGAAG
Organism: Candidatus Sigynarchaeum calidifontis; assembly: GCA_030587475.1. Taxonomy (GTDB): domain Archaea; phylum Asgardarchaeota; class Lokiarchaeia; order Sigyniarchaeales; family Sigyniarchaeaceae; genus Sigyniarchaeum; species Sigyniarchaeum tengchongense. The sequence goes on from JAUQYZ010000202.1 coordinate 21,442, forward strand.
AAGAGCCAGTCCCCTTTCTCGTTGATCAGCAAGAACCGGAGCACGATCGTAACGGCAAAAACTACCGTGAGGACGACCGTGTAGGCAACATCCGAGGCCGCCGCCTGGCCGAAGAAACCGACCGCGACGATGACCGGCACCATGAACAAGACCTCGTGTGCTATCCGGCGCCCCGGGTCGTTCGTCTCGAAAGGCCGCCGCAACTTGTCCAGGAACGCGATAAGGCTCACCACGTCTGTCAGGATTTAATTGACTTTCCCTCCCGTAAATAAAAAACGTAAGCTTGTCTGGACAAGCAGCCCTTGCTCCAAAGCACGTCGCTAGGAGTCGGACGGGCGGAAGGGCTCGCTAGAGGAAAAAAATCACCACCAGGAGGCACGACGCCCAGATCGCGAGCTCTGGGACGATGCCGCGTCGCTTTTCCTTCCAGTCTGGCAAGAACGATAAGCACTTCAACTGGAATCGCCGGATCCAGTAGTGGAAAAAGTAACGGGGGTAAAAGGCGGTATCTTCCGGCAGGTGCACCTTCTTGAGCGTGCAGACCGGCCTCGTGATGCCCCAGTCGACGATGTCCACGGTACACGCGAAGAACCCGCCCCAGAAATAGGGCACCCAGAAGACGATCGCCATTAATATCGACGCGACGATGACGACCAGGTGCCACCCTATCCAGAATGGATCTCGCGGGCGCGGGGTCCTCGGGTGGTACGTTATTTCCACGAACCCGTCGACCAGGAAATGCATCAATATCCCGCAAGGCAGCAAGAGCACGTACTGGAGCCACGTGGCCGGGACGAGCGCCTGGATCAAGGCCATCATGAAGATCCCAGAAAACGCATGCGTGATAAACTGCATTGTCGAATGATATAACCCCGGAATGCGTTATAAGCACATAAGCGGGAATCAAGTATATCCGACAATTCCCAGGCGCGTCCAATGGAAATCCCCCCCAAGATGTCCGCGTTCTTGCGGCTGTTCACGATCACGGTATTCATCATCCTTGCCTCGATCGACAATTGCGTGCTCGATATGGCTTCTTCTGTATATTGGGCAATGGAGGAGGCATTTGGATTGGACAGACCCGACTTCCTGGGCTTCGTGAATTCGCTCCTCATCTGGATCGTCGCCGGCCTGTCGATATTGTGGGGGTACTTTGGAGATAAAGGTAACAGGAAGCGGTTGTTGCTGATCGGCACGCTTATCTGGACCAGCTCCCTGGTATTCACGCCGCTCGTCTTCAATGCAATGTCCTGGCTCGTCGTTCAATGTATCGCTGGCATTGGACTCGCGTGCATTGCCAGCGTTGGTTTCTCGATCATCGTCGATTTCGTCGCGCCGGAGCGGCGCGGCATGGCCCTTGGTTTCTGGGGCTTGTCCCAGGGGCTCGGAACCGCTGTTGGCAAGGCGGTCGCTGCTATCCTCGTTCAAGATGCATCCGAATGGTGGGAACCCTTCCTCGTTTTCTCGCTCGTTGGTTTCGGTATGATCGGATTGTATTTCTTCACCCTGGATCCAAAGCGTGGTGCCACGGAAAAGGAGCTGAAAGACGTGGATTATGATTACACGATCAAGGGGGCTGATTTCATTTATATTTTTAAAAACAAGACCAACATCCTCATCATGCTCACGGGGATGATCGGGCAGATTTTCTGGGGCTCGTTGACCTGGTTACCCTATGTCTTCAAGCAAAAGTTTGCAGATCAAGGGCTTACCGATTATGCTGCCGGTTTCGCGGGGAACATCGTTGCTGGCTTGTTCGCGATCGGTGGCATCTTCAGCATCCCGATAGGCTGGTTCACCGACAAGCTCCTCAAGCGGACCCAGGTCGCCCGGCCACTCGTCGCCGGGGTGTTTTCCCTCGCGGGTATCCCGCTCTTCATGCTCATGCTTCTCATAACCTTCGATCTCTCGGCACTGGCGGGAGTGTCCGACACGCTCGGGATCATCGGCGGCCTGCTGTACCAGCTTGGTAACAACCCGCCATTCCTTGCCATGTTCCTGGTCTCCGTCGGCGCATCGGCGATGCTCTCCGCGACCTCACCGAACTGGTTCGCGTTGATCGGCGACGTGAACCTGCCCGAGCACCGCGGTACCATGTTTGGCCTCGCCAACCTCATCAACGGCGTCGGGCGTGGCATAGGGAGTCTCGTTCTACCCGTGATCGCCACGTCGCTACTCTTGCTTTTCCCAGAACCCACCAATTATCTGTGGAGCATCATCGTCGCGCTGATGTCTTTCATTCCCATGGGTATACTCTGCTTGGTCGGTTGTTGGACGGTCCGGCCCGATTATCATCGCGTGAAGGAAACGCTCGCCCGCCGGGCAGAAGAATTGAAAGCAAGAAGGAGCGAAAAGTGACCATTCCCTGAAGATGGCCTTATCCATGGCAGAGCTGGAATTCCAAGTCCTCGCTTTCATCTGCGGCTTCGTTTTCATCATTTTGGGCGTGGATTGGTTAATGGACGGCGCGCGGGAGGTGATCGAGAAACGTAAAGTGTCTCCTTACGTGCTTGGTGCAATCCTATTAGGGATCGACATGGAGGAGATCGTCACTTCCGTCGCGGCAGCCATCCTGGGTTACCCGACGGTCGCCGTCGGTAACGCGATTGGCAACAACACTATCTCGCTCACCCTTCCCTTGGCCATTCCCGGCTTTTTTCTCGCTTGCCAGGTGAGAAAGTCGCCACGCCCGTTCGTCGTGGCCATCGCGGGGCAGCTGCTCGTCATCGCGGTCTCCATTGCCTTCAACCTTTCCTTTGGTTTCTCATTTTCATTCCTTGGCATTGCAAACATTGCCTTGTATGCTTGCCTGTTCTCGTACAACGCGTGGTTTGTCCGGAAGGTGACTCGTACCACGCCGGAAGGCGACCTCGGCAAGGTCCTCGCCGGCCACGTCGAGCTAGACGAGGAAGATCGCGACGGCGACCATGATGAATCAACGGAAGGCAAGCCTGCCCGCGAGGCAGTCGTCAACAATCGCAAGGTGCTGGTGATGGTCGTGGCAGCCGCCATGGTCTCGGCCGGGGCATGGCTGCTCGGCGACGGCCTCGAGGGCCTGGTCGATGGCCTGGGCATCTCGCAGCACGTCGTCGGCTACGTCATCTTCGCGCTCGGCGTCAACGTCGAAGAATTCGTGATCGTCTTCAAGAGCGCCAGGCGCAAGATCCCCGAGGTCGGCATCGGGGGCCTCTTGATGAAGGCAGCGTGGAACCTTGGCCTGACCTACGGCATCTCGGTCCTCGTCGACGGCAACGTGCCCGTCGTGCCGTCGCTCGCGTGGAATCTCGCTCTGCTCGCCATCGCGTTCGCGAGCGTCATGATGATTCTACGAAAAGGAAAGATGAACCGTGCCACCTCCGCGGCGCTGGCGGCCTTGTTCTCCGCTGCCATGCTCCTGAACTTGCTCGTCGTTCAAGCATAGGTCGTTGGCCTTGCTTAACCGATCGGGATCTTTTCCGCCTTTTCCACGGGCAGCTCGACGTATCGCACGGGCGGGTCGAGCTTCCCCGCGCCCTCCTTCAGCGCGGCCACGGGCGTCCAGTACGTGATGGGCGGGTAAAAATTGTCGTGGTGGACGGGGATCACGATCTTTGGCGAGATGATGCGCGTGATCTCCAGCCCGATCTTGTCGCAATTAAAACGGCCCGCGACCGGAATGACGAGGATATCCGGATTCACGTGCGCTTTCAAGATATCAGGGTATTCCTTGCACATGCTCCCGAAAAAAACGAGGCGGCCCTCCTTTCCGAAATGGACGTCGTACCCGAACACGTCCCCCTTGGGATAGTCCTTGAGGCTACCCCCCAGCGATTTTATATTCTTCCAGGCCTCGGGATTGAAGAGAACCCGCAGGATCGACTTCGCGTCGAACTTGATGTGCTCGGACTTGATGGCCTCCACCTTGATGTCGCTGCCCCGGTGGGTTATCACGTCCCCCGCGGCAATGGCGTGGACGCGGTCGATGCACCACGCGAGCTCCGGGACCGGCACCTCGGCCCTCGCCCTCAATTGGCGCTCTATCGTGGCGCGGGCCACGGGCGAGCAATACACGTTCACTTTCTCCTTCTTCAGCAATATCGCCGGGACATCTTGCAAGTGATCGAAGTGGCCGTGGGACATGAAGATGGAGGCGCCGTCGTCGACGAAGTCGATCGTGTTCGTGATCCTCGGATCCGATCTCGTGTTCCGAGCGAACCACGGGTCGAAGAAGATGGCATGTCCTCGCCATTCGACCCGCAAGTTCGCAGTCGCGTTCCATGTAAGTGTGACTTCACCCATCCATTCTCACACGGACCATTCGCAACGGGAATAAATAATGGTAATGCTTCTTCAAACGTCCACATCTGTGGCCTCATTTCGAAAGAAAAGATGGTAAAAGTGCCCCCTTGTCATGTTGCCATTGTACAGAAATTCGCGGGGGCATGTTCCCTTATAAACCCTCGCGAGATGTAGATTCCGATCGAATTCGGAACGCACGAGGTCGTAACTAGCACAATATCGCGGCTTGTTAAATCAGTAAAGTAGTTAAATTAGCAGTCTTATATTATTAATGACGAGAAAACTCGCGCTTTTATCCAAGGGAAATCCGATAAAAGGGGATCCAGCGAATACATGATCAGTAAAGCATATTCGGCAGTAGGGTGGTGTACATCACGAGCGTGAACATAGGAAAAATCATCCGGGGAGAGAATCAAGTTACCTACCTGGTTCAAGTGGATAACGGCATCGAGGGAAAGCCGGCTCCGGCCCCGGAGGACTGTGCATTTGGCAGTTATGTCAAGATCATCACATCGGACGCGCCGTCTCGTGCCCTCATCGGCCTCGTGATCGATAGCGCGCTGATCGACCGCGATTCCTTGCGGGCAGGGCCCCGCCTCGCGCCTGATTTCGAGAGCATGAATGTTTTGTTTCCAGACTTCGTCGACGAGCGCATCAAGGTGGTGCGCACCTTCCTGGTAGGTTCCATCGAGGGAAAGGCCATCTCCCACGACTTCCCAGGCGTGACGCCGAAGCTAGGCGACGTGGTCGTCAAGATGACCGATGCGGAGATCAAGGGCTTTCATCTCGTAGGCGGGCAGTTCAAGGTCGGTTATTACTCGCAAGCCATGCAAATACATTCCCCGTTCACGATGCCCCTGATGATCCGCGTGTTCAATCGATTAGGGAAACTCTTTCCCGACCAGGTCGAGCTGCTCGCCCTGCTGAGAACCAACCTGGAATATGCGCTCAAGCTGCAAGGAGGTTTTTCCAGATGAGCAGCAAAAATGAACAGCCCGTGGGGCGCATAAAGGGACCTGGTAAGACCACCTACGAGTTCACGTTCATCACGTCGTGCAAGGACAAGGTCAAGATCAGCGAATACTTGTATTACACGTGGAAAGACGGCGCCAACGTGGAGCGCAAGGTCGTGTCGAGGGTGACCAGCGTCGAGCAGATCCGCATGTATCCCGATCCGATGCTGGCGAATCCGGCGATTGATCCGGCGGTCGTTGCAAGCGCAATCGATTATTCCCCTCAAGGTATGGACTTGTACCAGGTCACCGCTCAAGTCGTCGGTTATTTCAAGGATCAGACTTTTAAATTCGTGAATCCCCGCGTTTCGCCAACGCCTGGCACAGCGATTTATCTCGCGACGAAATCCGATCTCTCCGAGTGGTTGAGCTCGAAAAAAGTTAACGATCAAGGCGGTGCCTTCGTCGGTACCTTGCTCAATCGCCCTGACGAGCACATTCCCGTGGTCCTGGATGTCAAGGCATTCGTGTCCACGCATCTCGCGGTCCTCGCGGCCACGGGACAAGGCAAGTCCTACACGGTCGGGGACATCATCGAGGAGATGATGGGCCCGCGGAACAAGGCTGCTGTGCTCGTGTTCGACCCGCACGACGAGTACGGCACGATGAAAGAGATCGAGTCGCGGCCGGAGTTCGCGGGTAAAGGATCCTATGTTCCCGTGGTGAAGCTCTACCGGCCTGACGACATACGGGTTCGTTTCTCGGAGCTGGCATTTAGCGAGTTGTTGCACATTCTCCAAGGCATCTCGGATAAGATGACGAGCGTGCTACGCGAGGCCATTCACACGGCCAGAAAAGTCACCCCCAACTTCACGGTTCAGGATGTTTTAAACGCGTTGAACACGATCAAGTCGAAGGAGAACGAGAGCTCGGTCGAAGGCGTCCGTTGGCGCATTCACGAGTTCATCTTGAGCCGCACCTTGATCGATGACACCAAGCACATACATCTCCAAGATATCCTCAAGCCCGGCCAATTGTCGATCTTGAACCTCTCCCAAATAGAGGAGGATGACCAGCAAGTCATCGTCTCCGTTTTTCTCAACCGGATATTGCGATCACGAATAAACACGATGCGCAATGGCGCCAATCCTTCAAACATAGACGCGCTGGACTATCCGGTCTTTATCGTTATAGAAGAAGGACATCGCTTCGCGCCGTCGAACGACGAGTCCCGCTCGAAGAAAATCTTGAAGACGATCCTGTCCGAAGGCAGGAAATTCGGCGTCGGGGTATGCATCGTAAGTCAACGACCCGGCAAGCTGGATTCGGATGTCCTATCGCAATGTATGACCCAGATCATCATGAAGATGATCAACCCGGTTGACCAGCAGAACATCAAGAACTCGGTCGAGGGCATATCCGCCGACTTGATCGAGGAGCTCCCCGGCCTCACGAGGGGGCAAGCCGTCGTCATCGGGGAAGCCGTGAACACGCCGGTCCTCATCCAGATCCGGTCGAGACAGACGAAACACGGGGGTTCCAGCATCGACGCGATCAAGGAATGGGGTGAAAAATGGGCTCCAGCGCGGCCGGTCGACGTGGAACATTTCAAGGACGATGAACCTCTAAAATAAAGACAAAATGGGGAGAAAGTGTTGGAAAAAATCAAGTTCATCCATGCCGCCGATATTCATCTTGGCCACAAGCAATATAACAGTGATGAACGGTTCCGGGACTTCAATCGCGCGTTTGATAAAGTTCTCGAGACGGCACTTTCTGAGAATGTCGATTTTGTCTTGATCGCTGGCGATTTATTCAACGATAACGAGGTTCTCCCCGAAACCATGGCGAACGTGTATAGCACCCTCGTGGCATTTCACAAGAGGGCGGGTTACAAGATTCCCATCATCGCCATCGAAGGCAATCACGACACGAAATCGTACGGGATGCTGCGATCGTGGATGCAGTTTCTCGCCGAGCTCAACCAGATCATACTCCTTGATGCCCGGTGGGACGACAATGGTGCACCTGTTTTCGATGACTACGATCCGGCTCGCCATCGTGGCGGGCGGATCAAGATCAAGGACGCCTTCATCTATGGCATGCGATATCAAATAGGCGACATGAACCTCCTTTACCAACGCATCAAGCGCGCGATCCCGCCGGGCGCGTTCAACATCCTGGCGATGCATTTCGGGATGCAGGGAGAGGTGGCAAAAGAAACCGGCGTGTACTACAGCAAAGAACTAGATTCGCTGAAGGATGTGGTCGATTATTTGGCCCTCGGGCACTTCCATAAACAATACCAACTCTATGAATGGATTCACAATCCCGGTTCGATCGAGGCACATGAAGCGCCGGAATACGATCAACCGCACGGCGTCTTCATCGTCACTGCAGACGGCAAAGGACCTTCTTGCATCAACGTGAAGCCAGTCGCCATTCCAGGGCGGCGATTCGTGAACGTGCAACTGCATGTCGGTGAATCGAAACTCGACTCCTGGGATGCCACGAAAGGATCCGTGACGAGCACGATCGTTAAGCTCTTGAAGAAGCGAGATCCGGCAAAACCCGTCGACTTCACGAACCTCGACGTGCCTGTCGTGAACATAACGCTCTCCGGCACGATTTCCTACTCCCGGCTGGAGATGGATGTCAAGGGGTTGGAAGCGGACATCATGCGGGATTTCGAGGTGCTCAAGGTGCGCGTCTCGAACAACGTGACCGAGAAGTCGGAAGGATTGATTCTCGATCCGAACAACGCCTTGACGTTGAAAGAATTGGAGAAAAAAGCATTCGAGAAGATCATCGAGAACGAGCCATCCTACGCGGGCTCTGCGATAGCAATCAGCTCGTTAATGGCAGAACTCAAAACTGCAGTGCTCGCTGCAACATCCAGCTCGGCGGATGCCGCGGAACAGCTCAAGAAATGGTGGATAGATAACCGGGCGCAGTTAAGGAGGGCGAAAAAGGCATGAGTATGATACTGGGGATGGAACTCGAGAACGTCAACACCCACGTCCATACAAGGCTCGAGTTCGTGAACGGGGTGATCGTTTTGCTCGGCGAAAATGGGGTAGGAAAGTCGACGGTGCGCCGGATGATCGGACACGCCCTGTTCGATTATATCAGTGCTTCCCAAGGCGAGTTCGTGAGCGATCTCGTCAGCGGGAAGTCAGGGAGCGTTCGAATATGGCTCAAGGGCCGGGATGGCGTGGAATACATCGTTGATCGGAACGTCGGTGGTTCCACAAAGTACCAAGTCCTGCGGATGCCCGGTTACAAGCGCGTGGAGGATTTGAAGAACAAGGAGAGCATCTTGAAATGGCTCAAGGACCAGTTTGGCATGGATCCTGACTACGACCTCGCAACGATATTTCAACATGCAGTCGGCGTCGATCAAGGGGCGTTCACAGCTCCTTTTCTCTTCACTCCTGCTGAAAGAAAAGCTATCTTTAATCCTATTTTGAAGCTGGACGTGTACGACACCCTGGTCGAGAAGTTTCACGAGATCAACAAGGTATTCGAGCAGAAGCATGCGTTGCTTGAGACGGAGATCGGGAAACTCAAGGTCAAGATCGGCGACAAGAAGGAGCTTTCCGATAAAAAAGCGAAGGTAGATGCCCACCTGGCCCAATCAATGCATGACCTTGCCATCATCAGCAAGACTATTAAAGACACGAAGGCGCTGATCGATGGTCTTAAAAAACAAAAGGATAAAATAGAAAAACTGGAACGGGAAAAGACCAATCTCGAAAAGAGCATCGTGCAGAACGATTCACAGTTAAAGGAGAAGGAAAAACAGATCCAGGCGGCAAGGGCTGCAAAGGCTATCTGCATGAAGGCTGAACCGGGCTACACGCGATCCCTCGCCTTGAAAGAGGCCGAAAGCGCCGCATTGGAAGATGTCAACGCCCTTGCCAAGGCAAATGATCTGAAGAGCGCGGAGCAAAACCGCCTGGTCAAGATCCAGAGCGAGATTGAACAAGTCCACCAATCGATTGCCGATATAAAGGAAAAGATGAAGGAATTGCCTGCCTTGAGGGCAAAACAAGCGGAATACGCCCGCCACGAGCAAGAGGTCGCGAGATTGCAAGGATTGGCGGGAAAGATTGCCGCCGAGAAGGAAGCATGCAACGCCGGCACCAAGGAGCTTTCCAAAATGGAAGCAACGGCCACGCAATTGGAAACGAAATTGAAAGGCAAGGGCAAATACGAGAAATCCGTTGCGGGATTGGCGGAGAAACGAGCAAGAGAATCCAGATTGCAGAAGGAAATCGGTGAGATCGGCGCAACCATCACGGAATACAAGCGCAGCAAGAAAGAATCGAAAGGCGGTCAATGCCCGTTCTTGCACGACACATGCAAGAACATTCATGGCGAGTCCCTGGAGGCGTATTTTCAGGCGTTGATCGACCGGCTCGCGCCCAAACTTGCCGAATTGGAACACGCATTGCAGGAAACGAAGGCCGATATCAAGGCTGCAGAGCAAGATGAGCAATTGTTGAAATCCTTGGAAGCCGATGCGGCTCGCAAGGTGGAGCTGGACCGCCAAATCCAGACCCTCCGAGAGCAGATACAGAAATACAAGGAGAGCATCTCGACTGAGGCCGGCATCAAGGAATCGCTCAAGATCGAAGCGAGCGCGATGGCTTCTCTTCAGCCGTCGGTCACCCAGCTTGGCGTGATCGAGTCGCTCGAAAAGCAGCTTCCCGTGCTGGAACGAAGGCGTGATAGCCTCGACGACAAAAAAAAGGCACCAGAGGCAGCTATCAAGGCGCTAGAAAGCAAGATCCAGGCACTCGGCGATGTGCAAGGCAGATTAGCCACGATTCGCGGCCAGTTGAAGCAATTTCAAGCCGATTATGACGCGTATCAAAGCAACATCAACGTGTCGAACCAACTTGCCTCCTTGGAGTCCAGCCACGCGATTTTACTCGGTACGATCGATGATCTCAAGAAAAAGGATGGTGCCTTGCAGCAAAAGATCGATATAGAGAAGCAAAGCTTTGATCCCGTTAAGCTCGCATCTTTGGAAGATGATCTCAACCAAAAGACAAAGATCCAAGGGTCGCTGGAGGGTGAAATCAAGCAAGAGAGCGAAATCCTTGCGGATGTCGCGGCGCGGCTAGACGATATCAAGAAGAACGAGGAAAAGGCGAATGCTTTGGAAAAAGAGCGCTCGGTCACCAAGGAGGTGTGGGAATTCGGCGAGAAGATCCGCAGCTGGTACAAGTTAGCTGGTCCGAAGCTAGCCGATGTACTTCTCGCCCAGATAAATATCAGCGCGTCCCGAATCTTCCGCGCGCTATGCGGTGACACGACCGTGGACTTGAAGTGGACGAACGATTTCGGGGTACAAATATCCACTCCCAACGACAAGGCCGTTCGGACGTTCAACCAGCTCTCCGGGGGCGAGCAGATGATGGCCGCCATCGCCGTCCGCCTTGCCCTGCTCCAGCGCCTCTCGAACATACGGATCGCGTTTTTCGACGAGCCAACAGGAAACCTCGACGTGCACAAGAAACGCAATCTGGCAAGCGTTCTTGAAAACGTCCGGGGCTTCAACCAGCTCTTCGTCATTTCCCATGATAGCACGTTCGAGGGAATGGCAAACCAAGTCATCAAGCTTGTTAAAGATACCGACGGCCGAACACGTGTAATATCATGAAATGGCCCGCTCTAAAGAGGGTTCGCAATGCCATTGGATTACAACGAGATCGCAAATCAACTAGCAAAGAACTTGCCGAGCTTCGAGAAGTTTGCCAAAAAACAGGAAGTAGAGTTCAATTTATTGAAGAGCGCGGTTCCTGGCGTTTTTTCGCTGGACTTCAAGACACTGGACGCAACGCTCGCGGCACTTGGAGGAGAGACAGGCGCTCGTCCGACCGTGGAATACCAGAAAGGTTTGCTCGTGCCATACCCGCGCGCTTTCGCCAGCTTGAAAGAATGCGTCGATTACGCGAGGCAAGTCTTGAAAGACGTGTCATTCACGTGTACTGACGGTTCGCAGATCTACCCTTCACCGGACTTTTCGATACCCGTCGCGGTCGTGCAAATCGTCCACTATCGCAACGATCACTGTGTCGATAGGATATACGAGAAGCGATCCCACGTGGAGATTCTCCCACCAGACAAGCTCGAATCCATGGATCCCAGCTCCGGCCGGGTCGAGTTCGGGAACGAGCCCGTCAACGCGCGGCGGGCAGAGCTCGAGCTGGAAGTGCTCTGTCAACAAATGATCAAGGCTGGCAAGCGCTCGCCCCGACCCAAGTCCGCGATGTTCATGACCGACGGCTCGCTTATCGCCTCCTTCACCAAGGAACTCGCGCCCAGCACGCAGAAGATCTACATTTCGGCCATTTACAAGGCAATCGACGTCAGCAAGACTGTCGGTTACCCTTTCCTTGGCTTCGTGGACTCGTCCGCGGCGAAAGACGTGGTCAAGATGATCTCCTTGGTCAACGGTAAAGGCATGCCTGAGATCAAATACATCCCAGACGCGGCTATCCTGGAGTATTACTTCACACACGTGCAAGGAACGGTTCTCAAGCCCGGAGATCGGACTTGCGCCTTCATCTGCGACCGGGGGGACGCTGTATACAAGACCTTCTACAAGGCGACTGGCAGGCTGATCGGCTTCTTCTACATAAAACTTAGCAGTGAACACATGGCACGCGTCGAGTTCCCGTCCTGGTGCCTAGATCAACCAGGGCTGGTCGATCAGATCGCGACGGTCGTCCTCGCGGAGTGTTTCGCCGGGGCAGGGTACCCCCATTCGGTCGATCAAGCACATCACGCGTGTGTGATACAAAACGAAGATCGTGAGAAATTCTACCGGTTATTCCAACATTTCGCCATGGAAAATCGCCTTGTATTCAAGATCAAGAACAAAGCACGTTCAAAACGCCGGAGATACTGATCCTCCCTTTTCCATGCGCTGAAGGAGGCCATCGCGAGCATGTTTCGTGGGGAATACCACGCAATAAGATTATTAATCAGATGTGGTAGATCTTACTGTAATAGTTGTGTCGTTTCGAGGAATTCACTAGGGTCCCGGACAACTGGCTATTCGATGCGTGATCGTGCGGCATGACCGTCGAAGTCAAACCTGTAAAGGTTATCTGCCCCACTTGTAGAAAGGAGAAGAGTATCGAGATCCCGGTGTTTCTCGTGAACGAGTCCCAGGACGGGGTTCTCAAGGTCCAGATCCCGCAAGGGGCTTGCTGCCCGGAACACTCGTTCATGGCGTTCGTGGACAAGAAGTTCGTGGTGCGGGGATACCAGAATGCCGATATCGAGTTCAAGGTCGGGGCGCCGAGGGAAAAAGCCGTTGTCGACAAGAAGGGGGAGGGGCTGAAAGACTTCTCCGTGCCTGACTTGGTGAACACCATCGGGCCAGACATATCCGCAGTCATCTTGCGCGGCATCCTGGTCGGGATCCCCATCCTTTTCCTCGACACGTTCGACCTCTACGAGCGCGTCGACAAGACGGTCATGCTTCTCCGGGACATGGAATCCGATGACCTCGTCATCACCGGCGAAAAGATTTCCCGGGATGACTTGAAAGACAAGAAAGTCCGCCGGCACAATGCGCTCATCGTCGTCCCCCTCTACAAGGCGATCATGAGGTCGCCCTTCCAGGAGGGCTTGAACACGCGGTTCGAGAGCGACCTGCTCAACGAGGCCACGCAGCTCCCCGATCGCACGTCCCAGATCGTGTTTCTGCGGAAAGAACTGGTCAAGATAACAAAGATCATAGATGAATTTATCAAGCTTCTGAAAAACGTTGAAAAATTATACGAAGAGGACATTCCCGCGTACACGCGCGACAAGTTCAACTACAAGCTCGATCCCAAGAACATCGACGTGATAAAACAGATCATCGAGTTCAAGTTCGACAAGAAGCTCGCCCAGAAGATCATCAGCAAGTCCCTGGACAAGATCCGGACCGATCTCTGGTAGGCCAATAACCTTTTTTTGCGCGGTACTCGTCCATGTACATTGAATCTCCACGTGCGTTCGTGCGGAGTGACCGTGCACATGCCAGAATTTCAAGTGGTCAAGGGGCGGGAGTTTCCCGATTCCGTTAAACAAGTCGCATGGAACAAGGACGAGAAACAAGCCTTGCTCTCCGTTGTCGTTGAAGGTGGCCGCGATATCGTCCTTCTCGCACCCGACGGCGAGCAGAAACAAGTCCTTTCTGGCCATGCGGAGCCCGTTATTAGCCACGCCTGGTTGCTTCCGGACACGGTCGCCAGCGTCTCGGCTGAAGGGGAAGTGCGCGTGTGGACGATCCGGGGATCCCGTGTCGATTGCACGCGCATCAAGGAAAAATACCCGGATCCCAGGGGGATCGTGGCATTACCGTCCGCAAAAAAAACAGACGCCCGGTTTCTCCTCTGGCATCAAGATGCGGCGATCGCCGTGTTCGAGGCCGCGAGGCCCGCAACGCTCTCGAAGGCGTTGACGGGCAAGATTCACGTGGTCTGCGCCCTGGAGAATGCCCTCCTCGTCTTGCGCCATGAGCAAGGAGCCACGATTATGGAACTGCTGGACTTCAACCTGGCCGGCAAAAAAGCGATGCAAGTATCCATCGACGATACGCCCTTGCAAGCAATTGGGCTCGACATCGACGCGAATATTTGCGGTTGCATCGTTCTCTGCAAGGGTGGTAGCATCACGTCGTGCACCACCAAGGACGGCAAGGTGCACGTCCTGGGGCAGAAGGAAGAGATATCGGCCATCCACGTCGAAAAGGACACCCGGACGCTGTTCATCGGGGGGAAATCCGGCATGGTGCGTTCAGTCGCCTTCAGGCCGGACTTGTCGTTTATCGACACCATCGCCACGTTCGAGGCACACGAGTTCAAGATCACGGCCCTCGCCCTTGAAAGGAAGCTTCTCTCGCTCGCGATCGGCGGCCTAGATGGCGTCTTGAAGATCGCGCACATTTCCGAGAGCTGCATGCAGAAGGCGAAGCTGCCGCCCCCGAAGCCCGGTGCGGACTGGAAGGACCGGGAGCGTGCCGAGAACAAGCTACGCCAGGCCGAAGAGGCCATTGACAAGGGGGAAACGGCGCGTGCAGCGGAACTCGTCGACGCCGTGCGGCGATCCCCCGTTCCTGGCCTTGAGCAACAGCTCACCCGATTAGAAACGCGGCTCCGCGCGAAAGCAGGGGAGCAACAAAAAGCGCAAGCTATCCGGCAGAAGCTGATCGAGTTCCTCGACCACGTCGCCGAGGAGCGCGGCGAGATATTGCTAGGCGAGATCAGCAAGTCGATGGCAATGCCGATGGCGGATGTCAAGCGATGGATAAAAGCCCTTGACGAGGAGATGGAGTGGGAATACATCGAACAGCAAGAATGCCTTATACTTTTTAACCGGACGATGTCCATCACCCGCGAGACCGATATCGAAAGGCAAATGACGGTTGAAAGCGACGAGCGTTTTCGCTACAAGAGAGAAAGGCGCCAGCTTGGCCAGCGTCGGCCTGCAGAACGCCGCGACCGCTATCCCGCACCAGAGCGGCAGTCGGCCCGGCAGCGTGACACCCGTCCTTGGTACAAGGAATCAAGCCCCGTTGAGCGGCTCGACGGGCAAGAAATGGCGATCTTGAAGCAAATCGCAGCCGGGATCTCTGGAAAGATGCAAGCCTCGATCGTCGGGCCTGATCTAAAATCGATCAAGATCGTCCCGCTGTCGGATCTCATCCCGGCCATGGAAACGATATCACGGCCTGCACGTGCCATCATTTCCGATGGTATCATCTCGCCGAGACTTGTAACGATTGCCGAGAAGGCAGGAATTCGGCAGATTGTCGGCCAGCGCCTCCACCCGAATCTTGACCGGGCGGCGGTCAAGGTGGATTGCATCGAGTTTCACGAGCTCGAAAGCAAGCCGATTTCTCCACCGGCATCAGGTAGCAAGCAGGAACCGCACGATGCCGCGGGCACATCGCGCACGGATCTCGAAGGGAAGTTGCTCGCCGTCTTCTCCACGACCAAGTGGCAGAACATTGAGGAAATCCTCTCGCGTGCCAATATCAAGGATGAGTTCGAAAGGAACTTGGCAGCAATCAAGTTAAAGCAGCTTGCCGCTTCCGGCACGCTCGTGAGCGAGGTCGTTAATAAGATCCTTTACTTCAAGCAAGCACAGAAATAGGCTCCACGATTTCATTCGCATGGTGAAGAACCGACGTCAAGGGAAACCCAAGCGAAACGTGTCGCGAACCGAAAAGGTGGTGTCAAGACCTTCGAGGATGGACGCAAACTACACGTCGGCATCGGAATCATCACGTTCATAACTAGCTTTGTCGTGCTCTTGTATCTCTTTTCTTTAATGGGTGGCATACTCACGAGCACGCACATAGATCCCACGTTGCCCTTGATCCCAGGGATCTGGCTCGGCGCGTGCGTCGCGATCGCGTGGGTGCTGTCAGTATACCATTCGATAAGACAGCCGCTCCGGGGCAATTATATGCCCCGTAAAATCGTTAAAACGAGCGGGATCGCAGGCGCTAGTTTTTCAATTGCGATGACCGTCGGTTTATTGTCGATCGTCGCGAGTGGCGCTGCTGCTGTTTTCAGGTCCGTCTCTCTCTATTATATTATCACAGATCTCGTAATCATTGGTGCGAGCTGGGTGGGATTGTATGGTGCCTCTGAACTCCGCGATCCAGAGGCCCCGAAGGAAACGCGGCCGGCAGAGGACCTCAATGCACCAATGCAATTCAAGATCTTCTGGAGACGAGTATTCTCGTACTGTGGACGCAATTACGGCGCGATCTTGGTGCTGATGTTTGCGATCACGGTCGTTACGAGCGTGTTGTACGTGTTCGTCATGTCATCGTGGCACGCGTCCTTGCTCGTCGAAGAGCAGGCCTTGTTGACGTGGTTAGCCCAGAATAACTACACCCCCGGCATGACCGTCCCGAATGACATATACAACCGCGCTCAGGCTCTTTACAACGTCCAAAACGTTTTTGTCGTCGTCCAGGACGTCTTCAAGTCGAGCTTCTACTTTGCCATGCTCGGGATTTGCATTACCATCGTCATGAAATCTTATACGGGCGGGGACTCCAGGATATCGATGCTTTTAAGAGAAACACGCCGCAGCATCTTGCCACTCATCTTAATCTCCATCATTTTCTCTACATTCTACAACATTCTGATTCTCCCGCTGTTATTATTCATTCCAGGCTTGATCTTCTACACATATTGCATCTTTGCCTTCCCTAACTTGCTATTCGTCGGCAAATACAGGACATTGCAGAATTTCGGCGAGGCAAAGAACCGCGTCAGCGGCAATTTCTGGCGGGCGTTCGTGTATGTCCTGATAATCTACTTCGTCCCTTTTTTCTTCCAGCTTCTCTTGCAGTTCGTGATGGACGGGGTGATACAAGGTGCCGGCGGCATAGCAACCATAAAGACATGGCGAATGGATCCTTTCGGAAACCTTGGAAACTTGATTCTACTCGAGATCATGCCTGGTGGGCTCACCATATTGATTGTTCCGCTCGTGGCGTCGTTGATCGCCGTGCTATTCTTCGACCTCGCAGCCCGGAAGCGGGCAAAGATGGTGGCGAGCATGAAATCTCCATCAGAGAAGGCTCGCGCGCAATCCCTCAGCTCCACCACGCTCGAGAACAGGACACAAAAAGCGCGATATTGCCCGAGATGCGGGCTTTCCGTCCGGAAAGGCATCACCCGGTGCCCCAACTGCAAGGCCGAGATGCCCGCCGCTGAATCGTGATGGCCCGTTTCAACCGTCGCCAGAAAAAGGGCGGGTTAATCATATTTCTTGATTTCCACTTCGAGGGCCACTTTGGTCGCGAGGATGCGAGCCTTGATTTCCTCCAGGCTCAAGGATTCCTTCATCGGGGCCAGGTCGGCGATGGCTTGCCATTCTGCCTGTTCACCCTTCCTCAAGACGTGGGCCTCCTCGTAGGTCAAGTTGATGCCCATTTCACCAATAACCGCCGTGATCTTCGCGAGCGCCCCTTGCTTGTCGGCCATTATTACCCGCATTTGCACGGGGTTCGCGTTCGGATCGATGAACGGCGTCAATCGGATTTCATTCTTCTCGTCATCAACGAACATCATCAGCTTGGCTCCTGAAACAAGCCTCATCACTTTGCGCGTGGAGCCAGGAATAACGATCCTGCCTCTATCGTCTACGCGAACTATCTCGGAGTATTTGGTCGTTGGGACGCGCACCCCACCATTGCTATTATATCGATATGTAACCCATTTAATTCCCCCCTATTTTAATACATGCGCCACTTGCTCACGATCGAGTCAAGAACCTACATTACCGTCCGATTCCTATGTTCGAGGGCTTGGATCCGCGGGTCGGCAATCAAGGCCTTCAAGGCACTCGCGATGCGTTCCTTGTCACCGGGGAGCTGTCCGTCGATGTCCGCGAAATTGGAAACGTGATCGTTGAGGACGCGAGAGGTGACATCTTGACCGACGTGTTCCAGGATATAAAGTTGCTCTTGCAGTATCTCCACGGGCCGCAGCGCCACGAACCTGCCCGCAGTCCACTCGTCGTGCAAGGGCGCGTTCGGGATGAAATTGAGGCTCCGGAACCTGATGAAATCGGGATTCATCGCCGTCAGTGCCTTGGCGGTCTCGGCGGGATGGTCGGGGAACATCTTTCCCCCGAGGCCGAGCACGATGTAGGTGGAGAGCTTGATACCCGAGGCCATGACTTTCCTTGCCGCCCGGATCATGCCCGCGACACGCGTTCCCTTGTTCATGTACTTCAAGACGGCATCCGACCCCGATTCCAGGCCCATGTAAACGATGGTCAAGCCCGCAGCGGCCAACCGCTTTAGTTCATCGTCTGTTTTTTTCAAGATATCATGGTTCTTCGCGTATAAACTCACGTGATCCATACGTGGAAACCGGTGGTGCAAGTAATCGAGAATCTTCAACAATAATTCTACCGGTGCACTTAGCGCGCTGCCCCCCGCGAGGAATGCTCGCCGGGGAAGAGTTTGGTGGTAGAACCATGCCTCGTCGATGTCGGCCTTGATAGATTCCCACGGCCGCACGCGGTACCTTTGCACTAGCTCCTTTCCATCGTACACCCCGCAAAATCTACACTTCCCCCAATTGCATCCTTCGGTAACGCCGATAAGCACGGACCATGCCTCGCAAGGTGGACGGATGAGAATGACATCCTCGGTCGAATCATTCAAGAAGAGTCACTTTTGGAGCAATATCTTGTCTTTCTTATAGTTTTTGAAAACGTTCATGAAAAGGCACTGGTCCATGGGCATGATCATGGCATCCTCCTTGATCTGGCCGTCTGGAACGAACTTTACAGGCGCATCGTGGACGAGCACGAACGGCGTCTGCTCCGCAGCCTCGCGCATCATGATCTCGGCAGCACTGCTCAAGTCATCCGCGACGGCGATCTGCTTGATGAGCATGGCATCCTCCTTGATCTGGTCGGCGGCCTCGCGCATCATGATCTCGGCAGCACTGCTCAAGTCATCGGCGACCGCGATTTGCTTGATGAGCAGCACTCTGCCGAAAATATCCTTTTGTCCTCGAATGTCATCGACGGGCTGGAAGCCCGACACGGCGAGCGCGCCGCCGATCACGCCCACCTTCAGCGGCTGGACGCGCGAGTCGATGATCATGAACCCGAGGGGCTTCACCCCCGATGCCTTCTCGAGCGCCGCCCGCAGCTTCCTTGTGGTGCCCCACAAGTCGGACGGGAACAAGATCACGTTGGTAGATTTGCCCGCGTTCGACGAATCGATGCCCGCGTTGGCGAGCAACAAGCCATACGATTTCGTGAGCAAGACCGTGTCGACGCCGCCGAGGATCTCCTCGGACTCGTCCATGATGACCTTGACTTTCCGTGGATCGATGTGGTACTTCTCTCCTATCCTTCTTGCTTGTTCGGGAACATCCTTTTCCGCGATCGTGGCGAGATCGACGATGCGGCCCTGAGCGGTCGCGACGACCTTCTCGCCCGCGACCACGATGTCCCCCGGTTTCAAGCTCATCCCTTGGGACTGCATCGAATCCAGGAGGATCCGGATCAAGTCGTCGCCGGGCTTGATGACTGGTGTCTTGATGGCATTGATGTCCATTTGGCTTGTCACGAAGGCTATTTTGTGATGGTCTTGTCCCGGATTGCTTCCGCGACCTTGATCGTGTCGATTGTCTCCTTGCTCACGTCGTGGGTCCTGACCACGTGCGCGCCCTTGAACACGGCGATGGCCGTCGCGGAAAGGGAGCCGTACAACCGGTGATCGGGGTTCTTTTCACCGAGGACCTCGCCAATGAAGGACTTCCTGGAAATGGCGACGAGCAGCGGGGAGCCGATCACGCGGAACCGCTCCAGCTCGTGGAGCAATTCGAGGTCGTAACGGGGTACCTTATCTGGGATCCAGTGGCCGATTGCCGGGTCGACGATCACCTTCTGCGCCGTGTTGTAACCGAGAGCGCGGAGCTTCAAGACGCTCCGATCGAGGTCCGCGATGGTTTGTTGCACGCCAAGCGAATCGCCAGGCTTCCCGTGGGAAGCCATGATGATGCACGGCTTGCCCGTCTTGGCGATCCAGCGGGAGAGATTCGGGTCCCCGTTCAGCCCGCTCACGTCGTTAATGACGAACTGGTCTTCCATGCCGTACGATTGGAAGAATTCGAGGGCACTTGCCGCGACAGTCTCAAATTGGGTGTCGATCGAGATGAGAACGCGGGCATTATCGAGGCCGGGCAAGAGGGATTTCAACGCCGTGACCACGCGGACGCGCTCCTCGTCGACGGATATGGGTTGCACGTTCGGCGCGGTGCTGCGGCCGCCGACATCGAGCATCGTTGCCCCTCCGGCGATCATCGATTTTGCCTTCTCCAGGATGCTTTTCGCATCGACGACCGAGCGCTTGTAAAAGCTCTCCTGGCTCACATTCAAGACACCCATGATGCGCACGGGAAATCCATCCCCGATATCGAGCCCGTGGATCCGCACGTGGATGTTTTTCGTCGCTACAAGCATCATCGGTTCCCCTAACTTGTTCTTGTCGTTTTACCCAGAGCGCGCGAGAACTGGAACAGCGTCGAGTACGCCCGCACGAGCCGCTCGGGCTCCGAGAAGATGGGGATCTTCAAGCTCGTCGCGGCCTTCACGACGCGGCTACCCCCGTCTTCCTCGGCCTGGATGAGCACGCCCATGACGGGCTTGTCCGGGTGGCGGGCGAGCACCTCCTCGAAAATTCGCAAGTCAAACTCGATCTCGTGGAAGAACTCGAGGATGAGGAAGATCGCGTCGACGTTCGGATCCGATAGCAAGTACTCTGCTGCTTCGAGATGGATGCGCCCGATCTCGTGGCCGAAGAATCGCGGCGGCGGCCAGAAGTCAACGGGGTTGCATCGCTTGCCCACGCGGCCGCCAAGCAAGTCGATGATTTTTCGTTCGATTTCCGGGGACGGCCTGGCCAGCTCGAGGCCGTTCTTCTTGAACTCGCTCAAGACCACGTCGATCGCGCCGGAGCTCGGCCCTATCAAGCCGATGCGGTTGCCCGCGGGGCGCGGCGAGAAGATGAATACCTTCGCGATCTCGAAGAGGTCCATGTAATCCTCGACTTGCAGCGCCCCTGCCGCAACGAGCATGTCGACGTCGACCGGCTGCCCGCATTTCTTGAACAAGACGGGCTTGGCGCGGGTGCAATCACGGACTGCATCGACCAGCGACTGCGTGATCTTGCGGACGAACAAGGACACGACCTTCACGTACGGATCCGCCGCGATGTACTTCATCAAGGCACCGTCAGGTATAGATCCATCCACCTGGCCGTGGAAATGCACGACCTTGGCGAAGGAGATGTCTTGCGACGGGTGCCACCACCCGCACGCGCCAGCCAAACCCCCGGATTGTGCCATGAACCCGATCGCGGCTCGCGCCGGGTCCTCGCCGAGGCGGGCCACGTGATCGCGGACCGGGATGAGCGACGAGGTGAAATGGCCCGGGAAGTTTATCAGCCCGATGAGAGATGGCCCCATGAACTTGATGCCGTATCGAGAAGCGATCTCGGTCAACGTGTTATCGAAGAGGTTCCGGTCGGTGCCTTCTTGGAGCGAGATGTCGGCCTGGATGATGACGTGCTTGATGCCTTTCTTGCCGCAATTCTCGAGGATCCGGGCGACATCGGAATGTAAAATGATGGCAAGCTCGGGAACCTCGGGGAGATCGACCAGCCGGGCATAACATTTGATGCCGAGTATCTCCTTGGCATTCGGATTAACGAGATATATTTTTCCAGGATAATTGACGGCGAGCAAATTCTTCAAGATGATCCCGTTAAATTTATCCATGTCCCTGCTCACGCCGATGAGCGTGACGCTGCGCGGTGCGAAAAAGGGGTCTATATCGCTCATTGCCAATACGATAAAACGCAGCAATGACATAAAGTTAACGGCAATTACCGACCAAGGGTGCATTTTAAATACGAGTTGGTTATCCGGGTTACATTGAGACGAGCATCGAACGCTCGGACGTGTACTTGCCATGGTCATCTCGAGCACGAACCCGGCAACGCTGGAAAGGAACGGCGAGGTGCAAGAGACCCCGCTCGAAGCATTGGACGCCATATTCTCCGCCGCACGAGCAGCGCAGCGGCAATGGCGGGATGTCGAAACGGCAAGGCGAGCTCGCATCATCGTGCGGGTAAACGAATATATCGCGGAACGGATCGACGAGATCTCGGTCTTGATCTCCAAGGAAACGGGCAAGCCCCCGCTCGAAGCGCTCTCCTCCGAGGTCTACGGGGCGATGGATTCAACCTTCTACTATTACACCATCGCCGAGCAAGTGCTGGACAAGAAGGAGGACATCGACCTCGGCTTCTATAACTCCCTCGACAAGACGAGCTTTCTTGTCTACAAGCCCGCCGGGATCGTTGCCGTCATCGGGCCATACAACTATCCCTTCGCGATCCCGTTCAACCAGATCACGCAGTCGCTCATGGCGGGCAACGCCGTCGTGTTCAAGCCGTCCTCGGACACGGCGCTCGTCGGGAAGGAGGTTCAAGCATCCTTCGACTCGATCCCCGACCTGCCGAAAGGATTGGTGCAGACCGTATTCGGCTCGGGTTCGGTCATCGGGAACGCTATGATAGGCCGGGCTAACCGGGTCATCTTCACGGGGAGCACGGAAACGGGGAAGGCGATCATGAGGAAGGCTGCGGACACGCTGACCCCTGTCTGCCTCGAACTCGGCGGCAAGTCGGAGATGATCGTTTTCCCAGATGCAAACTTGCACCGTGCAGCTCTCGCCGCGCGATGGGGCTGCTTCACGAACTCCGGCCAGGTCTGCTCCTCGGTAAAGCGGTTATACCTCCACGAGAGCATCTCGAAGTCATTCACGGCTGAACTCGTTTCGCTCACGAAACAGCTGAAGCAAGGAAACCCGCTCGAGCCTGGCATCGACGTGGGGGCGATGATCAACGAGTTCCAGATGACCAAGGTCTTGAAAGCCATCGAGGATGCCAAGAAGGAGGGAGCATCCGTGCTGGTCGGCGGCCAACGGAATCCGAAGCTGAAAGGGTTTTTCGTGGAGCCCACGATCCTAGGGAACTGCACGAATAAAATGGACTGCGTGCAGAAAGAAATCTTCGGACCCGTTCTGTCGATCATCACCTTCAAGGAAGAAGACGAGGCTATAGAGATGGCAAACACGAATCCCTACGGACTCACATCCAGCATCTGGACAGAAGATCACGAGAAGGGCGTGCGGCTCGGCAAGCGGCTGGAGACCGGGACGGTCATGATAAACGAGGTCGTGTACACGTTCGCCCTGGCACCGACCCCCTGGGGCGGGCCGAAGGCATCTGGGATAGGCCGGACGCACGGGAAGTTCGGTTTCCTCGAGGTCGTGGATCCGTTGCACGTGCACGTCGACAAGTTCAAGGATCCAGATGTCTGGTGGATGCCCTACGACGCTTCGTTCGCGGAAGTGATGGAAAACTTCAAGCTCATCGCCAAATCGCTGGTTGTCCGGGATTGAGCAAGCATTGTTCTATCCTTTCTCGAGACTTATCCCTTCAAGGTAGAAGCCCCTCGTATTCTTCAACGCAACAATTGAACGAAATCGATGGTCTCGTCATCGAAACGACTATAAATGGGATGTGTTCTATTAGATGCAACGCCATTTTAAAGGCGGAATGAATGTGCGTTAGAGGCTTGATCCGAATGAAAGGCTTCAAGAAAAAAGTCGCAGTGAGCGCTATCATGGCGGCGCTCTTTCTCGTTTGCGCCATCCGCGGCAGCGCCGCGGCGCTTCCGTCCTGGATGCCGTCCGAAGACGAGCTCGCCGGATACACGCTCGTCTGGGACAATACCATCTCCGTGAAATGGTTCACCGGCACGAACAGCAGCGGAAACGTCACGTGTTCCTCCCAAGTCTGGCTCAAGAACGGCACCTCGGGTTTAACCGATGCAAACGTGCTCGGCGCATCGATGATCGACAAGGGCGGGAACGTGCTCTCCAAGGGAGTCGACTTGTCAAAGAACGACATCGGCACGATAGCAGCGAGGGCCCTGCTCTCCGGTGCTGGGTTGAACCAGTCTCAAATAGACGGCATCAAGGACGTCTGGGACATCTGTGTCGAGATCCTGCGTGTCAACCAAGGCACGACGTTTATCTTGTCGGAACCTTCCGTTCCCAACGTTGATCACGCGGTCTTGCTGGAATTCTCGGCCGCGGGCGATTACAAATACGTGCTTTTCTGCACGCGCCAAGATCATTGCATGGTCGTCTATAGTTTCAACGCGTCGCAAGACTGGATCAACTGGTTGAGTACGACTGGAACCGGTAACTTGATCCTTGCCAAGATGCAAGTGATCGTGTGGGCGTTCTGGCTCGTTCTCGCAACATACGTGACCGTGATCGTGGGACTCGCCAATTTCCTCGGCGTTTCCGACGCTCCCGTGGTGGTTGCCGAGTCCGCAGTGCCTGCAGCACCCACGTCGTCCGCGATATCCACGAGTGGGATTCACACGGCGGCTTTTACTCCGATAAGCGATTTAACCGCTTTTGCCTCCGCATGGGGTGCACTTTTCCCCGATTTCCCGTGGTGGATCGTCATCGTGGTCGTGGTAGGCGCGGTCGTAGGGATCATCGTCATCGTTTCGGTCGTTCGGAAACGGCGCAATAAATAGGCGCCAAGTAGCACGAAAAATTGCTGCACGTGATCCCTTTTACCTTTTTCTTTCTCTTGGGCCAGTCCGGGGCTTGCTTCCCTTTGTTTTTCAACCGCTGGAGTTATAATGCCGCGTTATCCCGGATCACTGTCCTGGGAAAACCGTATACCTCGCATCGATGACGATTATGGCGACGGCATGGAAGGTCGCGCGCCACGAGCGCTGGTTGCGCAAGAACATCAAGGAAGATGACGACCTGATCAAGAAATATCACGGCTCGATCGCGGTCCTCGAAGAAAAAAGAAAGGAGATCCATGCATTGATGGATCTCTTCTCGAACTTCACGCTTGGTGCAGACGGCCGGTTCATGATCGGCCAAAAAGAATTTCAACTCGCTATGGTCGAGGATTCCATGGCCAAGTTGAACTCGTATCTCAAGTACCTCGATGAGCATTTCACGTTTCTCGCCATCCAAGCACTGATGCTCGGCAAGCTGCGGGATCTCGAGCGTATCGGCTACAAGGTCGAAATGCGGGGCCCCGATTCTATCTGACATCTTCTATTTATGCCACAAACGTGTTTATCGTAATGTGTGACCATCATGATTCCCAAGGTCAAGCTGGAAAACCTTGAACTCTCGAGATTGATTTGTGGCTCCAATCCCTTCTGTGGCATCAGCCACTTCACGCTTTCGCGGGACATGTTCTTCAACGAGTACCTCACGCTCGACCGGATCGTCGAGATCATGACGTTCGTGCTGCAAGAATTCGGCGTGAACGCGATCATCTCGTCCCCTCGCGACCACATCTATGCCGCCATCCAGCGCGTGCAAAAGGAGACGGGCGAGAAGATCCACTGGATATGCTCGCCGAGCCCCGCGCGCGAGACCGCCACCGACCTGCCGCCGACGATGCCAGGGCAAGTGCAGTGGTGCGCCGACCACGAGGTCTCGGTATGCATGCCGCACCGGTCTTACACGGACGCGAAGATAGACACGATGACGCTCGAGATCGAGGGTATCGAGCCGATCCTCGCCGATATCCGCGATAAGGGCATGGTTCCCGGGTTGAGCACGCACTACATCGATGCCATCAGGATATGCCATCACCGGAAGTACGACGTTTCATTAATCGTCCAACCTCTTAATGTATTAGGCTTTCAAAGCAATATCGAGGTAAATACCCTTATCGCTGCTATTCAAAACACCAAGATACAGATCCTGAACATCAAGCCCCTCGCAGCGGGCCGGATCGAGCCTGAAGTCGGCCTTAGCTTCTGCATAAGCAACATAAAGCCTAACGACTTCGTGGCTGTCGGGTTTGGTTGCATGCAAGACGCTGACTATGACTGCCAGCTTGTCGAGCGCTTGATGAAAAAGTGAAAAAAGAGTACCATTTCGCTTTTATCGAAAAATGGGAACATATTTCATTTCTCATACCTTGCAAGCCTTTCCTTGAACTCGGCAGCGAGCCCGTCGTCCTTGTTCTCCTCGGCAATTGAAACCATGTACCGGAGGAGCCGGCGGGCATCATCGGAGTCGCCCGACGCGATCGCCGCAGACAACGTGACCTCCAGATCCTTCAAGTCGTCCAGGTACTTGGTCTTCTTTTCCATGATGATCTTGGCGTCGAGCGCCCTTCGGATCTGCAAGAGCTCGTCGGCTTCCTTGAGGGCAAGATCCGTGTCCTTGAATGCAAATCTATTCTTCCACGGCGAGCGTTCGTGGAAAAACTTGCTGATCTTGTACATGAGCATCGTGATGCCCTTGGATGGACCTGCTAACAAGGCTGCCTTGCGGAAATCATCGAGCGACACGTCGTCCCACCCGCCGAAATACGCGTACAAGGGTGCAAAGATGCACTCGGGGAACACAAGCAGCGACGCGAGGATTATCAAGATGCCGGGGAGGAGCGCGAGGTAAGCTGCGATGTCGCCCTCGGGGAAGGCAGACCTGAACCCGGCGAGAGTGGCATCGTACAACTCCGGGTAGATCCAGAAGATGAGGATGTAGAGGATCCCGCAGAAAGCCGCCGTCGCGATTCCAGTAGCGACGAGCCCCTGGCCCATCCAGTCCCTCGTCGGCTTCAGTGAAATGATGCGCTTGTCGATGTACGTCCAGCCGATGATGACGAAGATGATCCTGACCGGGATGGGCGCGAGGATGAACGTGTACACGTTGATCCCGCCCGTGTACGGCGCGAGCCAGATGAAGAGGACGAGCATGCCGAAGTTCAAGGAAGTCTCGAGGATGGAGAACAGCTGGCGCTCGAGGATGTGCGAGCCCTTCATTGCCCGGTATTCCACCTTCCCGTCCCGCTCCTTCTCGCCGAGCCGCTTGCCGACCTTCGCGATGACCGACATGGGCATCGAGTCGTACGTGGCGAGTAGTGGCTCGATGGTGCACGGCGCGATGAGCGGAATGGCGAGGATCCAGTCCGTGCCCAATATCTTTATCGCGGAATAAAGCAATGTCGGGATCGCGATGATCAGCTCGGGCAAGAAAAACGCGCTCACGAACGTTATCCACTTGAGCGCGGACTTCGTGTAATGGTAGGTCAAGTGCTTCTTGTCATTGTTGAACGACTCGGAAAACGAGATGCCGGTCCACGAGGCTGTCGGCCCGGCAATGTTGGCAAGGCCGGCGATGCCTTTCGCGAGGCTGAGCAACCCGATCCACGTCGCGTAGCTCGGTAAAAGCCAGATCATGACGTTTAACCTTATGAACTCGAAGGCGACGCCGTAGACAGGGCCGATCATCGTTTTCAAGCCAAAGGCGAGCGATTCCTTGACGACCGCACGGCTGAAGCGCGGCCTGATCGCGTCCAGTGCGGTGAACCCTGTCGCTTTCATCACGTCGGAGAAAAACTTCGCGCCGATAACCAAGGCGATGAAATCGTCGACATATTGGCCAATGATGTAACCTGTTGCCGCGCCCATGACGAATCCGAGGCTGGGGATCGTGTCAAACCAGTATCCAAACGCTAGCGCGAAAACGACGGTCGTGATGTTCTGGATGAGCGTGTCTTGCAAGAAGCTGATAAGCTGGACCTTCCCGAACTGCTGGAAGGAACGGAGCACGTTGGCAAATATGCTGAGCATTCCGGGGTACTGGACGGTCGAATAGATGAGCATCATCCACGCGAGATGGGCGATCGTCATCTGTGGAAGCCAGGATATGACGAACACGGCTACTATGGTCACCTGGATAAGCCCGGTGAACATTTGAAACCATATAAAGAAGGAAATGTACTCCATGGCCCGTTTCGGGTTCTTGATGCGGTACTCGGGCAGATACCTGCCGAGCGCGTCGCCCAGGCCCGCGTCGAACAGCATGAACATCAACTTGAAATAACTCGTCACGATCGTGCTATATCCGAAGATCTCTGGATATGGGACCACCGCGGGCAACAGCGTCGTGCCGAGCGCGAGCACGATGAGCGCGCCCACGATAAACAAGATATAATTGTAAAAAAACCCGCCAATGGGTCTTGCGAAGCCCACCTCGTCCCAACCAGTCTCCTTCTTCTTGACAATGTTTTCGATAACGTCATTCTCATTATTAATCGAAATAACCTCTTGTTCATCATTGGTTTGGCGTTTTTTCTTTGGTGCCATGATACCATTCACTGAAATTCGATTTTGAACTATTTCATTCTTTATGCATTTGTTTCAATCGGAGGGGCAATAAACCATTACTCGCGGCACGCTACTCCGGGAAGATCGTGAAAAAGAGTGGTTCCGTGCGCATGCGCTCGATATCTATCTGGTCGTCGTCCTGGAAGAATTGTACATCGAGCTTGCACAGCGACGGGAAAGCCTTTGCCCGTGGCGGCTTCCAAGTGATGTTCTCGGTGATCCGCTTGCGCTCCTTTGGTAACTTCAACGTGTGGATCACCTTGCGGGCATCACCGTCCACGATCTCGACGACCTTCGCCTTGCACCCTCCAAGCGTGATCTCCTTGCGCACGTCTATCTCGATAACGACCTTGTCGATGTAGGAGGTGATATCGTGCACCCGGTCGATATTTTTCAGTTTCCCATGGAAATAGACGTTCACTTTCCAGCCGGGAGTAGGATCCACCGTCACTTGCTGGCGGATGAGATTCTTGATCTTGTTGAAATCAGCGATCTCGATGAGGAAATCGATCACCAACGAGTCCTCGCGGATGGCATTGATCGGCACGCGGACCTTCGTGCATTCCACGTGCTGCATCTCCGTGCCCTTGAGCTTGAGCTTCCGGGACGCGATCTCGATACTTGAGCCGCCGGGCTCGATCGCGAGGGCCGTCACGTCGCACGTGACGGGTAACTTGCTATCGTTGACGACCTCGAACGCGAGCGTGGCGTTGTCGAGACCCTCCATCGTGTCCAGCACGACGTCCTTGACGACGAACACGGGGCCCCGGGCGATGATGGAGACGGTCTTCTTGTGCTCCTTGATGGTCATTCCTGAACTGTCCTTGATCTTTATGATCATCGGGGTGCCAGGCACTGTCGTGAGTCCTTGGAACGGGACCCTGAAAGGGGCGATGGCATGGTTCGTTCCCTCTTTACCCACCACGATATCAGCGGTGACCGCGGTCCCCTGGCAGCTTGCTTCGATGATCATGGCGACCGGGTTCACGATGCTCTTCACGTCGAGATCCAGCTCGAAACCCGCGTCCATGCCCGGGTAGATCGTCCCGGAGAGGAGGTCGATCCTTTTCCACGTGATCTGGGAGCTGGTCGTGAACCTGGCGAGCTGGAAGTCGCCGTAGATGGCTTGGCCGACGAGGGTATTGTCAATGTAGGCTTGCAGCACGACGTGGAAAGGCTCCGTCGGCTTCCAATCCTTGAAATGCTTCAATGGATCGACCGTGAGGGTGAAGGTCGACGTATCGCCTTGGAACTTGTATTTTTCGTTCAAGACAACGATGAATTCTTGGCGCGTGTTTACAAAAAAAGAGACCAATTTCAAGAACTCGTTTTCCCCGATCGCCTTGGTTTTTTTCATCGAGTAGGCGATGACGATCTTTTCCCCCGGTGCAACGAGGCGCGGCGAGAGCAGCTTGGCGGTGATCTCGACCTTCTCGCTCGCGACATCGACAGCTTCGAGAAACGGCACGTTCAACGCGTCTGTTTGGACTCGTGGCTTACTCGCCGTTTCTTGCGAGAGCAACTTCGCCATGCGCTCTTGTTCCGCCTTCTCATTGGGTATGGCCGAGCCAGTAGAAACTGGGGGCTTGATACACCTCGCCGGTTCCACGAGCAGCTTCCGCGTCGCTTCCGGGGCATTGATAACCCGCCGTGGTCTAGCGACGGGTTGTGTAGGCTGCGCTGGAGTTTTCGACTCGCGTTGGCGCTGCACGGATGGCGTTGCGGGCGACGGCTTCGGTTCCGGCTTCGCGGTAACCGATGAGAACGCGAGTGTCCTGACGAGTCCGTACCTGTCCTTCGCGTTCGGCGCGGGCGGTTGCACGGCCGGCTCCATGCTTCGCGGCCAGGCCTCCGCTTTCTTCTCCGCCAGTCGCGGCGTGAAGGTGTCCGGCATTTCATCAGGGATGTCAAGAGTAATCTCGCCGATTTCATGGCGCGCAATGATTTTTTCCTTCAACATCGCAACGACACGGAATGAAATTTCTCTATCCTTCCACGACGCGAGTGGGACGACCTTGAATTGCACGGTCTCGGTATCCTTCACGCCCGCGCGTTGGTCGGCTTGATACAAGACCGTCGTCCCATCGGCGGATAAAACTTGGAACTTCAAGTCCACGAAAATGGTCGTGGCGGGGACGGTGCCGCTCGTCGCCGAGATCTTGTACTTGACCTCAAGCTTTTCACCGGGAGACACCTTCCGCTTCCGGAAATCCGACGTGATCCCGTACCTCGGGAGCAACTCGATCCAGAAGGCGTTGGAATACGTGGTCGCCTCCTTCTGTTTCTCCTTGAGGGAAAACTTTAACCTGCATTGTTTGTTCCCGATGAATAAATCCTGGGCTGGAGTGAGCGGAAACTCGTCCTGGCTGATGGTGACTTGCTGGTTGACCGGCGCGGCGAGCCGCTTGAAGCTCGTGGCGAGCACGATCTCCGATTTTTTCTGGATCTCGATGAGCTGCTGGATCGCGAGGATCTCCACGCTGTCCCGGGGAACGGAAGATGCGACCATGAAGGAGAGCTGGAAGGGTACCGGCTTTGCAACCTTGAGCTGGGATTCGGTGGTCGACGCTGTAACACCCGTGAAATTGATTTCCGTGGATGCCGGAGGGACGTTCGTCGCCCCCGCGGGGACGGCACTATCACGTGTTGACGCGGGGGTCATGTCGGCTCTAGGCTTCCTCCACTCGTCGACAAGGGGATCCTCCAGGTTATTGGGTGGACCTGTACAGTAGTTCGCTTGGAATTTCTTGAATCGGGGGAGCGTGTCCTCGATATCTCCACCGTGCTCATCCGCGAGGAAAAGCAAGTAATCCGACGGCGAGACGGGCGCCGTGATCCTCGCATTTCCTTCTATCGAGAGCAATACCGGCAAGAGGATTTCCTTGAACCCGAGGTCGGCGATCTCTTTCTTCAAAAAAAAGAACATGCTGTTCACGGCCTGGAATAATTTCCCGTTTTGCTTGCCCGTGGCTGGATCCTCGTTGTAAGTCATCCCGAACGACCCTGGCAACGTGGTGTCCGGCGTGAACTTGCCGTGCAAGCCGAATACGACCGCTTTCTCCCGGTTCGCGATCAAGACGGACGAGAGGACGCACGGGATGCTCTCACCTCGATCGAGCAATCGTTTTGCCTTCAAGCATAGGGCCTCGATCAGCGCGACAATCGCCAGGCGACGCGAGAGGGCGAATTGCGTGTCGAAAACGCGGAGTTCGATGGTCCCGTATGGCGTGAACGGGTACATGTCCACGAACCTGTCATCGGGCGGCTTGCGACGGATGACCTCGCAGAAGGCTTCCTTGTCGAGGTTTTTTAGGCAAGGGATGTACGTTTCCTTGTCTACGGGACCCATCTGGGCCTTGTTGTAGAATAAACGCAAGCTTTTCGTGCAATCTTTTCCCAAGATCTGCAAGCTGTCCCCCTCCCTAGCCACCTTCACGATGCCTGTTGGCTTCTTGTTGATAAATGGAGAGTTCACGGTAAGGGCAATGAGATGGGGGATGAAATTGCGGACGAGCGTGTAAATGGCCAGCTTGAGGCTCGGGTCATCGACACCGATGTGGTAATGTTCCCCGAACGTGACGCCGCTCGAGTATTCCTTCTCGGCGGGGTTCAAGCCGAGTGGCAAGATCCAGTAAGCCGCTGGCAAGGACTTGACGAGGGCGGTGTTCAGTAGCGTGTTCCACCAGGCGAACTCCTCCATCGTGGTGGCCGGCGGCGTGACAAGCTCCATGAGCCAAGTGACCTGGCTGATATTGGGATCCGGCCCGATCGCCGGGATGTGAAAGGTCTTGAAGGTCTTGTATTCTATATCGAGATACGGCAGCTGCTTGCCCGATTTTTCCTTGGTCACGCGCTTGATCGTGCCGACCCGCTTCCGGATGAAATCGGGAGCCATGCCAAGGGCTTGCTTGAACGAGGGCTCGATCTTGTCGAATATCGCGTTCCAGACCTTGATCAGCTCCTCCCCCCGCAATATTTCCCCCTTGTTGTTCACGATCTGCAGCTCTATCTCGTTGCCGATGGATTGCGGTAGGGGTGTTGTGGGGAGGTTCATTCTTCTCGTTGCTAGTGTTTTCCACGATGCCCTTAATGTTTACCGAAAAGAGGGTGATGAATGGGTTCGCGTTGAAATTATCGGCTCATTTCTTCGCGGTCTTTATCTTCGCAGCGATGGAGAACTTTTGCGCCAAAATGTCGTAGAATCGCCACAGTTCCTTGAAATTAGTAGCCCGGAAATACTCGCCCCGGCCTAGATCCGCGATGCGCTGCATAACGACGTCGTCCGCCTCGCCGATGCCGATCGTGTAGAGGACGATGTCCTCGCGCACCAGGTTCTGCTTTACCACGGGGATCGGGTTGACCGGGATGTCGTGTTCCTCGTCGCCCTTGTTCGGGTTCCCGTCGCTGAGGAGGACGATCATGGTCGGGTTCTGTTTCCCCGTGCGCTGGTTCTTGGGGAAGGCCTTGACTTGATCGCCCGCGATCTTGAGCGCGACGCTCATGGTCGTCAGGCCCGTTGCCTTCTTGCATTTCTCGACGACGTAATATGCCACCGTGTTCAGGTTGAGCTCCCGCATCTCGCCCGTACATTCGATGACCGGGGACATGCTTCCTTTCTTGTCTTGCACCTGGAGGAGCTCGACGTCATCCCCGAACGTGATGAGCTGGACGTTCTCGCCCCAGCCACGCCCGATCTTGAGCGAGAGATAGAGCAAGGTGGCCATCGCCGCGCTACCGATGCGGGAGACCTTGTCCCCCTCTCGGAACTGGTCGAGGAACCGGGTGAGGTCCTTGGTCTCGGAGAACCCGCGGCGCAAGCCCTCGATGGCGCCGTCGATCTCGTGGACTTCCATGTCCTCCTTGAGCATGGATCCAGAGACGTCGATGAGTAAGATGGCGTTGAAGCTCATGTCAACCGCGGGGATGATCTCGAACGTGATCTCCTGGCCCGCGGGATCGATGATTGCGGTCTCGCCGGGCTGGATGGGTGGCTTGGTCTGCACGACCTTGAGCTTGACGTGGCCAATCTCTGAATCCCGCCAGTTGATCTCCAGGTTGCGGAAAATGGGCCGGTTCTTGAGGAGATCGGACATCTCCGACGCGTGGTCGGCGACCCAGACGACCGCCTTCTCGGTCGCCTGCGAGCCCATCGGTTCGACGCCTATCTGGACCTCGGAGATGCCCCCCTTGGGCTCCGATTTCTTGACATCTACCATGTCCCCCGAGGACATGTTCGCGGAATCCAGGGTCATGCTATCGATCATGATATAGCCCGGCTCGCAATCCTCCTTGGCGACGACTTGCGCCGCTCCCCAATCATCGTACTCGTTCGTGAAGACGACCACGTCGAGGTCATCAACCCGTAATGACTTCATATCTTCCGGGTTCACGAACGCTCGGCCCTCGGCTTCGCCCGCTTCGATGATCTCGAGTTTCATCCAACCATACCTCTATCACATGATCTATTCCCTAATCGCCAATAAACATCGCCTAGCACATCGCGCAGTTTTTAATTTCGTCATAGCGTGACTCCTATCCATGACTGCTATATCACCTCAAACCCGCGTGCTCGAGGAAATCCTCCCCGGATTAGCCGAAGCCGGCTTCATCTTGTACACGGGTGCCGGGATCTCCATCCCGCCACCGACATGTGCCCCGTCCTGGTGAACACTCACCGAGGAGATCTTGACCGCATTTTTCGAGAAGATTCCTGACGACTGGGGCCTGCCCAAGGATTTTATCATCCACGATCCTGACCTCCAGCCCGAGTTGATCTTCGAGAACTTCGCGAACATCCTCGACGAGCGGCTCTACAAGATCTTCAAGGCCTTGAACGTGGGCGAGCCGAACGCCAATCACGTGCTTATGGCCAAGCTCGCCAAGGCCGGGGGCTAAAAGCAGCGTTCACTACCAACTTCGACGTCTACATCGAGCGGGCGCTCGCCGCGGAAGGCGTCGGGTTCGACCTGGTGATCACGAACGACGAGTACGACGCCTACTTCGAGAAGCTCAAGGCGAATGGCAGCCCCCCTCGATTCGTGCTCTTCAAGATCCACGGGACGATCGACCGTCCCGACACGATCATCCGTACTGCATCTGCTTACAAGTCTTCGAAGGGCTTTTCCGCGCCCAAGTCGCAAGTCCTCGACTTCATGCTCGCACCTTCCATATTTCCAGCTCGCGCTCCAAGGCCTCCGGAGTGCCTTCCCCTCGTACTACGGGGACGTGACCGTGTACCGAACGGCCAACATCCTGGCCGAGCAAGGAAACAAGCAAGATACGCTCCGTGTCATAGGCAAGTTCCATCCTGCCTTCCGCGGGCCAAAGATCCCTTATGAAATGCCCGCGAGGGCCAAAGCGCTCGATTTGGCAAGGAAGATCGCCGCGGAACTCGGTTACCCGGACGCGAAAACCGCGATCGATGCCCTGCTGGGTTGACGCGGCGTGTTTCCCGACTTTTTTATGTCCTTTTTCCTTCTATCGCGTGAACCCACATGTCTAGCATCCCGAGCGACTCTCTTGGCGAGAAGCTGAGCAAGATCAAGCGTGATCTCCCGCCACCCTACACGGGGAAACTGGTTGCCGACCAGATCATCGTGTTCGATCATGCCCAGGGCTCATCGCTCTACGCGAAGGGTTTTTATGGCAAACCCATCGGCATCAAGAAGCCGGATCCCAAGCTTGCATTCGACCGGGAGCTGCAGCTCGACATGCTCGAGGCCGTGCACCTCGTGAAGAAGGGCTGGCTTATCGTGCAAGATAGCAAGACGGAGAAGCAATACTCGGTGGCCGAGATCGAGGCTCTTGCGGCGGAGAAATACGAAAAATTCAAGGAGAAAAGCTTGGTCTACGAGGATCTTCGCGCGAAAGGTTATATCGTTCGCCCTGGCTTGAAGTTCGGTGCCGACTTTACCGTGTACCGGCAAGGCCCCGGCCTCGACCACTCGGCGTTCGTCGTTCTCGTGCTTGAGCATGAAAACCGCATCTCGTCGATGGATATGGTCAAGGCGGGCAGGCTTGCCACGAGCGTCAAGAAACGTTTCGTCATTGCCAGCATTTCATCGGCTGGAATGGCTTTACCATCGATCACGTATTACGTTTTTCGCTGGTTCAAGCCTTGATTGCTTCTATTTGTAGCATAAAAGTTCGTCTCTCTTTTTTTAACGAAAGGGGCAATAAAATATAAATAACCGAGACGGCGTTCGTTGTTACATATCTATTACCGACGTGATTCCCATGCCATCCATAAAGCAATTAACAGAGCAGCGCAAAGCTGCAAAAGAGGCGATAAAAGGGCGCGTGCCCATCGTCCGGGTGCTTCTTGCTCTTGGAATCTTCATTATATTTGGTATACTCGCGATCGTATTTACCACGAGCAAGTTAATAACTTCATTTCCGATAATGCTCGCTTGCGCGGCAGCTACATTCGTGCTATACCTTGCACTCGCTATCCAGTATAACAAGGCAAAGACAAGCGAGCAAGAAAAGAAAAAGATAGGGGCAAAGAATGTCATCGGAAGCATTATTTTCATGTTGATCCTAATCGGGCTAGTTTTCTTTGGCTTGTGGTTCTTTTTTTGGTTAAGCGCCAGGTTTCCATTCACAATTGTCAGCCAAAATGATCAAGGCAAGATGCTCGGGGCAATAATCATCGCCGTGGTCGTGTACTTCGCATCGATGCCGTTCATCATGGCTTTGTGGTACAAGACCGCGCCCGGCATCGGGGTGAAACTCATCGTCCGCATTTTCAAGGCTTTCAACTGGAAAATGAAGACGAAGGCTTGCGAATTGATGGTTATCGAAACACCGCAAGAGCATTCATTCATGATCACGTTCAAGCGCGCCTTCACCTCCTTGATCTACAGCCTCACCATCGTGTTCTCTTTGTGGCATCCTCTGATGACTCAGATCGGAGGGATGTTCCCTAGGGGATTCGGATTCGAGCTCCAGTTTCGTCCGTCCCTCTCAGATATCGACACACCCGGTTTTGTCTTGTATTGCTCCTCCTTGATCTTCCACACGGTTCTCCCCGTTGTCGCAACCTTCGTGTTATTCTTTTGGACATTGCCATCCGCTTATCTTCTCGATGATGTGGGGGTAGTCTATTATAAAAAATACACGGAACGGCGCCAACCCGCGGAGCTACGTAGTGTCAGTCAATGGTTTTCCTCTTTGGTCCAGGCCGTGCTGGGCACGAGTGCCTTGATAACCTATATGACCTTCATCTACAACAATCGATTCGTCGTGGGGGAGATCTTCGCCGCGGTCGATAATTTTTCACCTGGTTTTTTTGCAGGTCTCTGTGCGACCATGTTCAGCATATTCATCTTCGGCTTTCCTATCATCGGAACTGTCTTGATGGCGTATATCCTCTTGCTATTCCAGGAATCCCAGTTCAATAAACTCAAGACCCATCTATTCCAGGAACTCGTAAATGCCAAGATCGACCCGAGGATCGTGCAAATCGAGTTCGAGCGCAAGGATAAATTCCAGGAGCGAACCTTGTTGAACTACACTGGCGAGAATTTCTTCCACAATCCGCCGCTCAAGGACTCGATCTCGAAGTTTGCTCCTGCGGGAGACATTGATATCAAGGACATGCTCAAGAAATGAACCTGCTAATCGATTTTTTATTTGTCTTCTTTTTTTCCCTTGGTAACGTTTAACAGCGAGTGCGTCCTTAGATCCCCGGAGACACCACGGTGCTGAGATCATGAGCAGCAAGAGCCGCTTT
The DNA here is from genome assembly GCA_030587475.1 of Candidatus Sigynarchaeum calidifontis. GTDB lineage: Archaea > Asgardarchaeota > Lokiarchaeia > Sigyniarchaeales > Sigyniarchaeaceae > Sigyniarchaeum > Sigyniarchaeum tengchongense. The sequence goes on from JAUQYZ010000202.1 coordinate 58,206, forward strand.
CTCAAGGCGATCAGTGTTGCCGAGTTCGCGGGTATCCTGGATAGTATCGACATTGCCGGGCAAAGGAAAGAGCGGGTCCCGCTTGCAAACATCGCCGGGCGCACTCTATGTGATGATATATCGAGTGAAATCGACGTCCCGCCTTTCCCGAAATCGGCAGTAGACGGATACGCCTTGAAAGCGCGATCAACGTTCGGAGCGAACGAAGGCAGGCCCATCACGTGCCAGATCATCGGCGCTGTGGAGATGGGCCGTGCCCCGCCTGCCGCGGTGTCTGGTGAGGTCGATTGCATGTACGTGCCAACCGGGGGAAACGTCCCGGACGGCGCCGATGCCGTGGTGAAAATCGAGTTCACGAGGACCACGGGAACCAGTGGCAAGGATGTGCAAGTCCTCCATGCAGTCGTCCCGGGCGACGGCATAGTCGGCACTGGCACTGACATCACGAGAGGAAGCTTGTTGCTGAGAAAGGGATCCTTCATAACACCTGCAAGGGCGGGAATTCTCGCCGCGGCCGGCATCACCTCGGCGTGGGCGTTCAAGAAAATCCGGGTCGGGTTGTTCAGCACGGGCAACGAGATCGTGGAACCCGGTGAGCCGTTAACGGCTGGAAAGATCTACGATGTGAACTCTGTTATGCTGGCTGCCATGTTAGAATCGGTGGGATGCGTCGTGGCATTCCACGGGATTCTAACCGACGAGATGACCGTCTTGAGTCAAGCCTTTGAAACGATCCTCGGACAAAGCGACGTGGTCATCTGTTCTGGCGGCACTTCGAAAGGACGTGGTGACCTGATGCATTCCGTAATCGATCAACATCCTGCAACGACTTTGCAAGTGCACGGCGTTCGCATCAAGCCTGGAAAGCCTATAATCATGGCCCTCGTTGGTGAAAAGCCCGTGTTCGTGCTACCGGGGAATCCCGTCTCCGCAGCAATGACCATGATTCGATTTGTCATGCCAGCATTGCGGCGGTGGAACCACTTGCCACCGGAACATCGTTCAGTCGTCGCAGCACGAATGACCGAGCGAGTCTATTCCGAGTTCGGGCGCCTCGAGCTCAAACCCGTCGTGCTCGAGCGGGCACAGGATGGGACGTGGGAAGCGAAACCCGTTGCAAAAGGTTCGGAAACCATCACTACACTTGTCGACGCAGATGGCTACTTTGAAATCCCTGAGAACGTCGAGATCGTGGAAAAGGGAACGCGTGTTGACGTGGACTTGTTTTTATAGGGACGCCCGTGGGATTTCTTCCGGTGATCATCGTCATGAGCATGCGTACACATCGCAAGAATCAAATTCCCCGGGGGGTGTTTTTCCTCATCATACGGAGGAATATCACGGATGGCACGAGCACCGAGGCGCGGCGGAGACCCCTCCGACATCAAGATGGTAGACGTGGGCGAAAAGCCCCTTGTAGAACGAATAGCTATCGCTTCCGGCGAGATATTGCTTCAACGAGCTACGATCGAAATGATCAAGCAAGGTACGCTCGAGAAAGGGAACGTCGTTGCTGCATCGAAACTCGTTGGCATCTCGGCTGCGAAGAAGGTTCCAGATATGTTGCCATTGTGCCATCCATTGCGATTGACGAAGGTCGATGTAGAGGTCTCGGTGCTGGACGACCGCGTGGAGGTCAAGAGCGAGGTCAAGGCGCGGGAGCGTACCGGCGTGGAGATGGAGGCGCTGGCAGCGACGACCGCTGCACTGCTTAACGTTTGGGATATGACCAAGATGTACGAGAAGGATCCCGAAGGCCAGTACCCGTCGACGGCCATCCAGAACGTGCGCGTGGTGAAGAAGATCAAGGAGCCTCCGGCCAAATCACTCGAATGAGGCGGATCGATCACGAGTCAATTGCCCGACACTATCCAGCAGCACAAGCAAGCCAATCCGGATCACCTGCGATTCGGCGTGGCGCTCGTGAGCACGACGAGATACGACGAGCTGGCCAAGGCACTCCCATCAACAGATAGAACTCTTGAATTGGTCGGCCCTCTGCTAAAGGAGAAAGGCCACGAGCTTGCGAGGACGGACATCGTGGCGGACGATGCCAAGATGATCCAGGCGCTCGTGACCAGCTTCGGAGCAAGCGTCGACATCGACGTCCTAGTGACTTGTGGCGGGACGGGTATCTCCCCTCGCGACATCACGGTCGACGTGCTTTTAGGTATGAGGCTAAAGCAGCTTCAAGGGTTCGGCGAGCTCTTCCGTGCCTTGAGTTATCAAGATGTTGGAACGTCCGCGATGCTCAGCCGCGCCGAGGCGTTCATCATCGAACAGAAACCCGTGTTCTGCTTGCCCGGCTCCCCAAAGGCAGTCAAACTCGGACTCGAGAAGATCATCCTGCCCGAGATACCCCATTTGCTCGCTATGCTGCGAAAGAAGGAGTGAAACCGACGTGGATCCGACCAATCTGAAGAAAACCGGCTTCGCCAGCCTCTCGACCATGGCCGATGCAATGGCTGGATTCCTCGCCCGGGTGCAGCCCGCGGGCGCGACCGAGGAGGTACACATCGATGCATCGCTCGGCCGGGTGCTCGCGGAGGCCATCTGTGCACGTTGGCCAGTGCCATCGTACGACAAGTCAGCAATGGACGGGTACGCGATCCAGGCGACCGACTCGTTCGGGGCGAGCGTGCAAAAACCGTGCGTGCTCCGCCTGGGAGGTGGTATAGTCATCGGCGACGAGCCGGCCATGGCCGTGTCGCGCGGCGTAGCGATCAAGATAGCGACAGGGGCGATGATCCCACCCGGCGCCGATGCCGTCATCAAGATCGAGGACACGGAACTTGATACCGACGGAACCACCATCCGGCTATACAAACAAGTAGCACCAGGAGGAAATATAATTCGATCCGGCGAGGACTACAAGGAAGGGCACCTTGTTCTCCCCGCGGGAAGAAAAATCCGCCCGCAAGATGTCGGCGTGCTCGCCACGCTGGGCATGACCCGTATCAAGGTTATCACCCGCCCGGTCGTGGCGGTCTTCGCGACCGGAAACGAGCTCGTGGAACTGGATGGCTTGCATCACGACACGGCCGGCCTCGTCGATCCTCGCACCGCCGGGCGATGTAAGATGGTCGACTCGAACCGCCACGCGATCGGCGCGTTCGTTAGCATTGCGGGCGGCGTGGTGACACGGGCACAGATATTGGTCGATGACGAGCGCGCGATCTCAGATGCGATAATCAGTGCCTTGACAGCGTGCGACATGGTCATCACGACAGGCGGCACGTCCGTCGGGGAGCGCGACTTCATCCCGTCGGTTATAGGCAAGGATCATGAGATCTTGTACCACGGCATTGCCATGAAGCCCGGCGCGGCGACGCTGCTGGGCACCGGGCAGGGAAAACCGATCCTTGGCTTGTCCGGGTTCCCGGTGGCGGCAGAGATCGGCATGCTTTACTTCGGGATGCCCGCGATACGGAAGCTTGCCGGGGAAATGGTGCTGGATCCCCGCGTCCGCGTCCGCGCGCGACTCGCTGACGCGGTCGCCGTCAAGGGATTCGGGATCACGAGGCTCTTGCGGGTTGAGCTCGATCATGACACGTCCACGGAAAATGATCTGCCCAGGGCTATTCCAGTCAAGCTTTCAGGAGCGGGAATGCAGCGATCGATGGTAGAATCCGATGGCTTCATCGAGATCCCGCCGGACATAGAGGGCTACGAGGCCGGTGACGACGTGGTCGTGGTACTACATCCCTGCTAATGCGCCCAGGCTCGGATGATGATAGACCACAAACCAGAAATTCAGCGAGAAGCTGGATGCAACGTGTGCTGATCATCCTATGACTCTACGAGATCATTACAACCGCCCGGTTGATTATCTCCGCTTGTCGATCAACCGGGGATGCAACTACGAGTGCATCTACTGTGATAAGGAGGGAAACGTGGCAATTGGTAAAGACCGCGTGCTCTCGCTAGATGAAGTGGCTTTTATCGTGCGGGCATTCAACGAGATCGGCGACATCAAGAAGGTGAAGATCACCGGGGGAGAGCCGCTGCTACACCCGGACGTCGTCGGAGTCGTGAAGGCAATATCGAGCATCCCTACGATCAGCGAGATCTCGATGACCACGAACGGGTTCCACCTGGCCCGCCTTGCCGTGGCATTAAAAGCGGCTGGTCTCGCCCGGGTGAACATCTCCTTGTGCTCCATCCGCAAGAGCACGTACGAGATGATAACGGGCGTCGACGGCCTGGACAAGGTGCTCGAGGGGATAGACGCCGCGATCGCCGCGGGGCTCGTGCCGGTCAAGATCAACTACGTGATCATGAAAGGGATCAACGATGGCGAGCTGGACGCGATGCTCGACTTCTGCGCGAGCAAGGGATTGCGGCTGCAGATCATCGAGCTACACGAGATCCCGGAAGTTAACGCGGAAGAACGGGACTTTTACGAGAAGCACCATCTCGATGTTGAAACGGCAATGAAACGCATAATGAAGCCGGTCGATCACGTTGAGTTCAGGAACTTGCAGCATCGGAAACTGGTCTTCTTCAAGAATGGCGCATCGATCGAGATGATCAAGCCGTCCGCCGAGTTCTGCGCCAACTGCACCAAGATCCGCGTCTCGTCAGAGGGCAAGATAAAGCCGTGCTTGATGAAAGCGGGGACCAGCTTCGACTTGCTGTCCAAGCTCCGCGAGGGCCGCCCCGCGAGCGAGGTCCGGGCGCTCGTGCTGGAAGCCATCCAAGCACGGGTGCCATACATGGCGGGGGAGAAGGCAGGATGCCATTGAGGATGACCGCGCTGCTCTTCGGGGAAGCGCGTGACCTTGCCGGGACGAGGTCGGTCGCCATCGAGCTACCCGAAGGCAAGGGCACGCTGCCGGCTTTCTTGCTGGCCTTGCACGATGCGACCGGAAAGAAGCTCGCGGGAAAGGTAATCGTTGCCAGCGCGGCCGGTGGCTTTGCGGTGGCACCGGGATACAAGATCATGATCAACAAGCGCATCGTGAGCCCGCAAGAGGCCGAGGACCACGTGCTGAAGGATTCAGACGAGGTCGGCGTGCTCCCGCCCTTTTCAGGAGGTTGACACGATGAAATCTGGCACCATTCCTAAGGAATCGGCCCCGGCATTCGGGGAACTCTTCGAGGAGTTCAAATCGTCGATCAGAGGCCACGAGGGTGGTGCCATCGTGACGTTCACGGGCACCGTCCGTGGTGATCCCAAGGGCCACGACGCGGGATGCACCAAGACCCGCCAGATAGAGATCGAGGCCATCGAGGGAGTCTCCAGCGAGTTCCTTCAGCGCATCGCAGCGGAGACGGAGGCTCGCCCGGGCATACACAAGGTCGTGATCATCCATCTCACGGGCACGTTCGAGCTCGGGGAGCCAATGGTGCACGTGCTCATCAACTCTGCACACAGGGGAGAGGGATTCAAGGCTCTCGAGGACGTCGTGAACCGATACAAGAAAGAAACGCCACTCTGGAAGAAGGAGATCTATTCGGATGGCACGGGCCGATGGATCTCGCATTGAGCACGTCGATAAATCTGCCGTTCCCCTCAGTTTCCTATTCCTGTTTTTCACGAGAACAACAGAAAATTACTTCAAGAGAAAACGAAAGGTTTGGACGGTTACTTCGCGCCGCCCATTATCTTTTTCAAGCGGTTTAACTCGGACAGCATCTCGTCCCGCAACGATTTGAACGCCCCGCCAGCAGCACCGCCAGCACCTGGGGGCGCGGCAATCGGGGCGCCAGCCATGCCTGGTGGACTTGGCGGTCCCGGCGGCGCTGGGATGCCGCCTCCCATCGGGGGTGCCGGGACAGGGGGCGCGCCGCCGGGCAGACCTGGAGGACCAGGTGCCCTCGGCATCGATGGTATGCCTGGCAATCCAGCGGGCGCGCTTGGAAGGCCACCAGGCGCGCTTGGAAGGCCACCCGGTTTCGGCCCTTCAGACTCGCCGCCCAGGCTCAAGCCGAGACTCGGGCCTTTCGGCGCTGACGGCATGCCCGGCAAACCGGGTGCGGACGGTAGGCCTGCTGGACCCGTCGGAAGCCCGCCCGGGCCGATTGGAAGGCCGCCTGGCGATGCCTTGGCCGCGCCGCTGCCGAACAAGCCACCACCGGTGGAAGTAGCCGCTCCCGGGGTTTTTACTCCGCCGCCACCGCCGAGCAAACCGATTAAGGTGTTCGCAGCAGCTTGCTTGTCCACGGATCCCACTTTGCTGCCCTTTCCACCAAAGAACCCGCCACGGCTTTTCTTGCCAACCGGACCAACGTCGATGCCAGATAAATCGCTCTTGGCATTCTTGATGGCATCTTGAAACTGAGAAATAGCCTTGCTGGTTTCTTGGAGTTGCTCGCCTAGCGCGTCCAAACCCTTGGAGATGAAGTCTAGAACACGGGCGAGTTTTTCGCCGGAATCGTCTGACATGGCTAGTTCCATTCATCCGTTTTATTTCCCATTGCTCTGTCAATGTATTGTCATTGGCATATTAAATCTAATCGCATGAATGGCCGATCCAAACAACTAATCGTATTGATGCTCCATATGAAGCGATCAGATGGAGTCAACGTGATTTGGCCACCTCTTAAAAAGCAGCCTTGAATCTAATACTCATGCGAGCCTCGACGAAGGGATATATCCTATGTTTCTTGGGTGTATTCTGCTGGAGCTTCAGCGAGATCATCGTCTGGCTCTTGAAACCCCGGGTAGGAGTCACTGGCTCGGGCGTGGGCTCCATCTCGCTGTCATTCTATCGGTTCTTCTTCGGTGGTATCTTTTTACTCATCTTGATGGTCATACAAAAAGATTTGACGGGTTTCGTTGAGCTCATCAAGAAGGATCTCAAGCTGATGCTTCTATCTAGCGTCATTGGCCTTGGCATTTCTAACATGATATATTTCCTCGGCATCCAGGCCTACGGTACCGAGGCTCACGTGGGCGCGGCGCTGTACACGTCATACACGCTCTTCATCGGGATCTACAGCATTTTTATTCTCAACGAGCGCACGAACATCCCGCTCAAGATCATTGGCTTCATCATCGGGTTTTTCGGCATCCTCATCTTGCTCACGAACTTCAACTTCGCCATCATCATGCAACCCGACAAGATCACGGGAAACATTTTGCTCGTGCTCGCGGGGGCCATATGGGGCTTATACTCGGTGCTCGGGAAGAAGATATTCCGGCGGAATCCAGGCATCAAGAACGTGGACGTGAAGTTCACGATTTGGAGTTTCTTCTTGTCATGCATTCCCATCGCCATCACCCTGCCCTTCAGCGGCGAGGTTCCCGACTTCCTCCAGCACGATACCACGGAATGGGGCCTCATCGCGTTCCTGGCGATCGTCTCGACCGGCATCGGCCTCTACATCTTTTTCATCGGCGTGAAGTCGATCGACGTCTCACATGGCATAAGCTTCTCGCTCTTGAAGCCGGTCATCGCTGCATTCTTCGCATTCGTGCTCCTCACGCGTCCAATACCAGACGCCATGTGGGTTTCTGTACCACTCGTGTCAGTGGCCGTTCTGCTCATCAATCGCAAACCGAAGGAGAAACAGAGGGAGATCTCTTCACTTCGACCCAACGGCGAATAGCTCCTTGATCTTATCTTGAATATCTAGCTTGATATTATCCGGGATATACCCGCTGTTCAAGTACTTGAACCAGCCCCTTTCCTGCATGAGCCACTTGAACTGGAGCATTTTCGCATCGATATCCTTGAAGGACGCGTTGCCCTTTGAGAAGATCGCAACGACCTTGAAAGAATCCGAGTAAAGCTTGACATCCTTGAAATATACCCTTTTCTCGATGCCATCCTCGTCGTCAATGATGATACACTTGATGCTCGCCTTGAAATTTTCTGTCGTGAAGGCAGAAAGCGCGGAAAAGAAGGGACTCATGAGATCGGGGTTCGTGGTGGAGACGGTGCCGTTATCAAGTGCCGCGAACGACACGCCCGAAGACTTGATCAGGTATATGCCATCCAGCATCTCGCTCACCGTCCCAACGATGGTAAAGTAATCACCTCATGCCTATTAATAACTTCCCGCCTGGTACGCATCGGCAATCTGGACGCTCGATTCGCCGGGGCTGGCGGGGCAACATTTTTTTACTCCCCGGCGGAAGCTCGATCCCATGACGACGTTTCTAGGTGACGACTATCTCCTCACGAACAGCACGGGCAAAAAGATATTCGGTACGATCAAGGATTTACCAATTCTTGATGCGCATAACCATGCAAACGTGAAGGAAATTGCCGATAATAAAAATTACACCGATATTTGGCAAGTGGAGGCTGCCACGGATCATTACGTCTGGGAGCTTATGCGCAAGAGGGGCGTGCCCGAGCGGCTGATCACCGGCGACGCGACCAACGAGGAAAAATGGAATGCCCTGGCCGCGGTGTTCGAGGATTTCGCCGGCAACCCGACATATGAGTGGATTCACCTCGACTTGCAACGCCGGTTCGGGATAACCGCGCTCGCCAACAAGGAAAATGCAAATCGGATCTGGGATGTGTCAAAGGCTTGCTTGTCCAAACCCGGGATGCGACCGCAAGAACTGCTCGCGGCCATGCAGGTCGAGATCATGTGTTCGACGGACGACCCGGTCGACATGCTCGAGCACCACGAAGCCCTAGCGAAGGTGAAGGGCATCCCCAAGATCCTGCCCACGTGGCGTCCCGACAAGTCGATGAACGTCTTCAAGAAGGACTTTCCCGACTACATCAAGAAATTGGAGGCGCGCGTGGGCAAGAAAATCGCCGATATCTCCGGGCTCGTCTCTGCGCTGCAAGCCACGCACGACTACTTCGAGAAGCACGGCTGCCGGGCGAGCGACCACGGCATCCACACGCCTTTCGGGTACAACGTGCCCGCGAGTCGCGCGGACGAAGTCTTCAAGAAACGTCTGGCTGGCCAGGACGTGGACCTGGCCGAGATCCGGGATTATATATCATACATGATGCACCAGTACGCTGCCATGAACAGCAAGTCCAGTTGGGTCATGCAGATCCATATCGGCGCGGTGCGGGACTACCGGGATATGCTCTTCGATAATCTCGGCCCAGACACCGGCGGTGATATCGGAGATCCATCGATCCCCATCGTCGAGCCGCTCAAGGCCCTGCTCAACGCGTTCGATGGCAAGCTCAAGATCGTGCTCTACTCCCTCGACCCGGTTCACTGGCCTGCAATGGCCACGATTACCCGTGCCTTCGGCAAGGACGTCAACCTCGGCGCCGCTTGGTGGTTCAACGATTCGCCGGTTGGCATGCGGCGCCAGCTCGAGTATATCGGCTCGGTCGACTTGCTGGCCAACTTCGCGGGAATGGTCACCGATTCGCGGAAGTTGATCTCGTACGGATCACGCACGGAGATGTTTCGACGCGTGCTCGCCGACGTTCTCGGGGCAATGGTCGAAAAAGGCCAAGTACCCGAGGTTCTTGCTATAAAAATTGCGAAGCGCGTTTGTTACGATAGGCCCAAGGAATTCTTTGGCTTCTGATCCTACCTTTTATTTCAAGGTGCTAGTTAGGAACCTTGAGGCACGCGTCTTCCCCGTGTCGAACATTGCTTAAATAAACGAAATGCATCTGTTCTCTCAAACGGGAGCTATGTTTACCCATGAAATCGATTGTAGTATCAACATTCCACCCCATCAACGGGCCAATGCCGCACTTCCTCGTCACCGATGGCTTCGTCAGCGAGAAGATAAAAGAGGAAATCTCTTCCATGCTCAACCTCAAGCCATCCACGGACTATTTCATCGTCCGCATCGGCAACATCACGGCTTATAACTTGCAGTTCACGATCAAGTCTAGCATGTCCCGTGGTAACGAGGAGGTACTCATGCTCTCGTTCGTGACGGACGAGTTCCCGTCCAAGAGGGCGGAAGAATACTTTTTGAAGGAATCCGGGCCGATCATAGCCTATTTCCAGCGCGAACCTTACTCCGAGCTGGTCTTTCACATCCAAGGCGATTTTTCAGACGACGAATACACCATCCTCGAGCGCATCTACGAGGAGTCCCTCCAAAGGCTCCAAGTAATGCTGAGTGGGTATACTTGACCTGGATCCTTCTCGTTCATCCGTTCAAGGACGACCCGCGATGGTGTTAAATCCATCCTCTCAGATGGTCAACGATGGAACAACCAATAACATGGAAGCGCCGTGCCGAGCGCATCGATCCCCACACGCGCCGCTTCCTTGGCATATCGGAGGCGTGGGTGCTGGCCTTCTCCGTGATGATGTTCATCGTGCACGTTGCGGTGAATATCATTCCCCCGTTCCAAGCCCTCGCCGCCGATTACATCGAGCCTATCGCGCTACCGGACCTCATCATAGAGGCGTTTGCCATTGCCGCCATTCTGGCGCTCGGAATTTTCAACGTGCGCAACAGGGTCGGGACAGTGATTCTCGCCGCCGCCACGTATTACATCGGCGATACGGTCCTGGAATACGTGAAGCGACCGACGACCTTCACCATGTACACGACATTCTGGTACGGGTTCATTGCAGTGGGCATCGTGGCGCTGATCTTCATGATCCTCCGTTTCGTCGCGCTGTCCATCATCTGGGAGAGGACGCACCCGCCGACGATACGCCGGCTCGCGTCGCATTTCACCCGGGAGCTGCGCAGGAACGGCCGCGCGGGCCTCGTCCTCCTTATCGTCGCCGGCGCAGCGACCACGCTGGAGGTGTTGGCGTTGACGGGCGTCACCGCGACGCAAATCACGATCACGCCCCGCCCCGCCCCGATCGAGTTTCGTATCTGGGGCTATTACGACGTGGCCAGCTACAACAACAGCAAGGGTGTCCAGATCTTGCAACAGATGGACCGCCACCACGTCACGATCCAGAACGCGATCTTTTCCATCAGGGATTCGAACGGCAGTGCTGAATCGTTCTCACCGACCGTGAACGCGTACGATGCGGCCAACGCCGTGGGTAACCTCACGTGGTTCAAACAATACTACCCGAACATCAAGTTCCAATACTACGCGTACGGGCTTGGCATGGGATCGAACGGGAACTACGAGGGCTCCATCTACACGGCGCCGATGCTCAAGCGTTTCGTTGATGTATGCCGATGGAACAACCTCACGAATGTTGTTGGCGTGTACACGGATTGGGAAGGTCCATCCAAGGAAGGAACCAAGATCAGCAATGAAACCCTCAATGGTTGGCACCAGGCCCTCTGGACGGATGCGATGGCATACGCGCGTGCTTATTTCCCCAACTGGACCTTCTCGTGTTGCTATCCTGACAGCACCGGCTGGGATGGCTACGACGGCGATGACGACCTCCAGTACTACCAGCGCTACAACATCTTCATGCCCGAGTGGGATGACTATGGCCCGATGGTTTATCGCAGCTGCGACATCGAGGACATCGAGCCCGGCTCCTACGGCGGTTCATGGTCCGTCTACGTGCAGGCGAAGGCACTGGTCGACGGGATCCTCCGCGGGAACGCGTCCAGGGCGAGCATGTGGCTCGGCTGCACGGGTTGCGGGCCATACCGGAACACGACGACCGTCTACGAGCATGGTGCCCCGATGGCATTCGGCGCCGGGAAGGGATTCGACGCATTCACCAGGGACATCCTCATCCTCAAGCATTTCGGGTGCACGAAGGTTTCGATCTTCCACGGCATCCTCAAGTTCGAGGGTCCCACGGAATACACGGGCTTCTTTGACCAGTACGGCGTCACCGACGCGTTCGACAAGCTCAACGACACGGTTAACGGCCCGGGCTCGACCACGCCGTTCACGATCTGGACCGACGAATGGACGCCGCGGCGTCCCATCGCCGAGGATGCGGCGCTTAACTTCGAACACTTCGGTTACATGTGGGTCGGCGCCGTCGCGATCGCGGCTAGCTTGGCCGTGGCCGTGATCAACTTCTTGATCGACCACGACGTGAAGGCCATCGAACGG
>JAUQYZ010000223.1 GCA_030587475.1 Candidatus Sigynarchaeum calidifontis
GGATTTTGCGTTTAGGAGGAGGGGCATTGATGGAAAAAGAGTGCCGGAAATTTAAACTTGATCCAGAAATCAGCCACGGTTCAAACTTGATCAGATGAATAAAGAACAAAACCTTTTTTTTAAGCCTAAACTGCAATTATGGAAGCGTGATACTATATATCGATCGAAAAATGGACAAACTCTATCTTTACGACCTCAATCCAAAAAGATACCTTAACTTAATGACGTTGCCCGGGGGCACCCCCATCTATTCAAATGTCGCCGCAACAAAGCTCGCCATCGAGCCGGCGTTGTTGGCCGGGTTCCTTTCGGCCATCCAAGCGTTCTCGCGACAGTTAACCTCGGATGCATCAGGCGGTATCAGCGAAATGTCGATGCACGATCTCAAGATTCTATACAGGAACATCGAGGGGTACTCGTTCATCGGCCTTGTCGATTCCAATGACAAGGTTAAAGAAATCGAATCGATGATGGAATATATCATCTGTGCTTTCCTTGCACAATTTCGAAAGCAACTGCATGACCACCAGATCTACGATATTACTGAATTCTCTGGTTTTGACGAGTTTTTCAACAAATGGAGGCGCGGCAAGGAAAAGGATTTGCAGAAATGGTGCGAGCAAGTCTCTCCGACCCTCCTCCAAGGCGTGCTCAACCAATTGGTCAATTTTTTTCCCGCTTCAGATCTCATGACGATTAATCCCCGTGTGCTCAGGATCATCGGGCGGAAACTGCTCTGGGTTGACCTGGCCATCACTGAAACAGAGGAGGCCCAGATCTTCACGGCACTCCAGACAAAAGTGGCGTCGATCTATGGGCAAGGCATGTTCGAAAAGATCGTGGAGGAAGCGAGAAAGAACTTTGAAACAAAGCGCTTGATTTACTGACGTTTTACACGAAAAGACTTTTGTATCTTTAATGGTACCGATAAAGTCTAATGATCCAAGAATATTACTAGGTTTCTGGGGCTAATCGTGGCTGGCAAAAATGCTGCGTGCGGTGAACACGGCTCGTCGCGCCCCGAGATGACGCCCTGGTTTGTAAAAACGGCTTCCATTGTCGTAATATGGCCGGCAAAATTGCACTAGCAAAATCCTTGGATCAATTCACTTAATATTTACCTTTAATGCAATGCCGGGAATGGACGTGAACCACGGATGGCTGTTGCGGGAAGCACACAAGAGATCGAGTGGGGGAAGTTCGATGGCAGGATCCCCTACGTGAAGGTTGGCAGCGGGCCTCAAAAACTGGTGTATTTCAGCGGCGGCGGTGCGTTCTTGACGAGTGTCGACGCGGATCCCATCACGCGGGGCAAGGCAAAGGCGAAGCTGCTCACCTCGAACCAGACCATATACATCCTCGGCTATCCCCGCAATTTGCCCGCTAGAGTTTCATTAGAAGATATTGCAAACGAGCTAGCTAAGGCTATCCAGAATCACCTGGGAAAGAGTATCATCATCGGGAACTCGTTTGGCGGGTTGGTTGCGATTGCATTTGCTAAAAACTACCCGGAACTCACAGAAAAGCTCATCCTCACCAATTGTGCCTATACTTATTCCCACGAATTCATTAAATATCTCCAGCAGATAATAAAACTCGGGGAAAACGGGAAGGTCTTGTCGATCTTTCTTAAAATGAACGACCTGATCGCGAATCCATGGTCACGTAGTCTTGCAAACATCGCAACCGTGTTACCATGGGCTCGAATTAAGAAGAAATTAAACCCGATAACGGAACTTACGAACGCATTACGCACCGTCATGTCTGAAACAGAATATCTGAAGGCGTGTTTGCCATTTATCAAAGCAAGCACGGTCATCATCGGTGGGACGGCAGACAAAGCCCATTCAGCGGCACTATTCCGCGAAACAGCGTCGCTAATCCCTAATGCAAAGCTAGTGTTATTCCCTGGCTATGGCCACGAGATGGAGATGGAGCACGGCGCGGAATTTCGAGAGGCCTTCCAGAAAAGTTTGGAATGACATCAATGATTCTTGATGCTGAACCCCTTTGCTTCCAATCCCTTGAGCAATTTGTAGCAAATAGAATCAGCGAGGGCGATCCACGAGGCCCACAAGATGTTCTCTGACGCGCCGACCGTGGTCCACGTCTTCTCGCCGTCTCTCGTCTCGATGAGCACGCGCACCTTGGAGCCCGTGCCGGACTGGTCAGTGATGCGCACCTTGTAATCGCTGAGTGCCATGTCCCTTACCTCCGGATAGAAGTGTTCGAGTGATTTACGAAGGGCGTTGTCCAGCGCGTTGACAGGACCGTTACCCTCGGCCGCCGTGAGGAAGTCACGATCATTGACACGAACCTTGATAGTCGCCTCGGACCTGGGCTGCCCGTCGCCGTTGACTTCCGTGATGACCCGGAATCGTTCCAGCGTGAAGAACTTGTTCTTGAGCCGGCCCGGGTTCGATGGATCTTGTGCCGTCCCCTTCATGAGGAGTTCCAAGGACGCGTCCGCCGACTCGTAGGCGAAGCCATCGTTCTGGAGGACCTTGATGTTGGCGAGTATCGCCTTCGCCTTCTCGTCATCTTTCTCCAGGTCGATGCATAGTTCCTTTGCTTTCTCGAAGATCGCCGCCTTGCCCGCGAGGTCCGAGATGCTGATCCGGCGCTCATTTCCCACGAGGCCAGGATCGACGTGCTCGTACGATACGACATCCTTCAAGATCGCGTCGGAGTGCATGCCTCCCTTGTGCGTGAACGCGTTGGCACCGACATATGGGTGGCCGACCTCCTCCTTCATGTTCGCGACCTCGTAGATGAAAGTGGATATTTCCTTGAGACGCTTGAGCTGCTCGTTGGAGATCACGTCCGCGAAGCCCATCTTGAGCTTGAGGTTGGGGATAAGCGTCGTTAAATTGCAGTTGCCGCATCGCTCGCCGAGACCGTTGATCGTACCGTGTACCTGGGATGCCCCGTGCACCACGGCGACGAGCGAGTTTGCCTGCGAGACCCCGGCGTCATCATGGCAGTGGATGCCAAGTCGTACCGTGATATCCTTCCGCACGTCGTCGATGATCTGCTCGACTTCATGCGGGAGAACCCCCCCGTTCGTGTCGCAGAGCACGATCCAGTCCGCTTTCTCCTTCTGCGCCGCCTTGAGCACGTCCATGGCGTATTTCGGGTTATGTTTATAGCCGTCGAAGAAATGCTCGGCGTCGAAGATGACCTCGCGCCCCTGGGACTTCAAATACCGCGTGGAATCGGCAACCATGGCCAGGTTCTCTTCCAGGCTAGTTCGAAGTACATTCGTGACGTGTCGATCCCAGGACTTGCCCACGATCGTCACCGCGGGCGTGCCAGCCTTTAACAACGCCTTGATGGATGCATCGTCCTCGACCTGGGACGACGGGCGTCGTGTCATTCCAAACGCGGTGATCCGGGCCCCGAGATCCATCGTGCTGAGCTGGCGGAACACTTGGTCATCCACCTTGTTGGACCCCGCGAATCCAGGCTCGATATAATGTATGCCGAGCTTGTCGAGCTTCTCCACGATCTTGACCTTGTCTGACGCGGAGAAGTTCACGTTTGCTTCTTGAGACCCGTCGCGGAGCGTTGTATCGTACAAGAAAACGCGGTGCTGGCTCGATGCTGATGTCATGTTCATTACCACGTGACAACTAAATAATCGAGCCTTTTTATAATAAATGCCCGAGAAGACCCCCGACTTCAGTCGGGGGATGAATCGGGCACCGGTTTTCACAAATTCTCTGCACCTCCTGACTTCTTATGGTTTCGAGAAACTACCTTACCTGCCATGTTGATCGCCAAGCGGGTGGAAGTCCCGGCGTCGCAGCTGCTCCACGACCTGTGCGCGATGTCCCGGAACATGTACAACGCGGCGAACTGGTACGTGCGGCAGGAGTTTTTCAACCTCGACAATCGATTGTTCTACGGCGACTTGTACTCCATGCTCCGACACCACAAGGATTACATAGCGCTGCAACTCCTCGCAGGTGCCCACGCGCCACAGCAAGTGCTCCGCCAGGTCGAGAACAGCTGGACATCGTTCTTCGCGGCGATGAAGGCGTGGCACGTCGACCCGTCTCGGTTCCGCGGCAGGCCGCGGCCGCCGCGGTACAAGCGCCGCGGCGCCGGGAACGTCGTTGCCTTCACGGGCCAGCAGTCCCGCGTGCGCTGCGGCGTCGTGCGCCTCCCCGAGAAGCTCATGGCGCGTGGCTTTCCAGCATTGCCGGTCGATATCCCGGCCGGCGACCTCGCCGGCGTGCGCGTCGTGCCCCACGGCGACAGGTACATGGTCGAGATCCTCCACGAGATCGCACAACAAGAAACGGGTGTCGATCCGCGGCGCTCCGCCGGCGTAGACATCGGCTTGACCAACACCGCAACCACGTCAGACGGCCTCATCGTCAAGGGCGATGCAATCAAGTCGATCAACCAGTTCTACAACAAGCGACTCGCGAAGCTGAAAAGTCTCGCCACGCGCGTGAATGGTGCGTATGAAACAAAGCAAATCAAAGCGCTGGCGCGCAAGCGGAACGACCGGGTGAATGACTTCATTCACAAGACGTCACGCCGCATCATTGACGGGTGCATCGCGACCCGCACGGGCACGTTACACGTGGGTTACAACCCAGGGTGGAAAGATGGCATCAACCTTGGCCACCGGACGAACCAGAATTTCGTGCAAGTGCCGCTGCTCGCGCTGGTGCAGCAGCTGGAATACAAAGGCGCGCTGGCGGGGATCATGGTGCACCGGATGACCGAGGAATACACGAGCCAGACGTGCTCGCGGTGCGGGGTGCGGCGGGCAGCGAACCGCGTGCACCGCGGGCTCTACACGTGCCACCATTGCGGGCTCGTGATCAATGCCGACGTGAACGCGGCCAGAAACATCCAACAAAAAGGAATCCGCGAAACTTCGCTCGTAGTAGGAGCAGCGATGCCAGTAGCGGATATCGGCGGCCTGAACCCGCCACCAAGAATCACCATCGCACCATGATGCATTCCGGGAAGCCCACGACTTCAGTCGTGGGTAGTTCACGCTATGTCGTTCATCGGTAATCCTGCCCCATCACGACAAGAACGAGGCTATCATGAGGGCGGTGGTGATCGAGAAAAATAGAATCGCGGACGTCGTAAGGGCGGCCTCGCGAGTGATGGTGGGGAAGCTCTTGGCAAAGGTATAAAGCAAGTCCATGTTCCGGAAGACTGATGCAGCGGCGACGATTCCCTTCCCTGTAGAGATGGGCGCGAACTTTCGTATCCTCGTGCATGACGCCGCGAGCAGCTGCTTGATGGCCGCGGGTTTCGCGTCCGGCTTTGCAGACAAGATCGCGACGACCAGGCTCGTGAGGATGGCGACGGAAACGGAGTTCCCCGTGAAGGTGGCGTAGTACTCGTTCTCGTCGAGGATCTCGTCTTTCCACGAGCTTTTTTCAACGTTCAAGGAAACGGTACGCTCTCCGGGGAGGCAGAATTCAGGCTTGACGGTCGCACCTATTCGGTTCCCGCGACCGCTGAAGCGCGAGACCTTGAAGTTCGTTGACGTGGAGCCGGTCGTGAGCACGCAATCGAAACATCCTGGCATGCCGATCGTTCCTTGCAGCGGGCCATGATTACCGGCCCCGCAGCAGAAAACCATGGAGCGGGCCTCGACGAGCACGCGCAAGTAGTATTCGAAAATGGCCGACGATGCAATCCCTGGCCGGGAGCTGAACGGCATGCATACTATCCTGATCCCGTTCCCCGCGGCGTCGTCAATAGCAGCGAGAACGTCTCCAAGCAACCCCCGGCCATGCTCGTCGAACACGATGCAATCAATGATGCCCACCTTGCGCACCATTCCCTTGAAGCGTCCCCGCGACATCGCCCCTGAGCCGCAGATGATGCCTGCCATGGAAGTACCATGACCGGCATCGATGCCTCGAGTGGTTTCGATGTACCCTTTCCTCTTGATCTCCCGTCCTACAAGGTCTGGATGGGCTGCCTCGATGCCCCCATCAATGATCGCGATGGTGAGCCCTTCCCCCTGGAACGGCCCATAGACCGACGTGTTGATCGCGTCCATGCCAAGGATCGAATTCGCCGAAATGCCTGACAAGAAAAACTCTGTTTCACGTTCCTTGAACACGATCCCCCGGCTGTCGGAAAGGGTCGCCTCGAGGGTATTATCATCCAGCGAGCCAATGTCCGATTTCAATACTATGATAGGCGCAAGGGCAAGCTTGTGGATTACGTGAAATCGTGTCTCGCCATCTTTCGGGTCATCATCCTTCTTGCAATGTTTCTGTACGAAGACAGCCATGTCCTCGTCGGTCTTGAATTGAACGATGATGCGCACGAGGATCCTAACGAGCCAGCACGATATATAATTGTTGCTTAAGCTCCGATAATTCTATCTGGCAATTGTTATATCGCCGCGACTCGTGTCCTGGTCTGACCATGGATCCGTTGGAGTTCGAGCTGAAGGCCGAGGTGCTCTTCAAGGGGTTCAAGCTGAAGGCACTGGCAACGCCGCCCGGTCGCGATGGCCCGGCGAGCGGTGCCACGATCGACGGAGTCTCGCGCAAGGGTGGTGCTGGGCCAGCTGGCGGCATGTTCGTGACGTACGAAGATAAGTTCCAAGCGAACGTGCCCATGCAAGATCAGATGACTCGCGACTCGGAATTGATTATCACGGAAGTTCCCTTGTCTGGTTATTTCGACGTGTTCAAGGAATCCGGTTCTGCAGAACTTGTTCCATACAAGCGCTTCTGGAAGGTGCCCGCGCCGTCGTTTTACGAGGATGTTTACATGCCGAAGGAGCGTCTCGCCATCGGCATCGGCATCCCGTTCCGCAAGATCGCCCTTGTCCACGGCACCGATTGCGTCGCCACGACCATCAACCAATCGTGCAAGTACTGGCGCCGTGGCACCCAATGCGACTTCTGCGCCATCGAGGAGTCCTTAAAGGATGACGAGACCTTGCCGAGAAAGGACCCGGATGCCCTCGTGGCCTTCACCGAGAAGGCCCGGGCGGAGAAGCGGGTGAGGCACTTCACGCTCACGTCCGGAACGCAGGATGGCCTAGATGGCGGCTCCCTGGAATACGTGCCGTTCGTCGATGCATTGAAACACAATTTCAAGTACCCCGTGCACGTACAAGTCGCCCCGGTCAACAAGATGGAGTACCTGGACAAGTTGTACTATGCTGGGGTCGACAATATCGGGATCCACATCGAGACCTTCCCCGAGGCGAACCGCCGCTTCCACACGCCCGGCAAGAGCGAGATCCCCCTCAAGACATTCGAGAAGAGCTGGAACTACGCGGTGACCCTCTTCGGCGAGAACCAGGTCGAATCCTACTTGCTCGTCGGTCTGGGAGAGACGTTCCAGGATTTCAAGGGCGCGGTCGACTTGCTCGTCAATCACGGGGTAATACCCCTCGTCGTCCCCGCGCGGCCTATCATCAACACGCGCTTCGAGAAGAACAAGCTCGCGGGGTATGAGGCGCTTGTCCAGCGGTACATTTACGCCGCGAAGCGGTTGCACGAGCAAGGGTTGAAGCCAGAGAAAGCAATCGCTGGCTGCGTGCGTTGCGGTGCGTGCAGTGCCATCAAGGAAGCAGTGCAAGTCGCCCAGCATTACCCGTAGGAATTCTTAAGTTTTTTCCCGAAATCATTGGATTCATGCCAAAGAACATTTTATCTTGTCGGCTCGGATCCTACGGGGCGTTTGCAATGCACGCGTACGAGCACCTCGCCGAGCTCGGGGTTCACTACATCGAGACGGGATTGCCGCAGGGCACCGAAGCTATCGAGCTGCTCAAGGACATACTGGGCGAGTTCAAGATCCAGGTGGCGAGCTTCCAGGTCAGCTTTGACCCGCTCGGCAAGGATTTCCAGAAGCAAATAGACGAAGCCATCGCGGCCTGCGCGGCATTCGGTACCAAGATTATCTTCACGTCGATCAAGGGAGAAAAGGGCGGTGCCAAGAAAAACGAGAAATTATTCGCGCAGCTGCGCGCCCTCGGCGATCAGGTCAAGGCAAAAGGCATCAAGGTATGCCTCGAGACGCACCCCGAGCTCGTGCTCAATGGCAAGGTTGGAAAGGAAACGATGGAGGCAATCAATCACGATGCCATCCGCGTGAACTTCGACACCGCCAACATGTACTACTACAACAAGGGCATCGACTCGTCGGTCGAGCTTGACCACGTGATCGAGTACGTGGGCAGCGTGCACCTGAAGGAGACGGACGGCAAGTTCCACTCATGGTGCTTCCCGGCGCTCGGCGACAAGCGCGGGATCGTGAAGTTTCCCGTGATCGTCAAGAAACTGAACGACGCGGGCTTTTTCGGCCCGTGGACGATGGAGATCGAGGGGGTCAAGGGCGAGGAGCAGACCCTCGAGCTCGCGAAGAAACGCGTTGCTGACTCGGTCGCGTACATCAGAAAAATCGGGGACTTCTGATTCCTCCTCCTTTTTTTGCACGCTTGCATTGTTTCTCCCATGAGACTTGGTTTTTCATCAATGGCGCTGGAAGCAGATATGCTCTTCAAGCGAGGGCCGTTCCCGACCGAGCGTGGCTTGCTGGACGCCATGCTCGAATGGGCGCGCAAATCGATGGAATTCGGGGAAGAAAACGCCTTCGATTTCGTCGAACTCATCATCGAGAGCCCGCTGATCGATAATGACAAGAACCTGGCCGAGTTGCGCGCCGCGATCGAGTCGTTCAAGATACCCGTGAACTTTCACGCCCCTTTCATCGATAACAATATCATCGATTTCGATTACCAGATACGCGAGGGATCGATCAAGGAGTACGAGATTGCCATCGACCTCGCCGGGTCGATCAAACGGCCCCCGGCGACGATCACCATCCACCCTGGCCGCATGCAGACGTTCTTGTTGCCCATCTGGGGCGCCGTGCGGGGCACCTACTTCGAGCAAGCCATGCGGCGGCTCGGCACCCGAAAGCGCCCCGCGCAGACGAGCTTGTGCGTGGAGCAACTGCCCATGAACTCCAATTTTTTTAACAAGATCGACGACATCGTCGCCATCGCCGCGAAGGACTATTTCAAGCAGTTCCGGCTCACGTTGGACACGTCGCACATGTGGATATGCGAGGACATGGCGGGGTTCGACCGGTATTTCAAGACACTCGGTCCATCAATCGTCAACATGCATTTTGTTGATAACAAAGCCAAGGACAACGATCCGCACGTGCCTGTTGGCAAGGGCGTCATCGATTTCGAAGAAATCACCCGGTGCATGAAGAAATTCAAGTATGACAAGGACGTCACCATCGAGCACGGTGGCACCGCGGAGTTGCTCGAAGCTCGAGATCTCGTGAAATCCTTGTTGAAATGAGGAAAGGGAGAGATTTCTCCCTTTGTATCATACACGCGCAACGATCGAGGCTCTATCACCTCCAAGCTTGATGGCAACCATCTCCAGGCCGCGAAACTTGATGTCAACCACTTGTTGGCTTGCATCGAGCACGCATTCATTTGGCTCGGCGCGAAGATTGCATGCTATCGCTATTTCCTTGTCCTTGATCCACGCGAGGAAGATGTCCATCCCTCTTTCGACGCACGGGATGGATTTGTCCAAGTTGCGCAGCTCTTGCCTCAAACGGGTCGCGAGTGCCACGTCCCTGCGGTCGGGCGATGTCATGGCGGCCAGCCTGGCGATCGCCAGGGGTCCGCGCTCGATCACGTGGCAAGACGGATTGCCACGAAGCAACGGCTTGTTCATGCCCGCGGCCGTGGCATCGAAGAGCACGTGCTTGTAGCGGCGCAGCCGGTCAATCCATTCCGGGCCGAGCCGCGTCATCCCGAGCACGAGCAGGATCTCGCCGTCGTCACCATCGTCGCCCGCGAGGATGGGGCGTGCGGGGATCCCAGCGCGCAGGGCCCACCACGGCAGCTCGAAATCGCCCTGGCTGACAGCGACGTGCACCGGGGAAACACGTCGATGGGACGAGTCCCCTGCCAGGCGCTCGACCTCGCGCAGGCCGGGCAAGGCATTGGCGAGCGCCCTCCAGTAATCCGGGTCGAGGAGCCAAGTGCCTCCCATGAGGAAGATGTTGGAGATGCCGAGGGCGACGGCGAGCTTGGCCTTGCACACCCAATTGGCGGCGGAAAGTGCACGGGGCGGGAAGCCGGTCGTCTCGCTGTAGAGCTCGGCAGGGCGCATCAGCGCGACGTGCAGCTGCATCCCTGCTATCTCGCTGGCCTTGCCCCGCGGCAGCCCGAAATCTCGGTCGCCGAAGTGTGCCTCGCCAACGCGCATGTGTTTCACGTAAGGCTTCCAATCCGCGACGCGGATCCCGTGCCGGTCGTCGCCCCGGTGCATGACCATGATGCCGAGGTTGATGCCGGGGAGGGCGAGCACCTTGGCCAGGCTCGTGGTTTTCCCGCAGATGTAGTCCATCCATTCATCGATGAGCTTGCTATTCTCGCGTCGCCCGATAACTGATCCAATGCTTTCTCGCGTTTCGCTTCGATCATATTTGGCATTAAATTCAGCGATGCAAGCGTCGCAAAAGCAGCCCGTGACCTCGGGCCCGTGGTTGCCCATGCGGAAGTCGTCGTCGAGGAACACGTCGGTGAATCCCGCGTCCTTGATCTGCACCATCGCGTCGACGTTGTCCCGCACCATGTGCTCTTCGATGTCGGCGCAATGATAAACCGTGCGGCCGTGCCGGTCGATGCGATAGCGCCAGTGAGAGGGAATGCGCAAGTCGAGCGTCGGATCATCGGGATCCAGGCTGTTGCCAGGATGGCCAACGGGCATGGATATGATCCCGACCTCGAAGCCACTTCGCTCGAGAACTGCCCGTGCTTCGACCAATCTCGCTGGCGACGCGTCGAAGTGTCCGAAGAAGTATCCCCAGAGCCACATCTTGTCCACGCCCGAGTTGCGAAGCATTTTCAAGACAGCCGGGGCGCTCTCGTGGTCGAGGATGAATCTCGCGGGAAGACTATAATGGAGCTTCATGATAGCTTCTTGTGCTGCCGGGGCATATTAGGGTTCGATGTCGAGCAACCCGTTCGCGGCGCCGGAGGAGCTGCGGAAGGTCGAGGCGCCGGTCTGGAAGTCGGCCGTGACCGTGCAAGAGCCGGTCTTGCTGTTTTCGGTGGGCGACGTGCTCGTGGGGTCGTTGCTGTTCGAGCCAGAGGGCGCCGTGGCCATCGAGGCGTGGAACGACGCGGCCGGGCGATTCGACCGCGTGTCCAGCGGAGCCACGAGGGACATCGAGGTGCAGCCGAAGCCCGGCAATAATGGTGCAAGGTTGCTTATCCACTCGCGGGATTACCCGCATCTATCGCCCTCGGACGTATACCAGCCGCTCGGGAGCCCGCTGGCCTACCCGTCGACGCGCGACAAGAAGACCGGGCTGCTGTTCTCGGAGAAAGGGCTTTTCCACCAGAAGGCCATCCTCGTGACGTACAAGCACGGCACCACGTGGCACGGGGCCATCCCGCGCCGCGATCCCGCACGGCTGCCGGCGCTGCAGCGAGCACTCGCGGGGGAAGGCCAGCGCAAAAAGAACCTCGATTTATTCGTGCTTGGCGACTCGATATCGACCGGCGCCAATTGTAGTGCCCAACTGGGCTTGTATCCTCGGTACCACGGTTATCCCGACCTGGTGGCCGGCATGTTGCAAGATCGCCTGCCGGGCGTGGAAGTTCGGCTCGCCAACGAGTCGGTTGGCGGCGCGAGCGCCGAGTGGGGTAAAAAAACATTACAAGACCGCATCAACGGGGCAGAAAAGAAGCATCCCGGCTTTTCCTTCGACGTGAACGTCATCGCCTTCGGGGCAAACGACGCCGGTGGCCGCCGGCCCGATCGCAAGTACATCAAGGACATCGAGGCAATGATCTCAGGCATCGCGATGGTGAACCCGTCGGCGGAGTTCGTCGTGGTCGCATCGGCCATGATGAACGACTTGTGGATCCACGGATATAACGATGTCTTGCTCAAGTACCAGAAAGCCTTGCACGCGATGGCTTTAAAAATGGGTGTATCGGTCGCCGTGGCGGATGCCACGCAATTGTGGGCGGATATACTGGCCTGCAAGGCGTACTTTGATTTAACTGGCAATGGCTTGAACCATCCCAACGATTTCGGCCACCGGCTTTATGCACAAGTCATTGCGGCGATATTGGGCTTGGAAAGAGATTAAAAGCATCAAAAAAGGAGTAGCTGAAATTAAAAGCCTCATACAACCAATTTTCAGAGAGTGGGTCTCACGCTTCGTGTGGGTCGTCTTGCCTCCTCGATAGACCGACAAGATTTCCCCGATGAATGATCCCACGATCCACTTTTGCCTTCGTCTTGTTCTTGACCGCGACGTGTATCGTGCAGGTTATTTTGTCGTTGGGATACGCCTCGCGCTTGTCCAAGTGGATCGCGATGTCCATGAAGTGACTTTCCATGCCATTCCAGAAATATCCTTTGGTGAAAAAAAGTGGAGCCAGCTGTGGGACTTGCACCCACGATACCTTTCGGCAACGGCTCTGCAGGCCGTCCCCTTAGCTACTTGGGTAAGCTGGCGCGGGTCATCTCTCATATGTGGCCGATCTCGTTTAATGCCTTGTGGCGAATAATTATTACCCGCGCTCGTCCCGGGCTTTTAGAAGTTCTCGCGACACCTTGTAGAACGGGGGCCGCGCTTTAATAGGTCAGACCGCCAAATAGTTCCACAAGAGAACGAGGCGTCCACGCGCATGGCAAGCTTGCTTCCATTCCAGATAGGGCTCAAGCTGATGGGCCTGGCATTCGGCATATCGAAAAAGTTCCGCAAGGAGATATACAATCCTTCCGCCAACTACACATTCAACAACCGCATCCAGATCCAGACCATGGACGGCACCGCTTGCATCTGGATCGAGTTCAAGGACGGAAAAATGCGATCCGGTACCGGGCGCATCGAGCACCCCGATCTCGTGCTCGAGTACAGCAGCAAGGACATCATGGCCAACGCGATCAAGTACACGCCGGACATCAGCCTTGACCTCCTCCTCAGCGGGGATCTCGAGTTCATGGGTAGCATGGCCACCCTGGGCAAGTTCTCCTACCTCACGACCATCTTCCCGAAGAAAGTCAAGCGTCCCCTGTCACTCTCCTTCCCGCCGCAGACCCGCATCACCGAGGAGCAAGCGGCCATTAAAAAAATAGACAGCGAGGTGCTCGGACGGCAGGTCGACGCGGTGAAGTACCTCGCGGATCCTTATCTCGGCAAGCTCTCGATCTCGGATTTCCCGTGGTTGCTGGAACGGAAGAACCAGTTTTTCTCGGAACGGGCAGAGATCTGTACCGAACGAGCCAAGAACCTCACGGACTTCTTCGTCGCGGAGGGGTTCGAAAAAAGGAAGGACGGGCAACCGTGGGATGCATCGCTCCGCAACGGCCTGGCCTTGAAGCACGTGCTCACGATGAAAGCGCCCGTCATCCGCGACGGCGACTTGCTGCCGGGCTCGACGACCTCCAAACGCCTCGGCGTGCAGCTGTTTCCAGAGTTCGGTGCCGTCATGCTCTGGCCCGAGCTCCACACGGTTCATGCCCGCCATCTTAACCCGTATCTCATTTCAGAGGATGAAAAGACTGTCTTGAACGAACACGTGTTCCCGTTTTGGATGGACCGGAACATCCGGGAGTACACGCGCAAGAAATATGGAAACCCGCTGAGCCAGCGCTTCGACGACAAGTTCGCTTATTATTTTATGTGGAAGACCCAGGCGATATCCCACACGATCCCGGATTGGGGAACGCTTCTTACCAAGGGCATCGGGGGCATCATCGCCGACATCGACGCGAAGGCAGCGCGTGCCAAGGATGGCGACGGCCGGGCCGCGTTCTATGCAGGCGCGAGGGCGGCGCTCGAGGGCGTGCTCGGGTACGCGACGAACCTGCACAAGGAGGCACAGCGGCAGGTCGACGAGTTGCAAGCCAAGAAAGACCCCGCGCTCGCCAGCAAGATAGAAAATCTATCCAGGATCTTGCACGTGATCGACGTGGTTCCCGAGCACCCCGCTCGGTCGTTCCGCGAGGCCATCACGTCGATCTGGATCGTCTGGGTGGCCATGCATAACGAGAACATGAACGCGGGCCTCTCCCTCGGCCGCCTCGACCAGGTGCTCTACCCGTACTTCGAGCGGGACATGGCGGGGGCGCCCGGGAACGATGCCCGCGAGGCAGCCATCAAGGAAGCGATCACGCTGATCGGGGCGTTCTACTTGAAGTGCGGCGATCACTTGCCGCTCGTGCCTAACGTTGGCAACAAGCTCTTCGGCGGCAGCTCGTCCGACCAGGCACTCACGCTCGGCGGCATCACGCCGTCAGGCGAAAATGCTGTCAACGACCTCACTTACATGTTCTTGAAAGTAACCGAGATGCTCTCGATCCGCGACCCGAACGTCAACGCCCGGTATCACGTGGATAAAAACTCGCCCGAATACTTGCGACGGCTGCTGGAGATCAACATCAACACGACCGCGACGCCCTCGATCCACAACGACAAGGCCATGATCGACACGCTTGTATCTCGCGGCTTCGCGCTCGAGGATGCTCGAGACTGGGCTGCCACGGGCTGCGTCGAGCCGACCATGATCGGCCGCCACTTCGGGCACACGAACAGCATGCTCTGCAACCTCGTCGCGCCGCTCGAGGTACTTATGAACAGCGGCCGCCACCCGCGTTTCCACTACCCGATCAACGAGAGCCTCACCCCCGCATTCACTGCAGCGAACTATCCAGTCTTTAACACGCTGCTCGGTGGCTATAAATCCCAGCTTGCCTTCCTCATCGCCAAGTCCATCGAGATCAACAACATGTACGGCACCGTCCACCAGGAGATCAAGCCGACCCCGCTGCTCTCGTGCCTCATCGACGGGGCGATCGAGAAGGGCAAGGACGTCGTGCACGGCAGCGCCAGGTACAACAGCTCGGGCGTCGCCATGGTCGCCCTCGTCGACGTCGTCGACTCGCTCATGGCCTTGAAGAAGGTCGTGTACGAGTGGAAGAAGGTCGATCTCGACCAGTTCAAGGCCGTGCTCGATCGCGACTTCGAGGGCGAGGGTGACAAGGCCATCCTCGAGCACATCAAGCGCGTCCCGAAGTTCGGCTCCAATGACCCGGAGGTCAACGCGCTGGCGAAGGATCTCATCGCCTTCATGAACGACGAGTACGCGCGCACGAAGAACTATCGTGGCGGCAATTATCTCGTTGGTTTCTGGTCAATGTCGAACCACACGGCCTTCGGGAAGCTCTCCGGCACGATGCCGAGCGGTAGGCTCTGCGGCAAGGCGTTCACCCCGGGCATCACGCCCGCCCCGGGCTCGTCTGACCAGCTGCTTGACAACATCAAGACAGTCGCATCGATCGATGCCAAACTATTCCCCAACAACATCGCTTTCAACGTGAAGCTGGTGCCGAGCAGCGGCGACACCCACGAGCAAACGCTCGACCACTTTTACGACTACGCGCGGAGTTACTTCGACCTCGGCGGGCTCCAGATGCAGTTCAACGTGGTCACGACCGCCATGATGCGGGACGCGATGCTCCACCCGGAGAACTACCGGTGGCTCATGGTCCGCATCTCCGGCTACAATGCCTACTTCACCGAGCTGAACAAGGACATGCAGGTGGAACTCATCGAGCGCATGGAGTTCAAGGCGTGACCGGTTTCCCTTTCACGCAACCAACAACGGTCGGTCAAGAATGGTGGGCGATCGCGGCACCCCGTTGATCTGCGACATCAAACAAAACTCGCTCGACGACGGGCCCGGCATCCGCACGGTCATCTTCTTCAAGGGGTGTCCCTTGTCTTGCAGCTGGTGCCAGAACCCGGAAGCAAAGGATGAGGCCGACCAGCTCGTCGTGCAAGCCTCGAAATGCATCGAGTGCAAGGATTGCGTCGATTGTCCCCCCAAGGCCATCCTTGAAGGTTCGCCCGTCCAGGTCGACCGCGCGAGGTGCAACCTGTGCTTCCAGTGCGTCGACGCGTGTCCCGCCGGCGTGTTCAAGCACGCGGGTACCCCTGCCGACATCGAGGCCATCGTCAAGCTCGCGCGGGAGAACGTGGTCTTCTACCGGACGAGTGGCGGTGGGATCACGCTGTCCGGTGGCGAGCCACTCCTCTTCCCCCGCTTCGTGCTCGCCCTCGTCCAGCGACTAAAAGCTGAAGGCATCAATACCGTCCTGGAGACTTGCGGGAGCGTCAAACTCTCGTCGGAGGTACTTTCCATCATCCAGCACCTTGCCTTGATCTATTACGACGTGAAGCTGGCCGACCCCGCGCTCCACCAGCAGCACTGCGGGGCGAGCAACGCCCTCGTTTTGAAAAACTTGAAGCGAATGATCGAGGAGCGCATAGTGTTCCTCCCGGGCAGCAAGGATGCGCTCGATTTCAAGAAGCACGTCTACGACAAGCCCTTGCTCGTCCCCCGGATCCCGCTCGTTCCAGGGATTACTGACATACTGGAAAACATCTCGGGCATCGCTTCGATTCTCGAGGGCCTCGGCGTCAAGCTCATCGACGCGCTCCCGTACAATCCCCTCTGGGTCGAGAAGGCGAAAGCCCTCGGATCCGCCACTCCCGGCGCGCCGAAGAGCTGGATGTCGAAGGAGCAGCTCGCCCGCGTCCGCGATGCCTTGGCAGGGTTTCGGTTCGAGCTATTCAAGTGAACATTAAAAAGGGCAACCAGAGAAGAAATATCATGCCATTTATCAAGGAGAACTGCACGCTCTGCGGCGATTGCTTCACCCGTTGCCAATACCTCCATTTAAGCCTGGATGATGCAAAGACGGAGATAAAGAACTTGATGGAAGGGAGGGATTCCGTCGTCCTGAGCGAGTGCGCGACTTGCTACGCGTGCAACGAATATTGCAAGCAAAACGCCAATCCGTTCGACTTGATCGCTTCACTGCAAGAGAAGCGAAATTCCTTGCACTTGACGGACGCCGCGCGCCAGATGCTCGAGAAGCAATATGAGCCGTACGAGTCCTCCAAGGAGGTGCGGGTCACCAAGCCGTTCATGAGCCAGTGCGCGTTCATCAAGAGCCACGCGTCGCTCTTCGAGGGAAAACTCTTCGACGGACTGGACAAGCTGGGCGGCCGGAACTTCTTTTGCAACTTGTTGTATTTCCACACGGGGCAATACTCGCTCGTGGAGAAGCGCGCGAAGACCATCGTCGACAACATCGCCAAGTTGGGCGTGAGCGAGGTCATCTGCTTCCACGACGAGTGCTACGCGCTGTACAAGCGGTACGCGCCACAATTCGGCGTCTCGGTGCCCTTCAAGCCCGTCCACGTGTTCGAGTACATGGTGAAGTTCTTCAAGGAACACGCGGCGGATATCAAGCCATTGAACTTGAAGGTCGCGTACCAGCGCTCTTGCTCGTCGAGGCTGACGCCGGAGAAGGACAAGTACCTGGACGAGCTGTTCACCTTGCTGGGAGTCGAGCGCGTGAAGCGGGAATATGACCACGAGAACGCGTTGTGCTGCCAGGCAGCGGCGCTGCAGATCAGCGGCGCGATCGACGCTGAAAAGGTGCCGAAGGAAAAACTGAAGGAAAAGAAGAAGCTCGCCAGGGACGCGCAGCAAAGGAACATAGCGGACGCGGTGAAGGCCGGGGCGCGAGCGATGGTCTTCGTTTGCCCCATGTGCATGGAGACGCTCGAGAACCAGTGCTGGAAGTCGAACCTGGTGCCGATGTTCGTCACGGACCTGGGACGGATGGCGCTGGGAGAGATCGGCCTCCCGAAGCCGTCTTGAAAACCGGTCACATCGTTCTAATATTCATGGTCCAATGGTTGAGATTCAACCATCTGATTGGATTTTCCAATTCGAGCGGTTCAAGTGATAACGAACATTTCTCCCCCGTGAAAGGTGAAGCATGAAATGCCCGTCTACGCATACGGAAGGCATACACCCCGCATCGACCCGTCCGCGTACATCTTCCCGTCCGCGGACGTGATCGGGAACGTGCGGATCGGAGCCAAGGTGTTCGTGGGCGCCGGTGCAATCATCCGCGGGGATTACGGCACGATAGACATCGACGATGGTTCCGCCATCGAGGAAAATGTCACGATCCATGCGAGGGTTTCGCAAAAGACGACGATATGCAAGAACGTGACCATCGGCCACGCGGCAATGATCCACACTTGTATCATTCGCGAGGGTGCCGTCATCGGTATGGCTGCGACCGTGTCGGACTTCGCGGAGGTTGGCGAGAACGCGATCGTCGCCGAGGGCGCTGTCGTGAAGAGCAAGACCAGGATCTCGCCTGGATCCATAGCCGCAGGCGTGCCAGCGACCGAGATCGGGATGGCCAAGCCGGAGCAGATCGCCTTCTGGAAGGCTGCGAAGCAGATCTACCAGGACTTGTGCAGCAATTACCCGAGGAACCTGCGGCAACTCGAACCGTCCGAATACCTCTCAAAGAACGAACCATCGTGAGATGCCGTGAAGATCGGGAACGTGGCCATCGAGCACCTCGCTTTCCTCGCGCCGATGCGGGCGGTGAACTGCCCGTCGTTCCGCATCCTGTGCAAGCAGCACGGCGCTGGCTTGTTGTCCACGCAAACCTTTTGGTCGTGGGAAATCGACAAGTGGGAACGTCGCCTGGACGATGAATTCGCTGGTAACGACGCGCCGTTGAGCGTGCAAGTCGGGGGTAACCAGCCCGGGGAAATAAAGCAAGCGGTCGGGCTGCTCGATGCCCGGGCGGACGTCATCGACTTCAACGCGGGCTGCCCCCACGCGGACGCGTGCGGGAACAAGGCCGGTGCCTTTCTCCTCTTGCATCTCAACCAGCTCGAGCGCGCCGTCGCGGCGGTCATCTCGTCGACGAACAAGCCCGTCACGGCCAAGATCCGCACGGGCTGGAGCCCCGACAAGATCAACGTGGTCGAGGTGGCCAAGCTGCTCGAGAGTATCGGCGTCGCCGCAATCACGGTGCACGGGCGCACGCGCCAGCAGCTGTTCAAGGGCACGGCCGACTGGGCGCTCATCAAGGCGGCGAAGGAGGCCGTGCACGTGCCCGTGATCGGGAACGGCGACGTGTTCTCGGGACAAGACGCCGAACGGCTGATGGTCGAGACCGGCTGCGACGCGATCATGATCGGCCGCGCAGCGAAGGGAAATCCGTTCATCTTCCGCCAGGTCAACGACTGGCTCGATCACCACGTCGACACGCCGCGGGGCGTTGGGCAAGCAGTCGATGATTTCCGCGCATTCGCCCGGTCATATCATTCCATCGAACACGACCGCAGCATCACGGAATTCAAGGATCAAGCCACCTGGTTCTTGAAGGGATTCCGCGGGGTCAAGAAATTGTCCGATGCGATCCGGGCGGCGCGGAGCATCCCCGCGATAGAGGCGGCATTCGACGACTTCCACGTTTGAGCCATGCCGTTTCAGAAGTGTTAATATATTCCAGACCGAGATCCATGACATGGAAAAGCGGGCACTTGCTTCATTGGCTTGGATGTGGCTTGGCATAGCCATTTTCTGGGGCTGCGAGAACGCTTTCGTTGCAATGTATTTCTCCAATCCCTTGATCAATCCTGACACGAACAGCGTTGGCTTTTTTGTTAGCATCCTCGTGGCATTGTCCGCCATTGCAAACGTCATCGGCATGTGGATATCCGGCCCCGCGAGCGACGCGTGTCGATCGAAACTGGGCCGTCGCAAGCCATACATCATTCTCGGTGGCGTGCTATCGGGTTCGATAATGATGCTATTCCCGATCGTGAAGCTTTTTCCAACGACCATGGACAAGTTGATCGCGGCGATCATCATCGATTGCAGCATGTCCTTCTGTGGTGATCTATTAACAGGGCCGCGATTCGCTTTGCTCATCGAGATCACGACGCCGAACGAGCGGGCGACCGTCAACGGCATCCTCAACATTCCCAACATGGTAGGAATGGCCTTTCCCGTCGTCATTGCAGGCTTGTCGACTAGCATCGTGTTTATGGACTCGTTTTTCTATATCGGCGGCACCGTGATCATCGTCTCGACGGTAACGTCGACGCTTTTCATCAAGGAACCACCCGTGTGCGAGCAACAAGGGACATTTCGTGAATATTTTCGAAAGGCTTTTTCCATGGTGAATTACCGGAAGAACAAAGCATTTTACAGGTCACTCGTCGGCGTAGCCTTGCTTGCCATGGGCGGTTGCGTTTTTTACCCGTTCTTGCTGCCCTTCATTACCTACTACGTGAACATCTCCGGGTTAACGTTTGTCATCTCGGTCGGGAGCATCTTGCTAATCAGCGTGGCTGTCCAGATACCCCTCGGGAAGATATCAGACAAGCACGGACGCCGGAGCATCTTCAAGATCTTGCTTCCCCTCGGCACCATCCTGCTGGCGTCGGTGTATTTTATACAACCGGGGGCGTTTCTCTTGCTCGTGCTCATCGGTGGCCCCGCCATCACCCTCTATTTCTCGCTCAAGATCCTCGTGCAGGCCTGGATGGAAGACTTGTGCCCTGCCGATCAAAAGGCGACGATGTTCATCTACAACACGATAGCCGACGTGCTTATGATGGCTCCAGGGGCGTTGATCGGCGGGCTATTGCTGTTCGCGATCAACCAGGGCCCGTACCACCCGATCATCTTCGTGGCCGGGGCGGCCATAATGGCCTCCTCCCTTTTCATCTTTATCAAGACCCCCGACACGATAAAAAAGCAAGGAGGCAAATCTGAAATCATTTTCAAGGGGGGTCTCTCGACAGATTATCATAACCTCTACGACGACAAAAATATAACGTGACCTTCTCCAGTTGTGCACCCATTCCAGGCAATGTTTTATCTTGCCGGTGATCTTGCTTGCCACGAGCGCCACGATCTTGATGC
>JAUQYZ010000270.1 GCA_030587475.1 Candidatus Sigynarchaeum calidifontis
CCGCACAATCTACTCATTCCCCATCCGATCGCGACTTGAGTGTCGTAATATGAAATGTAAATTATGCCATCGAATATGAAGACATCATGGAGGAAGAACTCATAGGCGACCTCTTCCGAGTCCACTAGATACCTATCCAAAAAGGATCCTGTCGTGTTGTATTTGACGAGGCTCAAAAATAGAGATGAGCTTACCTCGTCGCTCAAGCCGACTAGGCAGATCGTGCCATTTGTATAGGTGATGTGCGGGGCGACCAAGCTCGACCTCGTCCTAGTCCAATCAACGTCCCCGGAGAGGTATAATTTTGCGAAGTATGTGATCAAGGAAGATACTTCACATGAAACGATATAGATGAACCCGTCGATGATCTCGATATCCCAACCATTAATAAAATTACCTCCGAAGATCGTCCTCGTCGCCTTTTTCCAGACCACCGACCCGCTCGCAGTGAAGTCGAAGATTTCCCGATCTGTGATGATGAAAATACCGGACGAAGTCAACGCGATTTTCCTCCTGCTCGTCCCATTCCCGAAGCGGTACTCCCAGGATCGCACCCCGTTCAATCCATTCCTTTTCTGGAGGAATGCCGTGCCGTTACTATAGCTCGCCGCGAGGTATATCCATGAATCGAGCGCTGCAATATCCGGCCTATTCGTCATGATCACGTTGGGTAAGGTGATGTTCCAGACGAGGCCTCCATCTCGGGTATACCGAAGCAAAACGCCGTTCCCGATGAATACATAGACATCAGTTCCATTCGTGGCCGAATCAGTCGCGTATAGCTCGCTAGTCGTGATATTTGATGACCATTTCTCTAGGAGATATTCATCAGTAGATTCATAAAACGGTCTGGCTTCTTGAATACCCACCGGATCGGTAGATCGTCGTGGTAACACGGGACAAATCTGTGATGCGATCAAATCGTAGGTAATGGGGATTGTGATGGAAAGAATCACGACCAGAGATGCAAATCGATGCGTGGTGACGCGGTGCTTCATTGCCCGTTTCCACCTCTTCAATGAACGAGTTAGTTCCTTATTGGGGGATTCTCGATGACGATTAAATATTGCATTCACAACACTCTGTTTTAAACCTATGGTTCGAGCCTACTAATCAACGATAAGGCTTAATTCAAAGTCATTGCTGGGGCTCATTCAGAATATGCTTGTTTGTTGTTGTATTGTTCTCGATAATCTACAAGGTTGTTATCCTTCAACCACGCTCGCCATGGATCGTTCCACCGGCTGGTCCTCGCCCTCGCCCGCCGCCAGGAACGTCAAAAACTTCTCCATGATGCCGGCGAACGCGGCCGCCCGATCACGCGAGAACGACGGGTCGCAATCATCGATGTTCGCTCGCTGTCAGTTTTTTATTATCCAATGAAATCTAGTTTTGCTTGAGACATGAAAAGGCGAACCATGATGGCGGACCAACCGGGGCTGCTCGTGCTTGACTTGCACCCGCTTGTCGTGCAATGCGGCTTCGCTGGCATCCCCGCGCCCGCCGTGGCCGTGCCGCCCGTCATCGGCTATCTCAAGGAGATGAGCCCGCACCTGCCGATCTCCCATGCCGTCCAGCTTCGCGGCCACTGGATTTACCCCGAGCTCGTTGAGTACCAAGCTTTTCGGTCTGGCAAGAAGAATGATGTAAACATTTACAGTAATAAAATACACATCTTTTTATAGGCCAACCCGGATCATCAACTCGTGAAACTGAAATTCGACGCGTGCTCCCTCATCTTGAGCCAGAAACTGGGCATGATACCACGCCTTCATGACACATTCGGGACCATCATTATCACTACTACAGTGCACAACGAGATCATGGATCAGAAGAAGAATCCCGGATCGGCAAAATCTTTCAAAGGTTTTTTGGCTCAAGGCATCATCAAGAACATCGTCCCGCGTGGCATCCTAATTTCAACGCTAGGACAAGGGGAAGCCGAGACCCTTGCTGAAGCCAAGATCGAGGTCGACAGCAAAGAGGAAGCCATATGCGTCACAGATGACAAGAAAGCCAAGAAGGAAGCAATCCGGCTTGGCTTGGACGTGTTGGGCTTGGATTCGTTGCTGGTCGAGATGGTCTTGCTGGGCAAGATCACGGAGGACGAATTTGACGATCTATTAACCGCTCTTGATAAAATCCACAAGTTAGACCTCGTCCGCATAACAGAATTGCGGAGATTCATTCGACGAGTAAAGAAGCTAAAGGAAGGTGAGTGACACGAGTACGATCAGCACGAGATTGGATGAAGACGTGTTAAAGGACATCGAAAAGCTCGCTGCCGAGATGAATCTTGACCGGAGCGCGTTGATACGAAAATTCATACTCGATGGGTACCAACGCGCCGTGCTGCAGCGGGATATCTTGCTGGTGCACCGTGGCGAGTTGTCCATCGAGCAAGTTGCGGAGCGAACGCGGCTACCTATCGGTCGTGTGATAGAAGCCGCCCGCGAGATGGACGTGGAGATCGGTTCTGACGCGTCGACGCTAGAGCACGAGAAACGGGTTCTTGAAGAAATGCTTGAAAAAAAGAAGAGGACCAGTTA
The DNA here is from genome assembly GCA_030587475.1 of Candidatus Sigynarchaeum calidifontis. GTDB lineage: Archaea > Asgardarchaeota > Lokiarchaeia > Sigyniarchaeales > Sigyniarchaeaceae > Sigyniarchaeum > Sigyniarchaeum tengchongense. The sequence continues at coordinate 2,550 of JAUQYZ010000270.1, forward strand.
GAACGGCAGCATCGATGCATGCGATGATCAAGGCATGAAATATATCCTTCTATAAAGTCGATGTCATGTGCCACGTCGATGAAATCCCGGGCCCGGGCGCCATGCACGTGATGATAGCTGCCGTCGCAAAGTTCTTTCCGAGCGACTCGAGCGCGAGGGGGACCAATCTTACGTCTCGTGCGACTTATCGGGGGCGTCGCATGAAACCATGAGGAAAAGTTAATAGATCATTATAAGTCATGATATCTCATGAGCGACATGACGACGATCCAGGTCTCGAAAAGGACGAAGGAGGCCCTTGAAAAGATGAAGGTCTCTTCCCGCGACTCGTATAACGACGTGATCGAGCAGCTCATCGAGGACGCCCAAGAATTGAGCGATCAAGCAATAAAGGATCTCGAGGAAGCCATTGACGATCAAAAGAATGGCCGGGGCCTTTCCCACGAGGACGTTGGAAGACGGATGGGTTTCTAAATGTATCGAATCGAATGGACAGAGAAAGCCTTCAAGCAATTGAGCAATCTTCCTCGTGTTGTTGCAAAAACCATCTACAATCGCGTGGGGGAGCTCGTGGAAAACCCGCGCGGGTCTAATGTTAAGAAGTTTGTCGGAAGGCCTTTTTATCGTCTAAGGATCGGGGATTACCGGGTTATCATCGACATCAAGGACCAGGAGCTCGTGATCATGGTTCTAGAAGTCGGGCATCGGAAAGGAATGTATAAATAACGAGGGGGCCAGTAAAAAACCGGGTTGCTGAAACCGGTTGCTAGCCTCACGATGACGCGCTATCCGATTGCCAGGAACTTGTTGTCGTTCAGTTCCAGATCGTTCTCGCAATCGTGACACGTGATCTCCCCGGTAAGCAGGTTCTTTTTACATAATAAGGTCTCCAGCGTCGTCCCCGTGTTCGATTCGATGAGCATCGGTTGAACGGAATCATCTTGCGCCTTTTCAAAAAAGGTGGAATCGCCAGACGCGCCGCGTGGTGCTCGCTGAAAAGCGAGCATCGCTGAAAAAATTCACGATAACCAACCACGTTACAGAAACTCTCACCTGCCCGATCCTTTTAAAATCCCGCGGCGATCGCGAGATGCGACCATGTCGTTCCGAGACACGTGGGATCCGGTCCTCGCGCCCGTCGCGCGCCGCCTGGCCGGCGACGAGCTCGACGCCCGGCGCCGCGGCCGCGTGGCGGTGCACCACTACTACTGCACGTCGGTCATGGACGTGGTGCGGCACTTGCGCCGGTTCACCCGGGCGAGGGACGAGCAGGGGCAGCACGACGTGCTCAAGATCGTGTTCAAGCGCCTCGTGCACGGCGACCGGGGCCGGT